>DATHPP010000548.1:0-8539 GCA_035483795.1 Tepidisphaeraceae bacterium | reverse complement strand
CGGCTTTCGCGCAATCGGGGCCGACGACGATCAGCGTCAGTTTGCTTGGGTCCCCATTAACGGCCGATCCGTGCTATTGGGCGGTGAACGCGACGATTAACGTCATCACCCCCGGCAACCCTTCGAGCGTTCTTTATCATTGGTCGCTGTTCTGTGGCCAGGAAACTCCGGCGGCGGGAACGATCGACTGCACGCGACAAATCATCCTCGGCAACGATCCTACGGTCTGCGGTTTTTTCCCTGCGTGTTCCGCCATCGCATCGGGCGGGTCTGCGGTCCTGACGCCCCGGCTCAGCGGCTGCTGACCGCGATCATGCCGGGACTTTCCTCGGGCGCCCGACCGGGCGTGTCTTGGCCAGGGCGCGGAGCGCCTTCACGCTGACGAGCGTGGCGTTGATCCGGCCGATGATCGCCGGCTTCCCCTTCAACAGTCCCAGCTTGACCCAGTTCTCGACCGTCTTTCGGTCGACGCCGGCCGTCGCCGCGGCCTTGCGCATTGATTGCAGATCGCCCATCGGGGGAATTGTCCCGTAGGGTCAGAATTTCGCAAGGTACTATCCCTTGAAAAATTCAACCATATGGGTAATGATGATGCCGGAAGATGAAAAAACGCGCGAAGAAAAAACGTGACGACTGGGATCGCAAATACAAGTCGCTCGTCGACAGAATCAACAAGTTAGAGGCCAAGTTCGCGGACCGCCGAAAGAAATCGGTCAGCCGCTCCCAAATCGAGCGGGAACACCTCGCGAAGTCTGATGCCGTTCGTGCTGCATTTATGAACACGGCGCCGCTGATGGCGATGCTGGCGACCGCCACTACGCCAGCCGAGCAGGAGGAGAAGATCAGGGAGTGGCTTAAGGGGATTTGTGATCGGTTTGCCGGCAAGGAGCCTAAACCGATGACCCCAAGCACAGCGCAAGAATGAGTTGTCAGTGACAAAACAATCCGCGTTTTTACAACCGAAACGCGGTTGTGCTGTCCGGTGGTGATGGCGTTTTTCGGTCGTTAAAGCGGTTTTTCAGCACCTCGGCACTGCATGGGGTGCTGGGGGTCGTAGGTTCAAATCCTATCACCCTGACTCAACGAGACAAAAAGCCCTTTGACGAGTTCGTCAAAGGGCTTTCTCATTGTCGTTGGCTTTCTGGTCTGGGTCAGATAGCCGCTTTAAGCTTGCGGTAACGGCGGATGAGCGCGTTGGTCGAGCTGTCGTGCCCAAGCTGAGGATCGGATTTGCTTTCCAGCTCGGGGATGATGCGCTGCGCCAGCACCTTGCCCAGCTCCACGCCCCACTGATCGAACGAGTCGATGTCCCAGATCGTTCCCTGCGTGAAAACGCTGTGTTCATAGAGCGCGACGAGCTTGCCGAGCGTCTCGGGCGTCAGACGCTGGGCGAGGATCGTGTTGCTGGGGCGGTTGCCCTCAAAGACACGATGCGGCGCAATCGCATCCGGCGTTCCCTCCGCCTTGACCTGCTCGTAGGTCTTTCCGAATGCGAGCGCCTCGCTCTGCGCCAGCACGTTTGCCAGCAGCATGTCGTGATGGCGGCCGACGGGGTTGAGCGGCTCGACGAACGCGATGAAGTCGCACGGAATCAGCCGCGTTCCCTGGTGGATCAGTTGGTAAAACGAGTGCTGGCCATTCGTGCCCGGCTCACCCCAGTAGATCGGGCCCGTGTCGTACGTCACTCGCTTGCCCGAAAGCGTGACGTGCTTGCCGTTGCTTTCCATGGTCAACTGCTGGAGATAGGCGGGAAAGCGCTTGAGGTATTGTTCATAGGGCAAGACTGCGGTCGTCTCTGCCCCCAGGAAATTGTTGTTCCAGATGCTCAGCAGTCCCAGGAGCACGGGCAAGTTGCGCTCGAAGGGGGCCGTTCGGAAGTGCTCGTCCATCTCGTGGAAGCCGCTGAGCATCTCGCGGAAAGCGTCCGGGCCGATGGCGATCATCGTCGACAGCCCGATCGCCGAATCCATCGAGTAGCGGCCGCCCACCCAGTCCCAGAAACCAAACATGTTGGCGGTATCGATGCCGAATTCCGCCACTTTCGCGGCGTTAGTGGAGACGGCGACGAAGTGCCGCGCCACCGCTTTCACGTCGCCGCCCAATCCCTTCAGCGACCACTCGCGGGCGCTCTGCGCGTTGGTCATGGTTTCCAGCGTCGTGAACGTCTTCGAGGAGACGATGAACAGCGTCTCCGCCGGATCGAGATCCTGCGTCGCCTCGGCGATATCCGTTCCGTCGACGTTGGAGACGAATCGGAAGGTCAGCGCGCGGTCGCTGTAATGCCGCAGCGCCTCGTATGCCATCACCGGTCCCAGGTCAGATCCGCCGATCCCGATATTGATGACGTTGCGAATGCGTTTGCCGGTGTGGCCCTTCCACGATCCGCTTCGAAGACGGTTGGAAAAGTCCGCCATCTTGTCGAGCACGGCGTGAACCTGCGGCACAACGTTCTGGCCGTCCACGACAATGGACGCGCCCTTGGGTGATCGCAGGGCGACGTGCAGCACCGCCCGGTTCTCGGTGATGTTGATCTTCTCGCCGCGGAACATGGCGTCGATTCGGGCTCGCAAACCGGATTCGTCTGCGAGTTGGAGCAGCAGTTTGAGCGTCTGGTTAGTAACGCGGTTTTTCGAGTAGTCGAAGTAGAGGCCCGCGGCCTCGGCGGTCAGCCGCTCGCCTCGCGACGCATCCTGGGCAAACAGCTCGCGCAGATGCAGCGCTTTGACCGCGTCGGAATGGGCCTCGAGGGCCTTCCATGCGGAGCGATCGGTCGGTGGTTGGGTTGTCATTTTCATCGTCGTGATCCTTGATTGGCGTGATCCCACAGACGGCTCCGCCGACAAAGGCGTTCGCTGGCGAGCCCCCTTGGCGAGCCATCGCGGGTTTCGAGGGCCGACGAACGTCGCCGGCGATTCTGCCTAAGGTACAAAAGTCTGAATCGCGGACAAATCCCTTTCTCAGGACTGACGTGATTGAATCCGTGACGGGGGCGACGCTCACAGTCTCCCGCCGGTCACTGTTTGGCCACCTCTTGTTCCTTTTCCTTTGGCTGCAATACCTCGAAGGCCGCCATTCGCGTTTCGGCGTGTCTCGTGAGAAGCCAGGGAGACCAGATGGCGATCGTTCCCAGCGTCGCTCCAGCAAAGACAGCAACGACAATGAGCAGCAGGATAACGCCGCCCAGCTCACCGTTGAAATTCATCCTGAACAATCCGAAAGTGGTCAGAACCGCCGTCGAAACCCAAACGGCCGAGGTGGAGATCGTCTTGGCAAGCTCGCTGGTCATTGGGTGACTGTTCTGCCGACCCACGTCGCCGGCCGTGAAACCAAGAGCATACGCCGTGGGGCGATGCGGGACTCGACGCGACCGGGAGTTATGGGTCAGTTGGAAATCGCGATTTTCCATCTGCCAGGTCCGTTGGTGGCCCTGCGCTAGATTGGGGGCCGACCGGAAGCGTTGCTGCACAAAGCAGAGTGGCAAAGGACGCGATCCAAAGCCAATATCCAAAGCCAAAGTTCTTGTAATCGGGGAAGACGGCGGCAAGGCCAGCTATCACGGCGATAAGCGCCGCCGCTCCCGCCAAACCGCGTGACTGACGCCGGATCGACCTGGTGAACGCGACGAGAAACGCGAGATTGGCAACGGTACTGAGAATGGCCAGCCGGCCGTCGGGGCCTGCCCATTCCCTTGGCCACGAGATGGCCAGATAACTGACGGCAAACACCAGATTGGGAACCAAATAGAGCGAGGTTAAGAACATCACCAGCGACAGCATCGCAATTAAATGGCGCGGGGCGACATCCTTCTCCATCGGCTCACCCACATTTCGATAGGCCGTCGACAGCCAGCGGCGCATGCCTTCATTTTAACGTCGCCAGCGAGATGGGCGAGCGAGATGGGAAAGCCGACCCGTGCAGACACGGACGGCTACGACCCCAAGGTGCCGCTGGATGCTTGCCTGGATATGGGCTGCGGCTACAATCGGATGAGTGGCATTGAATTGCATTTATTATCACTGACCGACAACGACGAATTGGCGCAAGTCGTTACAAGAAAGTAAATTAGGCCGAGTACCCAAGTGGACTAAGGGGACGGATTGCAAATCCGTTATTCGTCGGTTCGAATCCGACCTCGGCCTTTGGGATTCAGTTCACGATCCGCCGGATCACGGGGAGAATGACATGCGGCGCCATCAAGGGGTTGCCCGCACCGCCGGCAGAAGGCGGACCCGCCAGGTAGGGGCTTGCGGCGGCGGGGACATGTAAGGGAGGCCATGAGTCGCTCGCGCCAAAGAATCAAGGTCGTGCAGTGGCCTGAGTCGTCGGTGTCGATCGCGCTGTCGGGAGCCGGACCGTCCGCGCCGTCTTGTCGTTCCAGACAGTGACGCCGGCCTCTACGATGACGCCCGTCTCTTTGTCAACATACGCCGGATGGAATTGATGAACCCTCCATTGGTCGTAGGGCTTGGGCAACAGGTCGTTCATGCGAAACCAGCCCAGGGCCTTGCCGCCGATGACGCTGATGTGCGCCTTGCCCGCCAACACTCGGTCGCATACCAGGAGAGGCTGGGAAGGTAAGGATGTCGCCGCGGGTTGCGTCGCGGGCTGGGCCGTCGTTGGCGTCACCAACGGCGAATCGCGGGGCAGGTCAATTAACTGCTTGAAAGGCAATCTCGCCGTCTGGCCGGTATCGTCATTGACAATCACGCAGGCGTACTCGAACGCCGGATCGCCGTAGCGGATCGGGCGGCGGCGCTCGATCGGGATCGGGCGATGAATCAGTTCCTTCACGCGCCAGCGGCTCCACGCGCCCGGCAGCAAGTCGCCGACGTGGAACGTGCCTAACGTCGCGTCCACAGTGTACGCCCCGCCAGTCAAATCGGCGTGCCAGACGCTCGTATTCTGAATGTCTGGCATGACGCCGATGCAACCGATGCCGGGCCAGAGCGGGACCGGGAGCGGCTTGGGTGGTCCAGTCCTGCCGGGGCGAGCGGGGTCTTCCCACGCGATGAATCGCTGGCCGGTCTGGTCGTGCTTGAGGACGACGTAGCCGGCTCCCGGTGGGGTGGAGGGTGCAATTTCGACAATCTGCCAGTGTTCCCACGGCGCTGGGAGCCGCGTGCCTATCACGGCGGGACCGCCGGAGCGGTCCGGCTCATGGAGGTTCACAGTAGCAAACTCCGCGTGGAAGGGGTCGGCGGTGTCGTAGACGGCAAGCTGGTCGAACACAAACATGCCGGTCGGGAGCGGCGGCGGCTTTGGGACCGGCGCAGTCGCCGGCCTGGTGAGGGCGAGCGCGATGCCGCCGCCAACACCAGGCCAGCGAGCATGACCCCCAGGAACAACAGCGTAGGTCGTGAGGGTCGAGCCATGGCTTCACCCGCCCCGCTGGGTCGCCGCGGGCTGCGTTTTAGGCATCCCATGTGGAAACAGCTTCACCTTCTCGCCCGTCTCCACATTGCGGATGACGACGTTCTTCGGCTCGGTGCGCCCCTCCTTGGTTTGGAAGTTGATACGCCAGTCAATCTCAAGCACCTTCCATTTGTCCCAGGGAGGGGGCAGGGTGTCGCCCTCGCCGAAGACGCCGATACTGCGTCCCGGCTCGAAGGCCCGCCCATAGAAGATGGCGACCATCCGCTGATTCTTGGCGTCCCAATCAATGCCGGTAATGCCGACCCACGGATAGTGCATCGACCTGTCGGGCTCGGTCGTCGCCACCGCCAGTGCGAGATGATCGTCCACATGCGGCCTCTTTACTGAGAGTAAGGGTTGACGGGTCCGTAGACTGCTGAAAGATTCGACCGGTAGCTCCAAACATTACCGCTCGGAAACTTGCCCGGCGCCTGATCGTAGAAGCCGGGATTCATCGATTCATCGGGTCGCGGGGAGAATGACATGTCGAGTCCTGTTCACGAAACAATGCGGCCCGCCCACTCTCGGGCCCAGGGGTGATGAATTTCCCACGCCTGCCACACGGTCTGTGCGTAACGCCGTACGCGCTGGGCATGGTCTTCGGGGCCGGCGGCTCCGTGTACGTCGACGATCGTCAACGCGCCAGGTTCTGACGGCGGCGCGAGGTAGGGGAAATCACGGTATTCTTTCTCGAACGCCTTTGCCTGGTGGCGCGGCGGCCGCCGGCCGATGGTGGGATCGTCGCCATGTTCGATCAGCCGGCAGACCCGCATCAGGTGGAAGGCGTTGGACCGCGGGCCGCGCTGGGCGGAGTGCTGGAGCGTATAGGCGTCCACGGTCAGAAGATGCACGGCGCCGAAGCGGGGATCGCCGTACTCCAACGCGCACACGTCCTCGAACACGGCCTTGCAGCTCTCGAACCCCGCCGGGACGATCGCGCCGCATTCGACGCATCGGATTGTGTCGGCCGCGTCTGTCATCGCCATCCTCACATTACCAACACCCCCGTCCCGCTGACGGCATCGGTCTTGAGCTTCTGAAGCGCGAGGTTCGCCTCTTCGAGCTTGAAACGGGTGATCTCCGGCACGAGCGGGATTTCGGTTGCCAGCTTGAGCAGCTCCTCGCCGTCTTTGCGGGTGTTGGCCGTGACGCTGCGGAGCGTCTTTTCGTGGAACAGGTGGCGCTCGTAATTCAGAGTCGGGATGTCGGTGAGATAGATCCCTGCCACCGCCAGCGTTCCGCCCATCTCCAGGGCTTCCAACGCCGGCGGCACGAGCGTTCCCACGGGGGCGAAGAGGATGGCGCTGTCGACGGGCTCGGGGGGCCGGTCGTCGGCGCCGCCGGTCCATTGGGCACCAAGCTTTCGCGCCAGTTCGCGGTGTCGCTGGTCGCGCGTCATCACGTAGACCCTGCATCCCCAGTGCAGCGCGACCTGAATGACGATGTGGGCTGACGACCCGAAGCCGAAAAGCCCGAGTCGCGAGCCCGGCTTCACTTCCGCTCGCCGCAGCGCGCGATAGCCGATGATCCCGGCGCACAAGAGCGGCGTGGCGCGCGTCGAATCCATCGCCTGAGGAATCGCATAGGCAAAATCCTCGAGCACCACGGCGTACTCGGCATAGCCGCCGTCCTCTTGATAGCCGGTGAACCGCGCGTTGGGGCACAGATTCTCGCTGCCTGACATGCAATACCGGCAGCTTCCGTCGGTGTACCGCAGCCACGCGATCCCCACGCGATCGCCGACGGAAAACCGCTTCGTGCCCGGCCCGCACGCCTCGATGCGCCCGACCGCCTGATGCCCTGGAATGATCCGGTCCTTCACCGGCGGCAGGTCCGCCTCCACCACGTGCAAATCCGTCCGGCAGATCGCGCACGCCTCGACGCGGACAAGAATCTCACCTTTCTTCGGAGTCGGATCAGGCACGTCGGCAAGTACGAGCGGGCTCGTTTCAATCGGCGCGGGCTTGTTCAATACCATCGCTCTCATGCGTCGTCCTCGGCACATTGTAATCTGCCAGACCTTGGACGTCCCCGGGGCAAACTCCTCATTACAATTCCTGCTTGGCAGATCGAGCGTATTGGCGGTGATTGAGTTGTAAAGCAAGTCGTCGTTGACTCAGAATGCAATCGCGGTAGAGTGCCTCAGATGGCCGCGACGGCCACGATAACGCCGGCCGCGAGGGTCGAACTTGAATCAGTACCGCTGGTCATCCGAAATCGAATTTATGTCGCATGCGACGTTGAAGATGGACGGCAAAATCTTCGTCTTGGTCCCCGAGAGCGAATACCGGAACATGACCGCGGCACGACCCGCCCTGCCCGATTTTCCGGGGGCGGATGCCGAAGGGAACTTCCCCGCGGTTCAAACGGGCCGGGTGTCGGTCGCCCGCGAGATCATTCGCCGGAGGGAGGCCGTCGGCCTGTCACAAAGGGCACTGGCGGCCGCCGCACAGATACGGGCCGAGACGCTGAATCGAATCGAAAGGGCCAAGGTCACGGCGGACACCGCGACCATCGCGAAGATCGACCGGGCATTAAAGCGCGCTGAAACGACGCGACAAGGTCGATGATTGCCCGACAGGCCTCGGCGTTATGGAGGCCGAATGAAAGCTGATCAGTCCCAGCCAAATCCACTCACGGAACCCCAGGACAACAATGAAGCGAGCCAGGCGACGTTATTCTGCGACGGCATATTCCACGCTGCGCGGATTGTCCATGCGCTTGGAGGCATCGAGAATCTCCAGGCCTACGACGTTACCATCCTTGTCATAGTCGAGAATGACGCCGGGCTTGTCCTCGTCACTCTCCTCGATTTGTGCGCGGCCAAATACGAGTCGTAGCGTATCGGTCTCGGGGTCATAAGTTACTTTCATCGTTACCTCCAGTACCTGGCGATCTTGCTCGTGCGGTAAGTCGTCACGACAACTGCGGGGTCGACACGGTCATCGACGATGACTCGGAGCAGGAAGATTTTACCGCCTCCAAAGTCGAGTTGCGATTGATAAGCCTTCCGCCCACCTTGCTCGGCGACAACCTGGCCGGGACGATTCAGCACCTGGTCGAGAAGCCCGCGCGGAATGGACCTTCGCCGGAGTTCCTCCTCGGCATGCTTACTCAATCGGAATCG
>DATHPP010000547.1:0-3776 GCA_035483795.1 Tepidisphaeraceae bacterium | reverse complement strand
CTCGTTGAGCTTCTGGTAGAACGGATGGGCCACCGTCCGCGGCAGGTCCGCCGCCGCCACGAAGAGGGGTTGCTGCCCGTGCTTCCTGCGTTTGCCCATCGCCATGAGTTCCTCCGTGATTGCGACTGTCACAATATATATGAGTCAATCACGGATTCCAGTGGATAAACGACTTTTACCACGGGCTGATAGGACTCGCTGAGGACCGGATAGAAAATCGGCTGATGCGGCAGCCGGGCAGGGAAAGCGGTCATGCCGCTCTGGCGAATCAGGTCGAGTTCCTTTTGGCCAACAGGCCGAAAGAGCGTCGCAAGTTGCCCGGCTGCGTTTGTTTCCACTTGCTTTACTCACTCGCATCATAGGCCGGACTGGTGAAGAGGCTGGAATTGACGCAGATCAGGCAGCGGCTACGCTCATCGTTCATTTGGGAGAACCCATCATGAATCGCCGCGATTTCCTGAAAGCCACGGCGGCAGGCGCCGCGACGTCCAGTCGGGGTCAACGCTTCACTTTTGATTCCGGACGTCCAGTCGGGGTCAACGCTTCACTTTTGATTCTGCTGAAAAACCCCTATTGGAGCCCATTCGATCCGCACTGGCGCTCCAAAAACGCGGACGATTCCGGCCGAATGAGGGGTTTTTCAGCAGAATCCACTTTTGACAGGTTGTTCCGCTGGTGTTGCCGGGACGCGGAAAGGGGTGTCCCCCTTTCCGCGTCCGATGCATCCGAGACGAGCTTTGGACGATCGAATCGGACACTGGCACAAGTGCCCGATTCAAAGGCGTTGAGCCGGCGAGAGCAGCCCGATCAGAATCGCAATAATGGCAATGACGACCAGGCCCGGCGGCCGGGATTGGGCAAATCGTCCGGTACTGGAGACGACCGTTCCGTCACTGAACTGGACGGAATCGCGCCAGGAAAAATGGATGCCGCTGCTGCGCTGGGCGTCAACCTCGGCGTCCGCGTCCCAGGTCACCACGCCGACCAGCATATCGCCGTCGGCGGCCGTGAAAGCGACCACTCCGGTGCCGACCAGCGACCCTTGGGACTGCCCCGGAACAAACATCACTTCGCCGGTAGCCGTGAACTGTCCCAGGTGCGACGCGGTGCCGCTGAGCGTAAACGGCGAAATCCCCGTGGTCGAGAAGTCGATCGTTCCTTCCCAATTCTTTAGCTCGACCGGCGATTCGGCAATCGCGAGGTTGGCCAAGGGTCCCCCCACCGCCACGGCACCCGCGGCTACGCCCATCGTGGTCAAAAACTTGCGCCTCGACGAGAGGTTCATCACGTACCTCCTTCAGATTTTGAGCCGTAAAACCGATTCTTTCCAGATGAAATGGAGCCCAGAGGCTACCCGCGCAGAGTAAGGGTTGCAAGGATTTTGCCTTCGCACAAGTGTGACGCCTCCGGCACGATACGCGCCAGAGGTACCGGCCGGAGTCGTGCGCCGGTAAAGCGGCGGCTCCGGCCAGCGGCATAATCCCCCGCCAGGCGGCTGAGGCCAGGCATACGCCGCACAGCGGCAGAGGATCGGTCGCGTCTTCTCGGACCGCCAGCCCGGCTGCCCGTCACACGATGACCGCCGAGGACCCGTGGGACACCGCGGGCAGAAGGCGCGGGCAAGTACCCGCTCAAGCTCCGTGACCTCGTGGTGTGCCATCTCGACAGCGAGAACGGCCCCGAGAAGGTCGTGTGGGCGGCTGCTCCCGAGTGGATCATCGAAGACCTCCCCAACGTCGGCATCAAGCCCGACAAGTATTACCGCCCCGTCCCGCTCCCCGATATCAGGTATCTCCCCTATACGGGTGCCCTGATGACGGTGGACCCGGCGGGCACCGGGACGGATGAGACGACCTACACCATCACGAAGACCCTTCACGGCCTCGTGTTCCTGCTCGACGCGGGGGGATTCCCTCCGGGGCAGGGGCATTCGGTCGAGACGCTCGAAGGTCTCGCCAAGCTGGCCGAGCGGTACAAGGTCAACAAGGTTCTGATTGAGGCCAACTTCGGCGATGGCATGTTCGGCAAGCTCCTGCAACCGCATCTCACCGCCCGCTATCCCGTGGGCGTGGAGGAGGTCAAGCACAACACGCAGAAGGAGCGGCGTATCTGCGACACCCTTGAGCCGGTCATTCAATCGCACCGGCTCGTGGTCAACGCCGATCTCGTGCGGCGGGACTTCGAGAGCACGCAGAGCTACAGCATCGAACACCATCAGCGCTATCAATTGTTCTTCCAACTGACCCGCATCACGCGGGACAAGGGAGCACTCGCCAAAGACGACCGCCTCGACGCCCTCGCGATGGCCGTGGCGTATTGGGCCAAGGCCCTGTCGGTGGAAACCGAGAAGGTCGTGCAGGCGAACTGGGACAAGCTCATGCAGCAGGAGCTTGAGCGTTACTTGCAGCACGCCGTCGGGCGGAAGCCCACCGGCAGGCTGTTTGCAACCACGATGCACCGGCGATGAAACAAAAAAGCCCCTGACCCGTGAATCACGCAGGCCGGGGGCTTTTCTGGTCGGGTGCTTTCGGGACCGGCGTGCCGCATTCCGGGCAGACGCCGCTGGTGTTGCCGATCAGGTTGTAGCCGCAATGCTGGCACGACCCGGCTCGGGGTCGGGACAACCATTTCCGAATCCACATCGTGGGCAGCGCCGCCAAGATTGCAGCGGCAACCCAAGGTGGCATCGCGAACCATCTTACAATGCCGTCGTCACGTCCATATTCATGTCCCATACCTCGTCCGCCATCGAGGAGGTGGTAACTTCCCCACTTCCAGATCAGTAGATCGCCTTCGTATTCAGCGCGGGCCTGCAACCACAGCCCGAAAGACGGGTCAAGCCGGGGCATCCCGCGCCCGTTCGTCACGTCAATTTCCTGTGGTATCGCAAACTGGTCACGCACCCACACGATTGAATCGGCACCCGCGTCGATTCCAACCGATAGACCCGTGGGCAGTGGCACCATGAATATCGTTGTCTGTCGTTTGCTCGGCCAAAAGCCCAACGTGGCGACGCAAAGCAGCAGCGAAACCGCAGACGCCAGGGCAAATAATCGGCGACGCATCACGGATCATTCTACCGGAATCGCGGAGGAGGCGGAGGTTGGGGACCGCTCGTTCACGCAGGCCGGGGGCTTTTCTCGTCGTGGACTTTCGGGACCGGCGTGCCGCATTCCGGGCAGGTGCCGCTGGTGTTGCCGGTGAGATCGTAGCCGCAGATTTGGCACCTTCCCGCCCGTGCCACACGGTCAAGCCGTGCCCGCACCCACGCGACCGGCAGGATCAGCAAAACGACCATGCACGCCCACAACGGAACCGCAAGGACGAACGTGTTGAACTGTACCCAAGAACCCGAAGGCCCGCCGTGCGCACATGACCCGACATAGAAACCAGCGGCGTCTATCGCTACGGTTTCGTGAACAACATTGCCACTACGAAAATAGGCGAGTGTTCCGATTGGAACAGTCCGCTGCCACGACCACGATCTCCCCTCGGGATAACCACTGCTCCAGTTTACCAAATTCTCCTTGCTGAGCAGCAAGTCAGCCGAACGTTTGACACCAATTTCGATGCTGCCATCGTTGATGTGGACGATGCAGGCTGTGATCTGGACATCGTATGGAAGATCGTTCGGATTGTCGACGGGCGCCCAAAACCGGCCACCTCGGGGCGCGTTGAAAACCGGCCATTTTGAGAAGGAACGGATTCGCCAAGTAGCTTGTTCCCGGCGCTCGCCGGGAGCAGAGGGCAATGGCGAACCAGCTCAAGATGGCATT
>DATHPP010000546.1:0-22963 GCA_035483795.1 Tepidisphaeraceae bacterium | reverse complement strand
AATGCCATCTTGAGCTGGTTCGCCATTGCCCTCTGCTCCCGGCGAGCGCCGGGAACAAGCTACTTGGCGAATCCGTTCCTTCTCAAAATGGCCGGTTTTCAACGCGCCCCGAGGTGGCCGGTTTTGGGCGCCCGTCGACATCCTCATCTTCGTCCATGACGACGTGGAGTTTCTCGCGGCCGACTTTCGCCGCAGGTTGCTCGGCCATTTGGAGCGCTGCGATGTGCTGGGCGTGCAGGGAACCACGCTCCTGCGTGACGGGCAATTGACGGGTGCGGGACCGCCATATTCATATGGGCAGGTCGCGATACCGAATCCGACCTACGGAGATTGTTACGACGTGCAATTCTGGTCTGTGCAGGGACGGCGAACTGATGGAATGCAGGCGCTGGATGGCTTGTTCATCTGCGCCAGGCGGCATGTCGTGGAGTCGGTGCCGTTCGACGCCGAGACGTTCAAAGGCTTTCACATGTACGATCTGGACTTCACATTTCGGGCATACATGGCGGGGTACCGCATCTCTGTTGCGAATGATCTGTTTCCGATTCACGGATCGCACGGCGACAAGGGACAGGCATGGAAAGAAGACAAGGAGCGTTTCGAGAAGAAGTTTGCGGGCAAGCTCTATGCCCGCCCGTGGCGGCCGTTCAAGACGGCTGCGATGGCGGTGATGTCGAAGGCCGAAGTTGTCGATGTCATGACTCCTCTGCATTGGAGGTCAGCAAGCTCGTGATTTTGTCCTGGTCCGACATTCGAGGGCTCCGGATGTCGATGGCGGGCTGGAGCCATACGTGATTTGCCCCGCAGGAATCCGTGAAGCCTCCGGCTATAATCGCCCGGCCATGACGCAAACCTCTCCAGCAGTCTACAAGCGGGTCCTTCTCAAAATCAGCGGCGAAGGCTTTTGTCACGAGGGCGGATTCGGTATCGACCCGACGGAACTGGAGAATATCGGACGACAATGCACTCAGGTCGCCCAGATGGGCGTTCAATTGGCTGTGGTCGTGGGCGGGGGGAATTTCATCCGCGGCGCGACCTTTTCCGAGCAGGGCCACATTCCGCGGAGCACCGCCGACTACATGGGCATGCTGGCGACGGTGCTCAATGCCCTGGCGCTTCAGGAAATGCTGGAGAAGATGGGTCAGCCGACGCGGGTTCAATCGGCGATCGGCATCTACAGCGTGTGCGAACCCTTTATCCGCCGCCGCGCCGTGCGTCACCTGGAAAAGAACCGGGTGGTCATCCTCGCCGCCGGCACCGGCAACCCCTTTTTCACCACCGACACCTGCGCCGCACTCCGCGCCACCGAATTGCAGGCCGACGTTCTGCTCAAAGCGACCAAAGTCGATGGAATCTATTCGTCCGACCCCAAGAAGGACAAGGACGCGATCCTCTACAACGAAATCTCCTACGAACAGGTCCTGCGCGACAAGCTTCGCGTGATGGACCTCACCGCCATTACGCTGTGCATGGAGCGGGGGATTCCGCTCGTCGTATTCAACCTCAAGACGCCGGGGAATATCGCGCGCGTCATCCGTGGGGAATCGGTCGGCACGAAGATCACACCCAAGTAGAGGCCGCCAAAGGCCACAAATCGGGCATTTACCGGTCGTGTCGCGAGATCCTGGCCGACGGTGGGTGGAATCGCGGGTGCTGTTTACGCCATCGAATCCGGGTCAATAAACGCCCGCACGCGATCCATCACATCGATCAGAAAATCGTCGTCGCCCAGCTTGGCAATGAACGAAACACCCCGCTCTCGATAATCGAACGATTTCACCTGATGAGGGTACAGCCATCCGTCCCGCGTGAGTGCCGCGATCGGCGGCAATTTGACCATCAACTGCTGCCCCGCCAGCCTTTGTTCGGGGTGGTACTTGGTGGTTCCCGGAACGGCGATCGTAAATCCGGTGGCCTTTGAAAATCGAATCGTGCTGATCACCAGCGCATAATGGGGACCGGTTAGCTCATGACCGGCCGCGGGGGCGAGGTTGAGATGAATGATGTCCCCTCGATCGGGGTGGTAGGTGTGCTTGCTCAAATCAGTTCCCTGCCGACCCTGTCGGGCACCAGATCAGGACCGCATATGTCGGGTGTCACGCCCTCCAAGAGCTCTTGCTCAGTCCACTTTTTGCGTGCCTTTGCCCGGCGAATCGTGATCGTGCCGCCTTGCACACGGACTTTCACTGACTGGCCTGCCTTTAGCTTGAGCTGCTCGACACCCTCCTGCGGAATGCGCACACCAAGACTATTCCCCCACCGCGCGACCTTGCTGAGTTTTTCCACAGTTTCCGCTGCCACAGACGCCTCCAATGGGATATACATATGATATCTTTTGCTGCGCCGTGGTCAAGCACCCGAGGATAGAGAAGGAGGGCGCCCGGTCATGTTGACTATTAAAGCCCGAGGTTCGCGCGAGCGTACGAGATGCTCTGGCGGATGTCCCGCAGTTCCTGCTCGGCTTGCCGATCGAGTGGCAGACTGCTCGCCAGCGGGAAGGGTTCCTTCGACCCGTTTGATTTCACTGTCTGAAGCGTTCGCCCCAGGTCCCTCGCCGGGACGTCCGGCATCGTCGCCCAGTATTTTGGCCCGAGCACCGGCACGAGGAGCGGGTCCCGCGTGATCACCTCGTAGTTGAACCGCACCTCGGGGTGTGCCTCGCGAAGGACTTTCACCATCGCCGGCAGATCGAGAAAACCTTTGCCCAGCGGCATATCGGCGAAACGGAAACCCTCGGGGCACTCGCGCGCGGACTGGTCCTTGATGTGGGCGGAGAAGGCGTAGGGCGCGTAAGCGCGAGCGACTTCGAGCGGGTCTTCGCAGAGGGCGAAGCTGTTGCCCAGGTCGACGCAGACGCCAATCCATTCGCTGGAGAGTCGTTTGAGCGATTCGAGCCGCTCGGGGATGCGCTGGTCCTTGTGGTTTTCGACGGCCAGGCGCATGCGGTGCTTCGCGACGATCGGCTCGACTTTCTCCAGCGTCTCCATCGCTCGCTTCGACGCCTGGGCGAACTGCTCGGCGGCGGTGAAATACTCGTACCGTCGTCCCGGAAACACGACGCTGCGGGCCACCGCCGCGCCAGCCGCCTTGGCGGTGAGAAGCTGCTGCTCGAAGGTCTCGATCGACCGGCTTCCCAGCAGGACGATGCTCGCCTCGATGTACATGCCCCACTGCTCGGCCTTTTGCCGCAGCGCGGCGCAATAGTCGGCGTCGCGCGTCCCCAGCGGAAGCTGCATGCCGGCCAATCCCAGCTCGCGGCACTGGGCCAGAAAGTCCATGGGCTCCAATTTTTTGATCTTGAAGTGCACGTCCCAGGCGTTGCTGGCGATGCCCATGGAAGTCCGGGGCGTCTCGGGGAGGTCGCCGGCGCCGGCGAGAAGCGGCGCCGCGAGCGCGCCCGCCGCGACCCCAAGAAATCGCCTTCGATCAATCCAATTGTTCATCAAAACCTCCGTCATCCCGCCCCGGGAAGCGCAGTATAACGCCAACGCCCCACTTCGCGCGGATTTCCTTTCCACGGCCCTGTGACCTGGGCGGAGAGTTACCTATAATCGCGCCCAAGCTCATTTAAGGAACGATTCGAAGTGACCACGGCGACAGCCCCCGATACGACCGTCCCCCTGTTCGGCGGAAAACACCACTTTCTGCTCCGGCGCCTCCATTCGCTTACCGGAATAATCTTTGGTGGATACATCTGCATCCATCTGCTGGTCAACGCCACGCTCATCCAGGGCGGCAACATCTTTCAATTGCAAGTGGATAAGATTCACTCGCTGCCGTTCCTGTTCGGCATCGAGTGGCTGTTTATCTGCATCCCGATTATCTACCATACGATTTACGGCGCCTGGATCATCGTGACCGGCCAACCCAATACCGGCACGTATCCCTATTTGAAGAACACGTTCTATCTGCTTCAGCGGATCAGCGCGATCATCCTGGCGGCGTTCATCTTCTATCATGTGCTGTCGATGCACGGACTGTTTGGCCCGGCATTCGATCCGGCACACGCGACGCCGAGCGCGGCCGCGAATATCGACGCCCACTGGTTTGTCGCTTATCTGGTTTACCCGATCGGCATCATCGCGGCGTGCTTTCACACGGCCAACGGCTTCTGGGCCGCCGGGATTTCCTGGGGTTTGACCGTCAGCAAGGGCGGTCAGCGCCGCTGGGGCTGGGTCTGCCTGGCGATTTTTGCCGGCATGACGCTCGCCGGTCTGACCGCATTGGCCGCGGCCATCGCTCACCGAGCCTGATTATGGACAGAGCACTCATCGATCAATATGAAAAAGGCGGCGACGATCTGAAGATGGCCGTCCGCGGCCTCGACCGCCAGGACCTGGTGGCCTTTCCGGTTTCCGGGAGATGGTCCATTCAACAGTTGGTCATCCATCTGCTGGACAGCGACCTGATCCTGGCCGATCGGATGAAATGCGTCATCGCCGAGGAGAATCCGAAGCTCATGGCGTTCGACGAGAACCGGTTCGTCAAATTCCTTCATTATGACGAGCAATCGATCGATGACGCTGTTACGATTTTCGAGCTCAGTCGGCGGAACTTCGCGAAAGTGCTGAAGGAGCTTCCCGACTCGTCCTTCGACCGTGTTGGCACCCACAGCGAACGCGGCCAGATGAAGCTTTCGGACCTTCTCGCCGGCGCCGTCAATCATCTGAAACATCACCTGAAGTTTCTTGTCGAGAAACGCCAGAAGCTGGGAAAGTGACGTGGTGACAAAGGAGAGTGCTAAGTGCTGTGTTCTGAGTGCTGAGTGAGGGCGACTTTTGTTACTCAGCACTCAACACCCGGCACT
The DNA here is from genome assembly GCA_035483795.1 of Tepidisphaeraceae bacterium. Classification (GTDB taxonomy): domain Bacteria; phylum Planctomycetota; class Phycisphaerae; order Tepidisphaerales; family Tepidisphaeraceae; genus DASXMX01. Next base: position 18,156 of record DATHPP010000546.1, on the reverse strand, counting down.
CAGCACTGATTGAGAATGGCTTCATCCGCAAAAAAACGTGTCATCGTGGTCGGCGGTGGCCTGGCCGGGCTGGCTTGCACCGTCAAGCTCGCCGAAGAGGGCGTCGGCGTCGATCTGTTTTCCATGGTCCCTGTCAAACGCAGCCACAGCGTCTGCGCCCAGGGCGGAATCAACGCCTGCAACGACATCGCCCGCCAGCAGGGCTACAGCGAGTGGATGCATTTTGACGAGACGGTGCTCGGCGGCGACTTCCTGGCTGACCAGCCTCCCGTTCTTGAAATGGCCCAATGGGCGCCGCGCATTGTCGATCTGCTCACGCGCATGGGCGTCCCGTTCAACCGCACGCTCGAAGGCCAGCGGGAATTGCGACTGTTCGGCGGCAGCCTCTTTCGTCGAACGTTTTTCGCCGGCGCCACCACCGGGCAGCAGCTCCTCTACGCCCTCGACGAGCAGACCCGCCGCCGCGAAAGCGAGGGGCTGGTCAACAAGTACGAGTTCTGGGAATTCCTCTGGCCGGTCATCTACGACGGCCAGTGCGTCGGTATCGTCGCCCAGGACATGCGGACGATGCAGATCCGCGCGTTCCGCGCCGACGCGGTAGTCATGGCCACCGGCGGCAACGGGCTGGTCTTCGGCAAAAGCACCATGTCCGTCATCTGCACCGGCGGCGCCGTCTCACGTTGCTACCAGGCCGGGGCCAAATATGCGAACCCGGAGATGATCCAGGTGCATCCCACCGCCATCCCGGGCGAAGACAAGTGCCGCCTGATCAGCGAATCGGCCCGAGGCGAGGGCGGCCGCATCTGGGTCCCGAGGAAGCCCCACGACCTGCGTCAACCCAACAACATCCCCGAAGCCGAGCGCTATTACTTCCTCGAAGAGCGCTATCCAAAATACGGCAACATCGTCCCCCGCGACATCGCCACCCGCGAAATCTTCGACGTCTGCCAGCAGGGCCTGGGGGTGGGCGGCGGCAACATGGTCTACCTCGACCTCCGCGACGAGGTTCAGAAACGCGGCCGGCAAGCCATCCTCGACCGCCTCGAAGGCATCCTCGAAATCTACGAGAAGTTCGTCGGCACCGACCCGCTGGACGAGCCGATGAAGATTTTCCCCGCAGTCCATTACACGATGGGCGGCCTCTGGGCGGGTTTCACCAAGGACGAAAAGACCGGCGGCCTCAAGCCCGGCGCGCCCAACAACATGGCAACCAATATTCCCGGCCTCTACGCCATGGGCGAATGCTCGTTTGTCTATCACGGCGCCAACCGCCTCGGCGCCAATTCGCTTTTAAGCTGCATCTTCGATGGCCTGTTCGGCGCGCCGGGCGTCAAAAACTATTGCAATGACGCCGCCCGGATTCCCGCCGTTGACGTGCCGCAGACCAGCTACGATGCGATCGTCCAGCAGGAGCAGCAGAAACAAACCCAGCTTCTCGAACAGGACGGCAACGAAAACCCCTACCTGCTCTGGCAGGAAATGGGCAAGTGGATGACCGACTACTGCACCGTCATCCGCTACAACGAACGGCTCGACAAAGCGCTGGTCCGCTGCCACGAGTGGAAGGAGCGATACGGCAAGGTGAAGCTTTCGGACACCGGCATGTGGTCCAACCAGAACCTCTCGTTCACCCGCGCCCTGCGTGACATGATCGTGATGGCCGAGGCGATCCTGAAGGGAGCGCGCCTGCGCGACGAGTCTCGTGGCGCCCATTACAAGCCGGAGTTCCCCGAGCGCGACGACGCCAAGTTCCTCAAGACGACAATCGCCACCTACGATCCCGGCACCGACTCGAGCGACATTTCCTACGCCCCAGTCGACATCAGTCTGGTGACCCCGCGTCCTCGGACCTACGGCAAGAAGGCAGAGGCCGAAGAGGCCCGCGCCAGCCGCCGGGCGGGATAAGATCGAGCCATTTGGCCTGGTCGCGCTCAGGCCGGCAATGCCGCCGGCCCGGCGGGCAAGACCGGCCGCGGTGGTCGCAGCCACAACCGCAGGCGATCCAAATAGACGTAAATCACCGGCGTGGTGTAGAGCGTCAACACCTGGCTGAAAATCAAACCTCCGATGATGGCGATCCCCAATGGTCGGCGAAGCTCGGCCCCAATGCCCATCCCGATCGCCAGCGGAAACGCCCCGAACAGGGCCGCCATCGTTGTCATCAGGATCGGCCGGAAGCGGAGGATGCACGCCTGGAAGATCGCGTCGTCCGGAGACGTGCCCTGCTTTCGCTCGGCGTCGAGCGCGAAGTCGATCATCATGATTGCGTTTTTCTTGACGATCCCGATCAGCAGCAGGATGCCAATCAGGGCGATGATCGTGAGCTCAATGTGACAGATCAAAAGCGCCAACAGCGCCCCGACGCCCGCCGACGGCAACGTCGAAAGGATGGTGATTGGGTGCACGTAGCTCTCATACAGAATTCCCAGCACGATGTAGACCGCCAACAGCGCGGTAATCACCAGAATCAGCTCGGAGGCCTTGGAGTCCTGATAGGCCTGGGCGGTGCCGGAGAAGCTGCCGTGAATCGTCTGGGGAACCTGAAGCTCGCGCTCGGCTTCCTCGACGTGGGCCACGGCGTCGCTCAGGGAGACGCCGGGAAGCAGATTGAATGAGATGGTCGCCGAGGGGAACTGCCCGGAGTGGTTCACCGCCAGCGGGCTGGTCGAGGGGCCATAACGCGTAAAGGCGCTCAAGGGGACCTGCCCGCCGTTGGCTGCCGGAACATAGATCCCATCCAATGCATCGGGAGTCTGGGAAAACTTCGGGTCGACCTCCATCACCACGTGATACTGGTTCAACTGGCGGTACATGGTCGAGACCTGCCGCTGGCCGAACGCGTCATACAGAATGTTGTCGATGAGCTGCGTGCTGATGCCCATGCGGCTTGCGGTAGTGCGATCGTAGGCGAGGGTGGCTTCGAGGCCGCTGTTCTGCTGGTCGGTGGTGACGTCGGCCAGGCCGGGAATTTTCCGCATTTTCTGGAGCATCTGCGGGGCGTATTCGTTGAGGTCGGCCAGGCTCTCGGATTGAAGCGTGTATTGATACTGGGCGCTGCTCATACGGCCGCCCATGCGGAGGTCCTGGTTGGCCTGAAGGACGAGCGTGGCGCCGGGAATGCGACCGGCCCTGGCCCTTAGCCGGACCATGACCTGATCCGCGGAGAGCTGACGTTCTTCCAGCGGCCTGAGGGCGACGAACATGCGGGCGGTGTTCGATTGATTCTGGCCGCCGGTGAACGCGACGACGTTGTCCACCGCCGGATCGCTGGAAAGCGCGATCGCGTATTGGGTCAGCAGCCGGTCCATCGACTGGAACGACGTGTCCTGGTCCGCCTGGATCGCTCCCATGAGGCGCCCCGTATCCTGCTGGGGAAAGAACCCCGTCGGCATGACCGTGTACAGGTAGATGGTGAAGCCAATCGTGGCAAGTGTGACGATGAGCATGAGCGGCTGATGCCGCATCACCCAGGAAAGCGATATCTCGTATTCCCGCAGAAGCCAGTTGAAGGCCCGTTCGCTGGCCTGATAGAGCCGGCCGTGACGCTCCTCCTCGCGGGATTTCAGCAGCTTGGCGCACATCATCGGCGTTGCCGTCAATGAGACCAGCAGCGAGACGACGATCGCGGCCGAGAGAGTCACGGCAAACTCGCGCAAGAGCCGTCCGACGATCCCGGCCATGAGCAGAATGGGAATGAACACCGCCACCAGCGAAAGGCTCATCGACAAAACGGTGAACCCGATCTCGCGCGCCCCCAGCAGCGCCGCCGCCATCGGCTTCATCCCCTGCTCGAGGTGGCGGGAAATGTTCTCGATCACCACGATCGCGTCATCGACGACGAAGCCCGTCGCGATCGCGAGCGCCATCAGCGAAAGATTGTCGATGCTGTAGCCGCACAGATACATGACCCCGAACGTCCCCACCAGCGATACCGGCACCGCGATGCTGGGAATGAAGGTCGTGCGCACGCTGCGCAGGAACACGAAAACCACGAGAATCACCAGCAGGGTCGACACGCACAGAGCGACTTCGACATCGTGGACCGAGGCACGGATGGTGGTCGTGCGGTCCATGGCGATCGAGAGCTTGATGCCGGCGGGGATTTCGGCCTGAAACTGCGGCATCATCGCGCGCACACGATCGACCGTGTCGATGATGTTGGCGCCGGGCTGTCGGAAGATGACCAGTGAAACCGACTTCTTATCGTCGTAAAGGCCGGCGGTGTGAGTGTCTTCCAGCGAATCGACCACGGATGCCACGTCGCTCAGCCGAACCGGCGCGCCGTTGCGATAGACGATCACCAGCGGCTGGTATTGGCTGGCCTGCATCAACTGATCCGTCGCGTTTACGGCCTCGCTACGGCTCCCGTTCTGGAACCAGCCCTTGGGCGAGTTGGCATTTGAAGCTGCCAGCGCTGCGCGCACGTCTTCCAGGCTCATCTGCCGCGCGTTCAGCCGCGACGGGTTGATTTCCACCCGGACCGCCGGCAGCGCGGCGCCTCCAACTGTCACCTGCCCGATTCCCTGGATTTGCGAAAGCTTCTGCGAGAGGATCGACGATGCCACATCGTACATTCGCGCGCGGTCGTAGGTGTCGCTGGTGAGGGCGATGATGAGGACCGGCGAGTCGGCGGGATTGACCTTTTTGTAAGTCGGATTATTGGGGAGGTTCGTTGGGAGATACCCGCGGGCGGCGTTGATCGCCGCCTGCACGTCGCGGGCGGCGGCGTCGATGTTGCGATTCAGGTCGAACTGCATCGTGATCGACGTCGACCCCAGGTAGCTGGTCGAAGTCATCTCATTGATGCCTGCGATGCGCCCGAACTGCCGCTCGAGCGGCGTCGCCACCGCCGAGGCCATCGTCTCCGGGCTGGCACCCGGCAATGCCGCCTGCACGCTGATCACCGGAAACTCCACCTGCGGCAGCGGCGCAACTGGAAGAAAGAAGTAGGCTAGCGCCCCAGCCAGGGCGACGGCGATCGTCAGCAGCGTCGTCCCGACCGGCCGTCGAATAAAGGGCGACGACAGGCTCACGCCACCCCCTCCGCCCCGGCCGGCAGGGCGTCGCGGATCGGCCCGCCCGAAGTTCGCTTTCCAAACGCCTTGGCGAGCCGGTCAAACCAGAGATAAATGACCGGCGTGGTGTAGAGCGTGAGGACCTGGCTGAAGATCAACCCGCCGATGATCGTGATCCCCAGCGGCCTGCGCAGCTCCGCGCCGGTTCCGGCGCCCAGCGCCAGCGGCACTCCGCCGAATAGAGCCGCCAGCGTCGTCATCATGATCGGGCGGAAGCGAAGCAGGCTCGCCTCGAAAATCGCGTCGACCGGCGACTTGCCGTCCTGTCGCTCGGCCTCCAGGGCGAAGTCGATCATCATGATCGCGTTCTTCTTCACAATGCCGATCAGCAGGATGATCCCGATCAGCGCGATGACGCTGAGTTCCGAATGGCACAGAAGCAGCGCCAACAGCGCTCCCACGCCCGCCGACGGCAGCGTCGAGAGAATCGTAATCGGGTGAATGTAGCTCTCGTACAACACGCCAAGCACGATATAGACGGTGATCAGCGCCGCCAGGATCAGCAGCGGTTCGTTGGTGAGCGACGCGCGGAACGCCTGGGCCGTCCCCTGGAACTCCGCCTGCATGCTCAGCGGCATGCCCAGGTCCTGCTTCACTTTTTCCAGCGCATTGACCGCCTGACCCAGTGAGACGCCGGGCGCCAGGTTAAATGAAACCGTGGTGACCGGGAACTGCCCCTGGTGGTTGATCGCCAGCGGCACGTTGTTCTCTTCCATCTTCACGAACGCGCTCAGCGGCACCGCGCCGCTCTGCGGCGAGCGGACGTAAATGTGGTCGAGGTCCTGCGGTCGCTTCTGGAATTCCGGCAACACTTCCAGCACGACGTGATACTGGCTCAACTGCGTATACATCGTCGAGACCTGCCGCTGGCCGAACGCGTCATAGAGCGCGTCGTCGACCATCTGCGGCGTGATGCCCAACCGGCCGGCGGTGTCGCGGTTGATGACCAGGTCCGTCTCCAGACCCTGGTTCTGCTGATCGCTGGCGACATCGCGCAGCTCAGGGAGTTCCTGGAGCTTCTGGATCAATCGCGGTACCCAGAGCGCCAGCTCCTTGGCGTCGGGGTCTTCCAGGCTGTACTGGTACTGCGTCCGGCTGACCCGGTCCTCAACCGTCAGGTCCTGCACCGGCTGCATGAACAACGTGATGCCCTCGACCTTATCGAGCTCGGGCTGAAGCCGGCGGATCACGTCGCTGGCGTTCTCGACACGCGTGCCTTCGTACAACTTGAATTGCCCATCAAAGCTGACGAGATGCCCCAGATTGTCCAAACTGAGATCGAATTCTTTGATCGGCTTCAGGTTGATCTGAATGCGACCGCTGTTGAGGGTTGTATTGGTGCCGTCGACCCCGATGAAGGATGAAAGGCTCTCGACCGCCGGATCCTGAAGAATCACGTTGGCCAGGGCCTGCTGCCTTTGCGACATCGCCTCGAAAGACACGGTTTGCGGCGCCTCGGAGACGCCCATGACGACGCCGGTGTCCTGCACCGGGAAGAACCCTTTGGGAACGTAGATGTACAGCAGGATGGTCGCGATCAAGGTGAGGACCGCGACGATCAGCGTCTCCGTCTGATGGCGCAGGACGAAAGCGAGCGTCTTGCCGTAGGTGTTGATGATCCACTGAAATGCGTGCTCGGAGGCGCGATAGAGCCGGCCCTGCTGCGCTTCGGGCTTGTGCCGCAGGAGCTTGGAGCACATCATCGGCGTGAGGGTGAGCGAGACCACCGCCGACACCAGGATCGTCACCGCCAGCGTCACGGCAAACTCGCGGAACAGCCGGCCCACCACGTCGCCCATGAACAGCAGCGGGATCAGCACCGCAATCAGGGAAACACTCAGCGAAACGATGGTGAACCCGATCTGCGCCGAACCTTTGAGCGCGGCTTCGAGCGGCGGATCGCCCGCCTCGATGAACCGCGTGATGTTCTCGATCATCACGATCGCATCGTCGACGACGAACCCGGTCGAGATCGTCAGCGCCATCAGCGTCAGGTTGTTCAGGCTGTAGCCCAGCAGGTACATCACCCCGAAGGTCCCGATCAGCGACAGCGGAACCGCGACGCTGGGAATCACCGTGGCGGAGATGTTGCGCAGGAAAACGAAGATCACCATCACCACCAGGGCGATGGTCAGCATCAGCTCCCACTGAACGTCGGCAACCGAGGCGCGGATGGTGTTGGTGCGGTCGGTGAGGATGTCGATCTTCACCGAGGACGGCAGCGACGTCTTGAGCGTCGGCAACAGCCGCTTCACACGATCGACGACGTCGATGATGTTGGCCCCCGGCTGCCGCTGGATGTTCATGATGACGGCAGGCGTCTTGTTCATCCACGCGGCCAGCTGCGCGTTCTCCGTCGCGTCGATCACGTTGGCCACGTCCGACATGAGCACCGGCGCGCCGGCGCGGTACTTCACCACGAGCGGTTTGTATTCGTCGCTGGAGAGAAGCTGGTCGTTGGCGCCGATGGTGTAGGATTGCCGCGCCCCGTCGAGCACGCCCTTGGCCTGGTTGACGTTGGACGCCGCGATCGTCGATCGCAGGTCATCGATGTTTAAACCGTAGGAAGCCAGGAGCGTCGGGTTGGCCTGGATGCGGACCGCCGGCTTCTGGCCGCCGCTGATGCTGACCAGCCCCACGCCGGACTGCTGCGAGATCTTCTGGGCCAAACGCGTATCGGCCAGGTCTTCGACCTGCGCCAAGGTCATCGTGTCGGAGGTCAGGGCCAGCGTGAGGATCGGCGCGTCGGCCGGATTGATTTTGCTGTAGATCGGCGGGTTCGGCAGGTCTTTGGGCAGGTAAGTTCCGGCCGCGTTGATGGAAGCCTGCACTTCCTGCTCGGCAACGTCGATGTTCAATTCAAGCGTGAACTGAAGCGTTATGACCGACGCCCCGGCAGAGCTGGTCGAGGTCATCTGGTTCAGCCCCGGCACCTGCCCGAACTGGCGTTCCAGCGGAGCGGTGACCGATGACGCCATCACTTCCGGGCTGCCGCCGGGATAGAACGTCTGCACCTCGATCGTGGGATAATCGACTTCCGGGAGGGCGGAGACCGGCAACTGCTTGTAAGCAACGATCCCGACCAGCAGGATCGCCACCATGAGCAGCACGGTGGCGACGGGGCGGAGGATGAACAGTCGCGAAGGGCTCATTATCCGCCCCTCCTCCCGGACCTCCCGCCGGGCCGTCCGGAATTGGCTGGGCGGCTGGTGGGTCCGCGGCCGCTGGCCGGCCTGGAGGTTGCCGCCGGCCGTTGCATCGAGACGGTCACCGCGGTGTTCTGCTGGAGCTTGTCGACGCCGTCGGTTACGACCACGTCGCCAGCTTGGACGCCGTCCGCAATGACGATCTGATCGCCTTCCTGGTGGCCAACGGTGACGTTGCGCAGCTCGACGGTTTGTTCCGGCTGGCCGCCGGGGCGCGTCGTCGGCCCCGCCGCCGCGGCGGGGGGTGCCGCTTCCACCGCCGGCCGGGTAGTCGACTTCGCGCGCTTTACGACGTAGACAAACGTCGACCCGCTTGGCCCGCGCTGCACCGCCGCCGACGGCACTATCACGGCGTTCCGCAGCGTGTCCAGCAGCAGCCGGGCGTTCACAAATTCATTAGGAAACAGCTCCCCGTTTTCATTCTGGAAGACCGCCTTGAAGCGCAGCGTTCCCGTTTGCGGGTCGACCTGGTTGTCCGGTGCCAGCAAGGTGCCGGAGGCGAGCACCTCCTTTGCATCATGGTCGAGCGCGTCCACTGTCAACTGCTGGCCGGCGTGCACTTTCTTGAGCACCTCGGGGATGTCGTCTTCGGGAAGATAGAAATAGACCGCGATCGGCTGCAATTCGGTGATGACCACCAGCCCGCCCAGATCCGCGGCATGGATAATGTTGCCCGCGTCCACCAGCCGCAGCCCGATGCGGCCGGTCAGTGGCGCCGTGATCTTGGCGTAGACCAGCTGGAGCTTGGCGGTGTCGATCTGTGCCTGATCGGATTTGATCGCCCCTTGAAGCTGTGCGATCAGTGCCTTCTGCTGGTCGATCTGCTGCTGTGTAATCGAGTCCTTGATGGAGACATAACGTTGAAGATCGAGTTGGGCCTCTTCGAGCTGCGACTGGTCCTTGGCAAGCTGACCCTGGGCCTGTTCGAGCTGCACCTGGAAGGGCCTGGGATCGATCTGGGCCAATACGTCATTCTTGTGGACCAGCTGTCCTTCCGTGAAGAAAACCCGCATCAGCTCGCCGTCGACGCGGCTGTGAACCGTGACGGTTTCGAAGGCCGTGACAGTCCCAAGACCGTTCAGATAGACCGGCATGTCGCCGCGACGGGCGAAGGCGGCGACGACGGGAAAGGTCCGCGGCCCCGTCCGGCCCGACTGCGCCGCTTGCGCTTCATGAATCCGATAATAAAGCACGTACGCCGCCCCACCCACCAAGCACAGGATAATCAGCCAGACCAGCCAGCGCAGGCCATGGCCGCGAGGCTCGTGGGCCGCCCCCGCACGCGGCCGGGCCGGCACGCGACCGACCTCCTGCGGCTCATGCACCGTCATTTCCTCGAATTTCATCTTTGCCGGGTCCTGTGTCTGCAAAATGTCCCTGCCATCCGCCAGGCGCTGCATACAGTCTCAGACAGTACCGCTCCTCCCTCCGTTAGTTGCAGTTGGCAAGTATCGCCACCACCGTGAAAAAATCGACCATCGCCCTACGAATGTGACAAGAATGCCTCGGCAATCCTTGCCACATATTCGTTCTGGTCCATCGACCAATAATCCTGCGAGAAGACCTCGATTTCGATCGGCCCGTCGAACCCTGTCTTGTCCACCCACGAGCGAATCGTGCGAATGTCGATGCACCCCTCGCCCATCAGCCCGCGGTCGGTCAGCAGATCGCGCGTTGGAACGCGCCAGTCGCAGACGTGAAAGGCGAAGAGCGTTTTCTGCCGGCCGGCAAGCTCGATTTCATTTTGCAGGTCCGGATCCCACCAGACGTGATACACATCGACCGCGATGCCGAGCATCGGATCAGCCAACTGTTCACAAACCAGCCGCGCCTCGGCCATGCGATTGATGCAGCTTCGGTCAGCGGCATACATGGGATGCAGCGGCTCGATCGCCAGCTTCACGCCCGCGGATCGCGCACGCGGAAGCACGGCGGCGATGCCTTCGGTCACGTGCTTTCGCGCCTCGGGCAAGGCAACCCCAGGCGCCGCTCCGCAAACCAGCACGACCATCTGCGCGCCGATTGCCGACGCCTCGTCAATGCGACGAAGGTTTACGTCAATCGCTGACCGTCGTGCCATCGCATCTTGGGCAACAAAGAACCCGCCGCGAACCAGGGCCGGCACCTGCATCCCAGCATCGCGCAGCATCTTCCCCGCCTGCTCCGCGCCGACCGGCTCGATCACGTCGCGCCAGACGCTGATCCCGCGAATGCCCGCACGGCCGTATCCCTCAATACATTGCGCCAGTGACCAGGGCTTTGTGGTCTGGGTATGAATGGCGCAACGCGAAAGGTCGAGAGGTCGAGCGTTCATGAACGTGACACGGGTTTTCAACCCGTGCAAGAGGCGCGAAGCGAAGAGGAACCACCGATTCCCCCGGTTATTCAGTCCGATCGTCGTCAGCACGGCTTACAAAGCAGCTTAAAAAGCCGTGTCACATGAGCGCATCATTCTCGCAGATCCATTTACTTCTCCAACTCCGGCACGTCCACCCACCGCCGCTCTTTCCAGCTTTGCAACCCCAGCTCGGCAAGCTGCACGCCCTTCGCGCCTTCGCGCAGCGTCCAGCGGAACGGCTCGTCCAGCGCCACGTGCCGCAGGAACAACTCCCATTGAATCTTGAATGCGTTGTCGTACTCCGTTCCGTCCGGCGCCTTCTGCCAGCCGGCATAAAAATCGATCGGCTGCGCGATGTCCGGGTTCCAGACCGGCCGGGGCGTCTCGGAAATGCTCTGCACCCACGCCTCGCGCAGGCCCGCCACACACGAGCCTTGCGTTCCATCCACCTGGATGGTGAGCAAATCGTCGCGCCGCACCCGCGTACACCAGCTCGAATTGAACTGGCAGAGCGTGCCGTCCTTAAGCCGGAAAATCGCGTATGCCGAGTCGTCGGCAGTAGCTGTATACGGTTTGCCGTCCTCCCCGATGCGCTGGGGAATGTCCGTGTTCCCGCAGGCGACCAGCGATTGAATGGGACCGAACAGATTATCGATCACGTACCGCCAGTGGCAGAACATATCGACGATAATCCCCCCGCCGTCTTCTTTTCTGTAGTTCCAACTCGGCCGCTGAGCCGGCTGGTCGTCGACGTCGCCGGCGAACACCCAGTAGCCGAACTCTCCCCGCACCGACAGGATCTGTCCGAAGAACCCCTGTTGCCGCAGCATCTGGATTTTCCGCAGGCCCGGCAGCCAGAGCTTGTCCTGCACGACGCCGTTCTTCAGCCCCGCCTTCTCGCAGAGCCGGGCCAGCCGCAGCGCCTCGGCGGTCTCGACCGCCGTCGGCTTCTCACAATAGATCGCCTTGCCAGCCTTGACCGCCATCTCCACGAACCCGGATCGCTGCAACGTCCCGGACGCGTCGAAAAAAACCGAATACTCCCGCTCGCCCAGCGCCGAAGCCAGATCCGTCGTCCACTTCAGCGGCTTCCCGGCCACCGGCGGCCCGTGCGTCTCGGCCAGCTCCCGCAGCTTTTGCGGATTGCGCCCGGTCAGGATCGGCTCCGGCATCAGCCCAAGCTCGTCCGAAACCCTCACGCCCCCCTGCTTCATGATTGCCAGGATCGAGCGCACCAGGTGCTGATGGGTCCCCATCCGGCCAGTGACGCCGTTGAGAATGATTCCGATCTGGCGAATTTCCATGTCCATTCTCCCAGGCGAGGGCGACCTGTATTCCCCCCTCTCCCTCCGGCCTTCGGCTCTGAGGCTCAGGCTCGAAGAGGAGAGGGTTGGGGTGAGGGAAACCCGCGAGCGCCTCACGTCGTCGGCCGAACCCGCTCTGCAATTTGCACCGCTTCCCTGCTCAGCTCCGTCACCCGCGCCCATTGCCCGCCCGCCAGCAGCTCTTTTCCCACCATCCAGCTTCCGCCGCAGGCCAGTACCTTCTCGAATTTCAAATACTCTTCAAGCTTGCCGGCGTCGATGCCGCCAGTCGGAACGAAGCGCATCATCCCATACGGCGCCGCGATCATCTTGAGCGTCCTGACCCCACCCATCGGCTCCGCCGGGAAAAACTTGACGACTTCCAGGCCATGCTCCAGCGCCATCTCAATATCGGTCGGCGTCGCCGTGCCAGGCGTGATCGCGAGCTTGTTGCTGACACACCACCCCACCACCTTCGGGTTGAACCCCGGCGAAACGATGAACCGCGCCCCCGCATCGGCCGCGCGCTTAGCGGTCTCGACATTCAAGACCGTCCCCGCCCCAACGAGAAGGTCCTTACGTGACGAAATCGCGCGAATCGATTTCTCGGCGGCGGCGGTGCGAAAGGTGATCTCCGCGATCGGCAACCCTCCCGCCACCAGCGCATCCGCCAGCGCCGGCGCGCTCTGAGCATCCTCGATCGATACGACCGGAACGATCTTCAACTGGCTGATCCGCTGGAGAACTTCCCGCATGTCGCTTTTATCGATCCGAATCAGAGCCGTTTCAAGCTCATGCCGCCGTCGACCAGAAGCACTTGCCCAGTTGCGTACGGAAGCTCGCCCCGCGCGAGCATCGCAACCGCCTTGCCCACGTCGGCCGGCAATCCCCATCGCCGCTCGACGGTGAGCCCGGCCGCGATCATGGCGTCGTATTTCTCCTTCACACCGGCGGTCATGTCGGTAGCGATGATCCCGGGGCGGACCTCGTAGACGTCGATGCCAAATTCCGCCAGGCGCACCGCCCACAGTTGCGTCGCCATCGCGACGCCCGCCTTGCTGATGCAGTAATCCCCGCGGTTGGTCGACGCGGCGGCCGCGCTGACGGAGGAGACATTGACGATGCAGCCGCGAAAATTCGCCTCGAGCTTCCGCTGCTCGATCATCCGCCGCGCCACCGCCTGCGTGAGGAAATAGGGACCGCGGAGATTGATGCCGATCAAGCGATCGAAGCTCTCCGGCGTGGCTTCGAGAATGTCCGCCCGCACCAGCGGCGCGACACCGGCGTTGTTCACGAGGACATCAAGCCGGTCGTAAGCATGGCGGATTTCATCGAGCAACTTCGCATGACCGGACAGCTCCGCGACGTCATTCGAAAAATAGATCGCTTTCGCGCCGGCGGCCTGCAGCTCGACAAGAACGCCCGCGACCTGGGCCGGCTCGCGCCGGCCGCTGATCGCCAGATCAAACCCGCTGGCCGCCAACGCTTTGGCGACGCCCAGACCGATCCCCCGGCTCCCCCCGGTCACAAGTGCCACTTTGCGGTGTTGTGCCATTTCATTCCCACGCCGGGCGGGCAATGCCCGCCGCAAAGCGAATGCCGGGCAGTGCCCGCCCTACATATCGAAAAACGTGTAATACCGCGCGCCTCCCGAAAGGCGATGAATCAGCAGCGCCAGCTCGACCGCATGATAATCCCCCCACATGCTCGATTCGCCACACGGAATTTTCCGGTCTTTGGGCACGTGATCCCACCCGTTGGGCCGGTGGTAAATCGAATGCAGCAGCAGCCCTTCGTGGTCCTCATCCGTCGCCAGGTACGGCTCGGCAAACAGCGTTCGGGCGATCGTCAGACCGGCTCGGCCATAGCGATCCCCCGCCTGCCCCAGGTATCGCCCCAATCGCAAAAGTCCCTGTGCCGCGATGGCCGCGGCGGAAGAATCGACCGGCTCGTGGTCGTTGAACGGATTGGCCAGCCGCGTCTTCCAGCCCGGCATCGCCGCCAGCCCCGGCGCACCGTCGTCCCAGTATGGGACTCCATCCAGCGCCGAGCAGTCGTCGATGTAGTGGCCCGCCGTTGCCCGCGCCGCTTTCTCAATTTCCGCAACACCGCGCGATTCTCCAATCTGCCGCAGGAATTCCAGCTCCTCGGCAAACCCCAGCACCGCCCAGGCCAGCCCGCGCGTCCAGGTGCTGAACGGCGAATACCCCTGCTGCGTCGAGCGGCAGCGGAAGCTGCCGTCGTTCACATTGAAAATGGCTTCGTGCGCCGTGCGGCCCCGGACATCGTAGTGATGACTCGACTCGCCATAAAAAACCACGAACCGCGCCGTCGCCAGCGCGTGCTCGATCAGCCGATCGAACAAACTGATCCGCGCATCGTTCTCCCCCATCAGCACGTGCCCGAGTTGATGGGCCAGGCCAAGGATTCGCAGCGTCCGCATCGTGTCGACGAACAGCGAGTGGGGCCCGTTGAAGGAGTAGATATACCCCCCGCCGCCTGCGATTCGTGTCCACCGCGCCGCCTGCACCGCGGCGCTCGCCTTGATCGCCATCTCATAAAACGCCATCTCCCACGGATCGTGCGCCATTCTTCCCTCGCGCATCAGCCGGCGGAGGTTGCCGTACGTCGAGAGGTTGTTGAAGCCGTGGTCGTGGACGCCGACATGAGATACATGCTGTGCCATGTATTTCAACGTATTCCGCCGGCCCATTTCCAGCAGATCGGTCTCGCCCGTTGCGTCGAACGCCAGGATCGGCAGGCCATAGGCGAATCCCTGCGTCCACTCCGTCCAGCCGCGGGTGGTGTATTTCCCCTCCACCGTGAAGACTGGCGCGCCGCGCGACCGGTCCCAGCTTCCATCGAGCATCCGCGCCTTCCGCGCCGCCAGATCAAAAACACCGGCGACAGGCCCAGTCAGCTCGACGGCGCCAATGGTCGGGTCAATTCTCATGGCTCGCCGACTACCATATCCCTGGCGCCCCACGCCCACAAACACTCTAGGCGGCACGCGTCATTTCCCTCCCCCGGTACGCCGGGTCCTACTCCTACTCGTACTCGTACTCGCCCTTGTCCCGTACCGGCAACGGACGAGTACGAGTATGAGAAGGAGTACGAGAAGGATCCGGCGCACCGGGGGAGGGAGAAGAGGATCGCCGCAAGTATCACGCGCTCAGAATCGGGCGTAACTCGGCGGTCAAAACGGCCTCGGGAATCCCCATTCCGCCGCCAGAGCGTCGGCGGCACGCTCGGGATCGTCGCCGGGCCAGCGTCCCCCGTTTCGCAGGTGCGCGTGCGCCAACTCGTGGGCGATCACGTATCGCACAAATTCCGGCGCCCGTCTTCGCAACGTCCGCTTGAGCACGACCGACCGGCTTGCCCGCCTTGCCACCGGCATTCCCACCGGAACGTGCGCCACGACTCCCGGACCCGGCTCATAATCGAATATGAGAAAACGCTCATCGCCTAGCAATTCCGCCCGCACCGCCTCCGGCAGCGCCAGCACGACGTCGGATACGTGGGCGTGCACGAATGCATCCAACTCGAACCGCGCCAGCCACCGGGCGATCTGGTGTTCCACTATCGAGTCCCCCGGCTCAAGGTCAGGCCCATGACAGCATTGAAGGCGACCCGCCGGCAAAAAGCCACCTCTGCCGGTCCCACGCCGGCCCCTACCCACGGCAGGCTCAGCCGTGCTGCGGTAAGAGGGACACTGGCTTCCTCCGGCCACGATGGCAACTAGTCCTACAACGCGGGTTGAACGTAACCCCTTGTGTTTTCAAGCGGTTGTTTTTTCAGTTCTCGGTCAAACTCGTGTGACCCGCGTTGTAGGACTAGCTAGGCGACCATGAATCCGCAGGAAACGCCGGATGTAGAACGTTCTGACGGCATCCGGCGCTTCAAAACCGGCCACTCATGGGTGCGGCTACCCGGGTTCAAAACCACCCGGTGTTTCGAATGCCGGTGTTGGCGGGGGTCTGAGAATGGCCAGCGGACGCGGCGGTCTGGGCAAGGGCGGCGGTTGCCGGCGCTACGCATGAACATGACAACGGGAACATAGCAATTTAATGATAAATGGCATTTTTGGCAGTGCCATTTTTTGTTGCCAAAAGTGGCCAAAAGTGCCATTGGCGGGCGGCGAGGCGCTTCGACGCGCTATAAGGCGCTTTTCGTGAATGTCGAGCCGCGTCCGATGGGCGTGTCACAGACGGCGGTCTGGGCAACGTCCCCTCCGCCGCAAACGCGAAACAGGGAACATTTGGGGACATTCGAGACTGGGGCGAGGCGGTGATGGCCCGGATGTCAGGCGGTAACGGGATTGAGCACCGATTCGCGGATTCGCGCCACGTCGACGGCGGCGGCTTCGAGCCTGGCAAAAAGCTCGGCGGACATCACGCGGGTAAACCGGCAGCCGATCGAGTAGATCCCGTCCGCCAGCAGTCCGCAATACGTCGCCTCGCACATGACGTTGACCGGCTCGGCCTTGCCACGGGGAAGGATCGCGACGAAGGGCTGGCCCTTTTCGATGGCGACCGATGAGAGCAGGCCCATGCCGTTGATGGAGAGGTCGCGCATGCAAACCGAGAATCGCTTCGCAGCGGCGCCCTTGGCAAGAACGGCCACGTCGATCTTTCCGCTCACATTAACGCGGGAAGCGCGGCGCTTCTCGCGCCCGGCGTCGGCGCCGCCTCGCCGCAGGTGGCTGACAATTTCCCCGTAATACTGTGCTGTCAGAGACATTGGACCAACACGCTCGAGCCTCCCCCTACTGTCCTTTTATCGGAATGAACACTTACTTGCTTCACCCCTTTTGCCGCTGGAAACTTGGCGAATTGGCTCGATTTGGTCGTTCCGCGAAGGAATCGCCATAGCGACTTTTACAGTTCTTTTTCCATCGCCGAGGACCTCCTCCGGACGGCTTTGTCGGCTTCCTCGAAGGCTTCTTCCTGCTTGAGCGCGCCGCGGTCCATATCGTTCCAGATGTTCATCAGCTCCTGCCCGGCGCCCGACAGGCCCGCGGCGGCCATCGCGTCCTTGTCGGACTGCGCGCCCAGATCCAGAAGCTGGTTTAATCGATCCTGATACATGTCCTGGGTGACGGCGTCGTCCTCGATCCAGGTGCTGATGCGGGCGACGTCCTTGTCGGTGAGGTTGAGCCGGCCCAGCGCCCGGCCTTTCTCGTTGTTTTCCCTGATCATCCGCAGGCGGCTGACGGTCAGAAGCTCTTTGCTGCGAAGGTTCAACTCGCGGGCGCTGAGGACCTGCTCCTGCGTCTTCAGCTCGAAATCCTGCGCCAGCGCCTTGCGCAGCTCGGGAGATTTCTGTGTCGCGCCCTGCTGAAAAATCTTCTGCTTGTCGACGCTGATCTGCTCGATCTTCTTGAACAGCCGGTCGCGCTGCTTGGTGAGCAGGATCTCTTCCTTGCGCAGCTCCTGGCGGTCCAGCTCACTGAGCGTTTTCTTTCGGCCGAAGATTTTGTCGATCAGCGCCATTTATCCCGGCTCCGGGTCGCTGCGGCGCGGGGCGGAGCTGGCCGGTTCCTTTGCCGGCTCGCGCGAGGCGTCGGCGACTTTCGGCGCCGATGCCGGGCGCGGCGGCTGGGCAACGGGCTTTGTCGCGGCGGCGGGCGCGGCGCCGCCGGATTCACGCTCCAACTCCTCGTAGAGCGCCTGCTCTTCCTCGGTCATTCCGCTGGCGCCGACCGAGCCGACGGAGCCGGCCAGTTCCGCGCTTGCTTCGAGTTCAGCCAGAACCTCTTCAGCCTTGACCGCGTCCGCCGTCATCTCTTCCGTGTTCGGCAAACTGGCGACCTGGCCCTGCTGCACCAACTCGAGATTGTGCAGGTGCGTGCTCACGACGTTCACCTGCTGGTTGAGCATCGACAGAAGCTGCTGGCGGCGCTCCAGGTCCTTGCGGAGCGTGAGCATCTGGCTCGTGATCCGGCGTTTGCTCATCGCGCCGGCGGCGTTCTTGAACTGCTCCTTGAGGGTTGCCTCCTGCTGCTCCAGCCCGTTCATCTCCTCGTAGGCGCGGTCGCGCTGCTGGCACAGGAGCGTGCGCTTCTCGGAGAGGAACGCGATTTTCTTCTCGCTCTCGCCCTTGCGGGCGAACAGCGCCTTGACGCGGTCGATTAAGGGCATGGCAGGTCCTCCCGCGGAAACAGCCGCGGCCGGCGCGGGCATCGTGCCTTCGCGGAACAGCACTACCCGCCCGTCCAGACGCTTGGCGACGAG
>DATHPP010000545.1:0-3808 GCA_035483795.1 Tepidisphaeraceae bacterium | reverse complement strand
AATGCCATCTTGAGCTGGTTCGCCATTGCCCTCTGCTCCCGGCGAGCGCCGGGAACAAGCTACTTGGCGAATCCGTTCCTTCTCAAAATGGCCGGTTTTCAACGCGCCCCGAGGTGGCCGGTTTTGGGCGCCCGTCGACATTTGGCAACTGTCCAAAAACGTTCACTTTTGTTCAAAACGTTAAGTCGGCCAATCGAGGGTGACAGGAGGGGGCATCCCCTGCCGCCGGCCGTCAAATGTCCCAAATGTCCCATGTTTCGGGTGAAATGGGACATTTGTCTAATTCTTGCCTGGGCCATTGCCCATCCCGGCGCGCCGGGGGGGGGAGGGGGGGTTCGTCGATCTTGCCCAGACCGCCGGAGACGGAGTTGCGGGACTCTCAGCAGACGGTGGCAACCGCCATTCCGTCGAGCTATGCCGTCTCGTCGGCCGCTCGACGCCAGCCCTGACGCGAACCTTTCTCCGCGGAGAAAAACTCACGGTCTTCGAATGGGTCGCTCGCGCCACTTTCATTTCGCTTGCCGCGCTAAAGCCCCGAGGCCAACGGGATCGAGCGGGTATCGCCGGATCTGCACGACAACGTAACGCGCAACAACCCGCTGCCAAACGATGCCGGCGTTGAAGACCTATCCAGGTAACCGCAACCGCCGAGGGGAACGGACCGTCTATCAGGCGGCATGAAAAGGTTGTGCGCTATTCATGCACAGTTATTTTGGGGGGAGCATCGGTTCCCGGAGGGCTGGATCGTATTGGCTGGGACTGTAATAATGGGTGGCACGCTAGGCTTTTTGAGGCTGATCGGACACAACTAAAGGGGACGCAAACCATTTTCATCATACGCCCTACGCCCTACGCTCTACTTTTCCCGTCCGCCGACGGCGGACGCACTTCAGAAAGGCGACAGAGAGCCGACGGTCACATCGGCAGCGTCTTCACCCAATCGCGAAATTCGCGCAGCACTTTCGTTTGCGATTCCTTCTCAAGGCGCAGGAGGAATTTCTCGAATTCCGCGATCGGCAGAAACGGAAAGGCGAGGCTGCTCGTGGCGCGGACGTATTGGGCGATACCAGCGTCAAGGTGCAGCACGGTCAGCCGCCGGTTCTCGAAACGCCACAGCTCAGGGATTCCCAGGGCGGCGTAGATCGGCTGCCGCGGAATGGACCACCTGGTGATATCGACTTCCACCGAAAGATCGGGCGGCGGGTCGATGGTCAAGTCCAACTCTTGTTTGTTGCCAATGGCGTCTGCATGCTGGATGTAGTAACACTCGTCCGGCTCAAATCCTTTCTCCAGGTCTTCTCGCTTGAACGTCGTCGAACCAAGCGGCCGAATATCGATATCGAGCTCGATCGCCATACACTCAACGAGCATCGCGACGCGCTTTTTCCATATTTCATGTGGCGGCAGTGGCGCGATGATTTCCAGGCTCCCGTTGTCGAACGTGACTTGGATCGGCCGGTCGTTCAGCTCTTCCAGGAGCCGCTCGTAAAACTCCCACGAAATCCCATCGAGACGAAGGTGCTGCGGGGAGTCGGGATGGCTTGGCGCCGCGATCGTCATGGCTCGAATTATACCGTCACGGATGAAACCGTGCGCCGCTCGCTTCTGGGACCGGTATGCTTGGATCTGGGGCCGAACGGGCAATTGTGGTGCGGGCTTTCAGCCTGCACCTGGAATTCCTACTGAGGTTGAGGAGGTGCAGGCTAGAAAGCCCGCACCACAATCGGCACTCCGCTCAACTGCTTTCCCGGTCACAGAATCGCCCTCCCGGTCTCCATGAATCAATGATCCGGATGCTCGCCGTGCTTGCTGGTGTCGTAGTGTTCCCGCAGGAGGTCCTCACCGAAGTCGTTGGCGGAGTCGCGCCAGACGGTGTGGATGTGGTTGGCGTTATTCTGGGTGTTGTCGAATTCGACCAGGAAGCTGGGGCCATGCAGGCGGTAGTAGTGGCCCTCGCCCAGCTCCAGGGCGCCGGCCCAGGCGAAGTGGATGTTGTCGACGCCGGCTTTGTCGATCTTGGCCAGGTCCTGGTCGGCCAGCTCCGGGCGGAGGCGGTAGGCGTAGTTCTCGATCAGCGACATCAGGAGCTTCTTTTGAGCCGGGGTCATCTCGGAATAGGCGATCCCCGCGGGCGGCCCGGGGTCGGCTTTGCGCGAGTTGCTCGTGATGATCTCATTGGGGGACTTGGTGTTAATGATCGCTTTCTTCTTCTGCTCGTCGTCCAGCGACTTGACCAGCTCACGGCCCATGTCCTCCTCGACCGCCAGCACGCGCAAGCCCTTTCGCGGCCCCTGGCGGACTTCGGCGGGGTTGGAGCCGAAGAAGACGGGGCCCGCCTCGGCACGGCCGTCGACGATGGTAAAGTTGAGCGAGAGGTGATGCCCCTCGACCCGCCAGCCCCAGGTGGACTTGGGGCCGGGCGTTCCGAAGACAGAAAAGGCGTAATTGCCCGGGTCGCGTTTGGGCCCGCGGCCGTTTTCCATCTCCTTGAGGACCTGGTCCAGGCTCATGATGGTTTCCGCCTGCTGATACCCGCGGGTGGACAACCCACTGGCCAGGAAGGCATGGGCAAGGGCCTTCTGGGCACTGTCCATGTCGTTCCAGGTGAGGCCCTTTCGGACGCGGGGGATGAAGTGCCAGTTGAACCGTTCTTTGTCGTCAAAGGGGAAGCCGCACTTGGCCTGCTCGTCGGGGGTCAGGCTGACCCAGAAGTTCAGGGCCGCCCGGGCCATGTCCGCCGAGGCACGCTCGATCGCGTCGTTGTCCGAGTGCGGCAGAGTCGCCGTGCCTTCAACCTGAGTGTTGAGCCTGGTTTGTTCCTGGGCGGAGGCTGACAGCCCTCCAAACGCAAGGACGCCGGCAATCGCCATCGCGGCGGTCTTCATTCCCTTAACCATTGGTTCTCCGAAAGAGAGGTTCTAACGGGCTTTACCGCTGGGGTCGAATGGTGTTGTGACACAGCCGCCCCCGGCTGTGTTCCGTTGAAGGCGGAAGTCTTCGACCTTCGGTCGAACACAGTCGAGGGCGACTGTGCCACACCAGAACAGGCAGGCGGCGCTGCCACATCAGCACCGACTTGACCGCCCGACGTACTATTAGGTGGAAGGTGCACAACCATGAACAGAATCCTGCAACTGATCGGAAATGAAGACGCAACTGCAACCCTCACTGCTGAACCCGCTTCGGCAACCGAGCTTCGCGATGCCCAACTGCTGGACGCTTATTCGCACGCGGTGGTGAACGCAGCGAAGCGTTCCAGCCCCGCGGTCGTGAACATCGAAGTGCAGCAGAAAGCCCCCGCCGCCGGCAGGGGTGGCGGTCGCTCTCAGCAGCCCCGCGGCGGAAGCGGGTCGGGGTTCATCTTCACCCCGGACGGGTTCGTTTTGACCAACAGCCACGTCGTCCATGGCGCCGACGAAATCATCGTCACGCTGTCGGATGGACGCAGCTACAACGCGAAGCTGGTCGGGGATGACCCGGAAACGGACCTGGCCGTCATCGACATCGACGCCCCGAACCTCTCGAGCGTCGAGTTCGGCGACTCGACCGCAATCCAGGTCGGCCAGCTCGTGATCGCGATCGGGAACCCGTACGGCTTCCAGTACACGGTGACCGCGGGCGTGGTGAGCAACCTGGCTCGCTCGTTCCGCAGCCGCAACGGCCGGTTGATCGACAACATCATCCAGACCGACGCGGCCCTGAACCCGGGCAACTCGGGCGGACCGCTGGTCGATTCGCAGGGCCGCGTCGTCGGCGTCAACACCGCGATCATCCCGGCCGCCCAAGGAATCTGCTTTGCCATCCCCGC
>DATHPP010000544.1:0-13513 GCA_035483795.1 Tepidisphaeraceae bacterium | reverse complement strand
ACCCCTTCCAGCCGGTTGCCGTCGTTGAGGGTCACAATGTCGGCCCTGAGGGAAACGGTCAGAAGCAAAAGAACGGTCGCCGCTTGAACTTTCATAACGCCCTCCTTGCAAGGGCCGGAACAGATTTCCAATGCTACACCGACAAATGCGATCGGGACAGGGTTGTCCGAAATACGAATTAAATCGTAAACCGCCGCATCGCAACCGTGAAGATCAGATTTTCGCCGCCGGCGCGCGGTGGCCGGGCTCGGCGGCCCGGAGCTACAATGGCCGGCGATGAGCAACCCCGACCGCATTCCCGCCCCGCTGATTGCCGCCCGGTTCGGGGTGGGAAAACTGACACGGCATCTGTTCATCTGCCTCGGCCCCGACTGCACCGATCCGGCCGAGGGAGAGAAAACCTGGGAGCACATCAAGACCCGGATGAAGCAGTTGAATATCGCCGGCCCCGATGGCCCCTGCTACCGGACCAAATGCCAGTGCCTGAGAATCTGCGTAGACGGGCCCATCTGTGTCGTTTATCCGGAGGGGACGTGGTACAGCAAGGTGACGCCCCAGAACGCCGAGCGGATCATCCAAGAGCACCTGATCGGTGGACGCGTGGTTGAAGAACTTTGCTTTGCCCGAAACCCTCTGCCCGGCGGATCAATTTGATTGCCAACTTTCCCTTGCCGCCCGCCAAATCCCGGATAGATTGAATGCAGGCAGACGCGGTGCGTTTGCCGAGCTTCCCGGGAGGGGAGTGAATGCGCTGGACCTGCCTGGCATTATTTGCGGTTGTGGTTGCGCTTTCGACGCTCGGGTATTCCCAGACGACTGGGCCGACGCCGAAGGCAATGGACAACGCTGCCCGCCTCTATCTCCCCGCACAGGGTTTGGAATTTCCCTCTGAGCCGCCTTTGCCCCGGTCGATGCTCGGCCATGTCGAGGTCCGCGTGCTCGAGTTGCAAGGGACGGGGATGAGCCAGGTTCCGGAGCCGTCATCGATGGCTTTCTTCGGCCTGCTGGCCACGCCTTTCCTGCTCCGTCGCCGGCGGCTGCAAGTGCGCTAGCGCCGCCCGGCGGGCCGCACGCTTCTTCTGGTCGCGCCGAATTCGCCAGATCAGATAAACCACGACTGCTACGTTCATCAGCACGATCGCCAATCGGACCGAGGTGAACCGGCGGGCGCATTCCCATATCTCGAGCGGGATCATCGTCGCGGTCGTGACGACCGTAAGCCACTCGGCCCAGGCGCGGCGCATCAGCAAGCCGATTCCCTCGACCGCGGCAACAACCGTATACGCAAACAGCGCCGCCGCGGCCCAAGAGAGGTTTCGGGCATGCAGGGCGATCACCTTCTTGAGCACAAACGCGCCAAACCGGCTGCTGGGATCGATGTCCAGACGACTAAGCCATTTTGTTGCGACCTCGGGCAGGTCGCGGTGGAGCAGGCGCAGCACCATCAGTCCCGCGATCAGCGCGAGCAGCGCCTTGAGCAGCTTGTAGGACCCAATCCACCGTAGCGGCTCGAACTCGCCGCCACGGAGCGGCACCGGTGGGTCGAAGGCAGGCCGATGCGATTGGGACTGGCTCATCGCGGTGCGGTTCGAGGAACCCATGCCGCCGCCGGCAGACGCTTCACGTTGGCGGCGTCACAACACATGGTGTTTTACGACCTGTTCGAGGCGATGTCACGGCATGGCACAGTTGCTCGGGCCGCACCGCGGGTTCACCACCACTCTCGCTCGCGCCGGTTTCGCTTCGGAGGCCTAAACCGCAAGCCAGTCAGCGTCCGGTCCCATTGGGATTGCTGGCCCCGCCGCTACCAACACCGTTTGGCCCGCCAAGCCCGGAGCCTGGAGGCCGTGTGGGTGCGGGCGGCGTTGAGGTGCCGACGCCGCCGATGCCAGTCGGGGCGCCGCTGTCGGGTGGAGGCGTGGTCGTCGTGCCGCCTCCCTGCGCGCCGCTGCTCCCGCTGACGTTGGAGCCTGCGGCGGCGGCGTTGGATGAGCCGCCGTACAGATTTCCGCTGGTCTGGTCGTTCGTTCCGACGCTGGAGGTGGAACCGTAGGGCGGCGTGTCCACGCCCATGTTGCCGCCGACTTTGTAGCGGTCAGTGTTGTTGTTGCCATAGGTGTCCCGGCTCCCGCCGCCGCCCTCGGTCATCGTGCCAGGACCCTGGCTGCTTTGGCAACCCACGAACGTGAGACTCCCGACCGCCAGTGCGGCCGCGGCCGCAATGCGAATGGTGTGTTGAATCACAATTCACTCCAGTTAACTTCCAGCGGCGCTCCGCGGACGCATCGCCCGCAGAAACCGCATTGCTCCTCTGTGAGCAAACCGGACGCCGCAGGAGCAAACGGGATGAAGTATTCAGTGTTTGAAATGTCGCTGGCCGGTAAGAACCATGGCCGCGTTCGCTTTGTTGACGGCATCGAGCGTCTCCTGGTCGCGAAGCGAACCGCCGGGGTGAATGATTGCCGTGACACCGGCCTCAAGTAAGAGTTGCGGTGCATCAGGGAAGGGGAAAAATGCATCAGAGGCGGCGACGCATCCCTTCACCCGCTCGGCCGCTTTCGCAATCGCCAGCCGCGCGGCCGACGGGCGGTCCATCTGGCCGGCGCCGGCGCCCATGAGCATGCCGTCCTTTGCCACGACAATCGCATTGCTCTTGACGTGCTTGCACACCAGCCAGGCGAATTTCAGGTCCGCCATTTCTTTTGCGGTCGGGTTGCGGTTGGAGACGACTTTCCAGTCCGCCTCATCGATGCCGAGCAGATCGCGCTGCTGCACCAGCATGCCGCCGACAATCTTGTGCATGTGAAGCTCACTGGAATCGAAACGCCCGACCGGCCCGACCTCCAGCAAACGCACGTTCTTCCACCGCTCGCGCAGGAGCTTGAGCGCGTCGAGCTGAAAATCAGGGGCGACGATCACTTCCAGCAGCTTGTCGATCGAGGTGATCGCCTGCGCGGTCGCAAGGTCGATCGAGCGATTGAGCGCCACGATTCCGCCGAATGCGGCCAAGGGATCACCCTCGAAAGCCCGGCGAAATGCCGTCGGCAGATCCTCCGCGATCGCCGCCCCGCAGGGCGTCGTGTGCTTCACGATCACCGCCGCCGGCTTGTCGAACTCTTTCACACACGCAAGCGCCCCGTCGGCGTCGAGCAGGTTGATGTACGAAAGTTCCTTGCCGTGGAGCTGCCGGGCGAACGCAACGGACGCCTCGTCCGGCTTCTTGCCGACCAGCAGCGTCGCCTTCTGGTGCGGGTTTTCTCCGTAGCGCAGGTCCAGGGCCTTGTGGAGATTGAGGACCATGCCCGCGCTGTCGATCCCCCCCGCGCTGGCCAGGTAATTGGCGATGACGGAATCGTACTCGGCGGTATGCGCGAACGCCCGCTGCGCCTGCTTGAGGCGGTGTTTTCCGCAGCACGCGCCGTTGTGCTCGCGCAAGTCGCCCAGCACCTTCTCGTAACGTTCGGGCGAAGTGACGACCAGCACCCAGCGGTGGTTTTTGGCCGCCGAGCGGACCATCGACGGCCCGCCGATGTCGATGTTTTCGATCGCCTCGTCAAACGTCACGCCCGGTTTGGCGACGGTTTTCTCAAACGGGTAGAGGTTGATGCAGACGAGGTCGATCGGCTGGATGCCGTGCTCTTTCATCGCGGCCACGTGCTCAGGATTGTCGCGCTGGGCGAGGATGCCGCCGTGAATCTTCGGATGCAGCGTCTTGACCCGCCCGTCCATCATCTCCGGAAAGCCGGTGACGGTGGAAACGTCGGTGACGGGAAGGCCCAGGTCGCGCAGAAACTTCGCGGTGCCGCCGGTGCTGGTCAGCTCGATTTTGAACTCCGTATGCAGGGCCTTGGCGAAGTCGGCCAGGCCGGTTTTGTCGGAAACGGAGATCAATGCGCGGCGGACGGGAACTAAGTCGCTCATGACGATCAAATTACGAGCCGGGTGAAAAAAGTGAAAGGGATACGTTACCCGGTTATCCTACGTTTGGGCATCATGCCGTAAATCAGCACTGTCGGTCGCGGCCGAATCTCCTTCAGCGAGGCATGGTTCGCGTGGCGCTGATCTTGTGCGCGATCCCATCGCTTCTGGCAGCCGCCGCGTGTCTTTTGCCGTTTCTCGTGCTCGGAGCGATTTTCTCTGTTGTTAAAACTCCGGAAGAAAAGGATCGAAAACGCCAGTTGAAAGAACTCGAGCAACAAGGGCGGGTCCTGGATTGGCAAGAGGCACGGGCGCGCGTGGTGGCCGGAAGTGGAACATTTATGGTGGATGGAGACCCATGGCGCATCCGGTACTTATGGTGGATTCACCTGAGCCGGGACGCGTTAGATCCGGCTGGCTCTTTTGAATCTTGGAACGGTAACTTCCGCACGCTGCTTATCGGGTGCTCATCTCGGCGAGATTTGGAGCGGGTGATTCACGGTGCATTTTTCGTACGGCAGCATCGCCCTCATTATGCGGCCATACCGGACCAACTGGTACGCCTGCCAACCATCGAGATCGATAGATCGCTCTTGAAGGTGGCGCTCACGGGTGAAGTCACCGACCCGATCTCGTGGCCCACCGGCGATCCGACGTCGGACGCGATCAGAGCCGAGCGCGACCGGCTGCTCGATCTTCGGGATCAGGCGGTCAATCAAGCTGAATATGAACAGTTGACGGAGATTGACCGGCAGGTGAAGGCCCTGGAACAACAGTTTTTGGCAATGACGGGCGCCGCGCCGGTGGAAAGGCGTGATACAATGCAATCGAGGTTACACATGTTTGCACTGCCCCTCTTTGACGTGGTACTGTGCTCGAACGACGCCGGGGGCCGGCCGAGCAAGTCTGGCCGTCCAGATGATCGAATCGGCGCTGAGCGAGTTGCGGCAGATCGAGAAGATCGATCAAAGCCTCGCGCCACGGGACCCGCTCCATTTCAATCGAGAGACGGCGGCGCTAATCCGTGGAATGTACGAAAAGTGGGGTGGCGAAGCCGAGGCGCTGCTGAGTCGAATCGACCAGGTCGAAAAACGGTTTGGCCGGCTCACATCGTCCGAATCGCTTCGCGACGCCGTCGGACGGACGCGCGCGATGCTTTCCATCTCACTGGACGACATGGAAGAGGCGCGCCGGCAAATCAGGGAAGGCCGGTTGACGCCGGTCGGGGAGGTCCGGCGTGAACTACGAATTGGCGCTCAGTGACAAGGCTCTCGCTGGTTTGAAACGCCTGGAGACCTGGCTCCAGGAAGAAACGCTCGATGAGTTGGAGCGGATCGCTGCCCATCCTCCCGAGCCCAGCCCGTCAATTGGTCGGGGCGGCGATTTGTGACTTTGTTCGCGAGCATGGGACGGAAAAACACTACGTGTTCATCAGGTTATTCCCGACCCCAACTCCCGACGACTCCAAATCAGCGAAATCGGGGGACACGTGCGGCGGATTCCGTGACGTTTTCGGGGGCCGCGGATGGATGTGATCTTCATATTTGCCGCGATGCTCGCCGCTGTGACCGGGGCGGCGATAATGCTCGCCCGGCGTCAACATCAGAACCAACGGGCACGTCATCTGTACGAGCGGGAACAATGCACGCGATGCGGGTACGACATCCGGTTTAACGTCGGCCGCTGCCCGGAATGCGGGGATGACCTCACTCACCAGGCGGTTCGATACTGGTCCACTCGGATTGATCGATCCCGGTCGCTGAGATGACGTGCGGTTGCCTCCCCACCTCGATCGATTTCTTGAGGGCGTGTATGTCTGCCATGCTTCGCGAGCTCAAGGTAGGCTGAGAGCAATGGAACACTCGAATTCGGGAAGGCTGCGAATCGCGATCTCCGGCGCATCGGGATTGATCGGCACAGCTCTTCGCCGATTTCTCTCCGGACGGGGCCATCGCATCGAGTTTCTGGTTCGCCGTGCGTCCGCTGTGGCGGGCGAGACCCGCTGGGACCCGGCGGCGGGGACGATCGACGCCGAGGCACTCGAGGGCGTGGACGCCGTCGTGCACCTATCGGGGGCGAGCCTGGCGGAGGGCCGATGGACGGAGGCGAAGAAAAAGGAATTCTTCGACAGCCGAGTCGGAAGCACGCGGCTGCTGAGCCGGACGCTGGCGGGGTTGGAAAAGAAGCCCGCCGCGCTGGTCGTGGCATCGGCGATCGGATTCTACGGCAACCGAGGCGATGAGACGTTGACCGAAAGCTCGCCCAAAGGCGCCGGGTTTCTGCCGGACTTGTGCGAGCAATGGGAGGCCGCGGGTGCGCCGGCCAGCGACGCGGGCATTCGCCTCGTCCATCCACGCATCGGGCTTGTCCTCTCATCGCACGGCGGGGCGCTGCCGAAAATGCTCACCCCTTTCAAGCTCGGGCTGGGCGGGGTGGTCGGATCGGGCCGGCAGTACATGAGCTGGATCGCCATCGCCGATCTGCTGCGGGTCATCGAAGCCTGTTTGCACGATGATTCACTGAACGGCCCAGTCAACGCCACCGCGCCAAATCCGGTGACCAACCAGCAGTTCGTCAAAATGCTCGGGCACTTGCTGGGCCGTCCGACGTTCGTGCCCGTTCCCGTGTTCACGATCGATCTGATGCTCGGCGAGATGGGGCGAACGCTTCTGCTGGAGGGGGCGAAGGTCATCCCGGCGAAGCTGAAGGAGCATCAATTCGCCTTTGCCTGCCCGACGCTGGAATCAGCCCTGCGCTCGGCACTGGAGCACGACGATCAACCCGCCAAATCACAATCTGATTCTTCCAGTTAGAATTCATCGCGTGCCTCGACTACACAGCCATTGGCTATGTCAGGCACCTACGTACCGCGTGAACTTCGCATTGCCCCCCGCCTCGATCCGCACGTGCGAATGAGGCCCGTGACGCCAAAGACGGCGCTGCTCATCAATCCGTTTTACCCGAAGGACCCGCACGCGAGTTTCGGCAAGCACGTGCTGACGCCGACGCTGGCGCTGACGAGCGTCGCCGCCGCCACACCGGCGGATTGGGGCGTCCGCTACTGGGACGAAAATCTGTTGCAGGGGCCGGCGCCAATCGATCCGTTTCCACAGGTGGTCGGGATCACGGTGCATCTGACCTTTGCCCGCCGGGCGTTTGAACTGGCGGACTGGTATCGCGCCCGCGGCGCCAAAGTCATTCTGGGCGGCCTGCACGTGCTCTCGCGACCGGACGAATGCGCTCCGCACGCCGACGCGCTGGCGGTCGGCGAAGGGGTGCAAGTATGGGAAATAATTCTTCGCGACGTCGAGAGAGGCGCGTTGCAGGCCGTATACCGTGGGAGTTACACCAAGCCCTATCGCGCCGATCCGCCCCCGCGCCGCGATTTGCTTCCGCGACGCGGCTTTCTCACCACCACGAGCCTGATCGCCACCCGCGGCTGCCACAACCGCTGCGGGTTCTGCTACCTCTCGACCTCCGGTCTCAATCAGCCGTACCAGGTACGCGATGTTCAGCAGGTCGTCGAGGAATTCGAGTCGGACGGTCAGCCGTACGCGGTCTTTACCGACAACAATCTCGGCTCCAAGCCCGAGTATCTGCGCAAACTATGCCGGGCCCTGCGCCCGCTGGAGAAGATCTGGAGTGCGGCGGTCTCGATCGACGTGACCGACGATCCGTCGCTGGTCCGCGAGATGGCCCTTGCAGGTTGCACCGGCGTTTTCATCGGCTTCGAGTCGCTCAGCAACCAGAACCTGGCCGATGCCCGCAAAAAGACGCCGCGGACGGAAGATTATTCCCGTCGCGTTGGCATCCTCCATGATAATGGCATTCAGGTGAACTCCAGCTTCGTGCTCGGGTTCGATCACGATCGCAAGGACGTGTTCGAGCGGACGGTCGAATGGGTTGAAGCCAACCGGATCGAGTGCGCGACGTTCCACATCCTCACGCCTTATCCCGGCACGCCGCTTTTTGCCCAGATGGAGCGGGAGGGACGGCTGCTGCATCGCAACTGGGATTTGTATGACACCGCGCACGTCGTCTTCCGCCCGCGCAACATGGCGCCCGATGAATTGGCCGCGGGCTACGCCTGGTGCTACCGGCGGTTGTTCTCCACCCCATCGATCTGGCGTCGCCGCCCGGAAGATTGGCGGGCCATCGTGCCTTACCTGGCGATGTCGTATCTCTACAAGCGCTCGAACCGCTTGTGGCATCTGCTGATCCGCCACCAGTTGACGGCCACTGTCTGGCACCCGCTGGTCGAATGGACGCGCAGGCGACACGTTCGATTTCGCCATCGGCTGGCGCAACGCCTGGGCGGACCGATTGGCGAACCGCTTCTGGCGGAAATGGTCGTCGCGGCAGGCGTGTAGAGCCACTCTGAATGTGCGGAGCCCTCTGCCCGCCTCTTGCGGTTTCGCGGTCGCTGCGCGATCCTCGCGAGCCGAGTTTAAGACCACAGAGTTTGTTTAGTTATCGGCCCGGTGCGGCGTCGCACCGCGCCCGCCACATTTGCCGATATGCCGCTTCGATGTCGCGGGCAAAGCGAACGGCATCGGTAAGCGGCGACGCCCGCATCCGCTCCCGCAACGTCGATCGGAGATTTGCCAACCGAGGAAAGTCCCTGGCCAGCGAGACTGCAATTTCAACGAAAGTCCCGGAATCCCGCGTCACCAGTTCCGGCAGCCCGAGGTTGCCGAGGATGCTCGCCCCGCCGCGCGAGAAAGCGGTCTGCCCGGCCATGCTGACCATCGGCACCGCCATCCACAGCGCGTCCAGCGTCGTCATGTGGCCGTTGTAGGGGTAGGTGTCGAGGCAGATGTCGATCTGATTGTACATCGCCAGGTAATCGAGTCGCGGGCGACGATCGACGAATTGAATCCGGTCCGGATGAATTCCTTTAAACGCATTGCTTTCGAGCAGTGCCCGCCGGCCCGACCCGCGCGGCGCCAGCACGAGCAGTCGCGAGTCCGGTACTTTCAGCATGATCGGCGCCCACCGGCTCCGCAGTGTCTCGTCGGTAATCTTGCTGAAATTGCTCAGACAGCCAAACGTGATGAATCCGTTTCGCCGGGCCGGCAGTTCGTCGACCGGCGGCGCCGGACTGTCGGGGTCGAGCAGCCAGAAGCAGTTCGGCAGCCGAATCGTCTTTTCCGAATAAAAAGCGTCGCGATTTTCCGCCGGGGGGTCCAGGTGCGGATCGCTCAGCCGGTAATCCACCGTTTCCAGCCCGGTCGTCCCCGGGTAGCCCGCCCAGGTGACCTGCACCGGTGCAGGCTTGCGGGCAAACACGAGCATCCGGTTGTGGATCGTGTGCAATGCCAGATCGACAAGGATGTCGATGCCGTCCTGGCGGACGCGCTGGGCGAGTTGCTGCTCGTCCAGGTTCGTGGCGTCGACCCAACGATCGGCCAGAGTCCGAAAGCGGTCGGTCATCGCATCGGGCTTGCGCACGTCGCTATAACAGAAAACCTCGAATACCGAGCGAGCGTGCTCGGCCAGCACCGGGAGCACGAGCCGGCCGACGGGATGCTCCTTGAAATCCGGAGATACGTAACCAATCCGCAATCGCGGCTCGACTGACTTCGACGAGCTCAGTCGAGTCGAGCTCGCCGAAGTCCGCTCCCCTTCCTTCGGTCCTGGATTCACATGCGGCTGAAGCGAGCCTTTCTGCGGCCGGCCGTGCAGTTGGTTCCACCTCACGTGCTCCGAATAAATCTGCTCCGAAGTAATCCCTTCCTGTGCCTGGATCGCGACGAGGAGGTTGTCCCAGATCCGCGAGTCGTCGCGGAGGGCCAGCGCCCGCCGATAGCAGTTGACCGCCTCGGCGATCCGCCGCGACTCCTGAAGCACGCTCCCCAGATTGTTGATCACTTCGGGCCAGTCGGGCCGGAGTGAGACGGCCTTGCCGAAGGCATCCACGGCGCCGTCGACATCCCCCATGGCGCGCAGCGCGCTGCCGAGGCTGTTGAGCGCTTCGGCGAGATCGGGACGCAGCGAGACGGCGCGGCGCGAATGCTCGAGCGACTGTTGCACGTTGCCCTGCTCGAGCAGCACCGTCGCCAAGTTGTTGTGCGCCTCGGCATAATCGGGCGACAGGGAAAGCGCGTTGCGGTATGCCGCGGCGGCTTCGTTGAGCCGGCCCAACTCCTTGAGCGCGCTGCCGATGTTGTTGAACGTTTGCGGAAACCGCGCTCCCAGCGCCAGTGCCCGCTCGAAGGCGGCCAGCGCGTCGTCCCACCGCTTCTCCGAGGCCAAAAGCGCCCCCAGATTATTCTGGCAATCCGCGGCGCCGGGATTGATCCGCGCCGCCTCGCGCAGGAGCGAGATCGCTTCGGATTTCCGCCCGGCCTGAAAACTGAGGATCGCCAGCGCTTGCAAGGCGCCGGAATGTCCAGGCTCCAGTGAAAGCACCTGCCGGTACACCCCCTCGGCCTCGCGAGAGCGGCCTGCCTGATGGTGAGCGAGGCCCGAGTTGAATAATTCTACAGTGGACATGGTTCGCGTGTGCTGCTCAGTGAACGACGAATATGAACTCCAGCAGGTCCGCCATGTCCTGCGGCTTCAGGCCCTCTTCCAGACCCTCGGGCATCAACGACAACTGCTGGCTTTCGATCCGCTTGATGTCGGACCGCAGCACCACGGTGTCCTTTCCGAACGGCTGGCGGACGGTGACGCCGGTGGCGGTCTCGGCGGCCAGGATTCCCAGCAATGACTCGCCCGACCGAGTTTCCACCAGATACGCCACGTAGTTGGCCGCGACTTCGCGATTCGGATCGAGGATGTTCACCATCGCCTTGGCTTTGCCGTCATTCCGAATCGTCGTCAAATCCGGACCCACGGAAAATCCTTCACTGCCCAGATGATGACATTGGGCGCAGCGCTGCTGGTAAATGAGGTGGCCGCGCCCCGCGTCGCCACTGAGCGTGAGAGCCGGCTGGAACTGGGCGATCACCTGGTCGCGCGGCCGCGGGGCCGAAAGAAGCTTTGTCGCCATCTGACGAACGGATGCATCGCGCGATTTGCGCAGCGAATTGGCCTGCGCCGTCGTGAGGTCGTTTGTCCTCATCTTCCCGTCCTGGATCGCGTGAAGCAGTGCGATCGTGCGATCCGGGCGGCGCAGCAGCGCGGTGATGGCGGCGCTACGAACGGCGGGCGGGAAAGCGGCAAAATGGCCGATCAATTCCGGCGCGATCTGCGGGGCGGATAGCTCGTCCAGCGACTCAACCGCCGCGAGCTGGACCGCCTGCGGCTGGCTCTGCCCGAGCAGGGCCAGCAACGCCTGGCCGCAGGTGGCGAAATTGCCGGTTCCCAGCAGCCGAATCGCCGCGATTCGAACGGGCGGTGGCGCCGAGTCGCTTGACGACAACTCCATTGCGCGCCAGAGCACGTGGTCGAGCTGGCGCGCATAGGCATTGGCTCCCCCGGCGCGACGCAGGCCATCTTTCAAAGCCCGTGCCAGCTCGAAAGCCTGCCGTGGATCGCTCTGATCGGCGCTGTCAGCGATGACGTTGATGACCTGCGTTACACCCGCATCGCTGCGGCTGCGGCCGATGAGCTGCGCCAGTTGAATCAGGAACGGCGCCGCGGAATCACCGGAAGACCGGGATAGCCGGGCGAACAACTCCGCCTCTTCGCCCGCGGACGAGCTGATCACCGCCGCCCGGATCCATGGGTTGTCGATATCGCGGGCCACAATTCGCGAAAGCGGCTCGATACGCGCCGGGTTGTGCGATTCGCCCAGCGAGAATGCCAGCTGATAGCGGACGGAAATCTCAGGATCGTCCGCCAGTTCGATGAGCTTAATCCAAAGCTCCGCCGGGCAATCCGCCGAGCCCAGTAACCGCTCCGACAGGAGCACGCCGCGTTGTCGAACGCGCGGATCAGGGTCGCCCACCGCGGTGAGGACGTGCGATGGTTTGAGCGCCCCCTGGCCTTCCAGTGCGCAGATCGCTCGAACCCGACCGATGGCCGTCTTTGATTCGGACAGGAACTTCTCCAGCAAAGGTACGGCCGCCGAATCCTGCCGCTCGAAAAGGAGCCGGGCGGCGGTATCCCGCTGCCAGCCGTTGGGGTGGTCCAGCAGCGCCACCAGCTCGGCGGTCGTGGCTTTGGAAAGCTTCGGCGTCTTTGCCCGCACGAAGCCTTCGGGCACGATGCGCCAGATGCGTCCGCGGTCGAAGCCGCTGTGCAAATCGAGCCGTCGCTTGATCTCGTCCGGCAGCGACCAGGGATGCTCGATGCACTCGCGGTACATGTCGATCACGTAGAGCGCGCCGTCCGGACCGTTGGCGAATTGCACCGGCCGAAACCAGATGTCGCGGGAAGCGAGGAATTCGCTCTTCTGCTCCTCGGGGGCACGGCGGGCGATCACGCCGACGCCATCGGGCGAGATGACCTGGCGGACGACGACGTTATTGGCGACTTCCCCGATGAAGGCGTTGCCGCGGAATTCTTCCGGGAGCGCGTCGCCGGTGTAAATCGTGATTCCGCTGACGCCGGTGTAGTAGCCCGCCGAGCGGCCGCCGTTCTCGATCGGCCCCTCCACCTGGCCGGCAACGCGAAGCTTGGTCCGAAGCACGCGCCACGCTTCCTCCGGACTGATGCGATAGACGTCGGGTCCGTTGGAATCGACTTCGACGAGGCTCGGAGGCATCGCGTACAGCGAGTTGCGGGCCGCATAGCGGGCATCGTACATGAATGTCTCGACCGGCTTGCTGTTCATGCAGACGAACTTGCGGCCGAAGGCATCGAAGCTGAGCCCGTGCTGTCCCCCGCCGTTCTCCGGGCGGAGCGAGAGGTCGCGCGGGTCGAAGGAAAAATCCCGGCCGCGCAAATCGAGCGGCTTGTCCTGCCCGCCCGGCCGCGAAACCAGCCCCCCGTTGAAGGATGGCGTGCCTTCGATCCGGTCGTCCAGGCTCCAGTTCAGGTTATTCACCAGCCCCTGCACGTTCAGGGGGTTGGTGGTGACGCCGAAGCCGGTGAACGCGACACTTCGCTGGTCGGCCTGGCCGCTTCCGTGCGTATCCTTCAGCCACAAAATGTCCGGCGACATCGTCGCAAAGACCCCGCCGCCGGAGCAGAACACGCTGGTCGGCCAAGGCAGGTGCTCGGCAAAGATCGTCGCCTTGTCGTAGTGGCCGTCGCCCCTGGTGTCTTCCAGCAGCTTGATCCGCCCCATCGCCTGCTCGGGCCGGTCCGGATAGTCGCGCATCTCGACGACATAGAGCCGCCCGTCCTCATCGAACGAAATGCCGACGGGACTCTCGATCATCGGCTCCGAAGCGACCAGTTCGATCCGCAAGCCTTCATGCAACTGAAATGACTTGATCGCGTCCGCCGCAGGCGTGGGAGGAACGCGTGGAAATGGCTCCTCCGCGGCCGGCGTTGCCGCAAGGGCCAGGCCCGCAATCACCGAGATAAACCCAACAACCGCGACGATCTTCATTCTCACGCCTCCGGCAGGAGCAATCAGATGTGCACCGGCCGGGCGTAGACTTTATACTTCGGGTGCCGTGCATGAAAGCGATTGAGTTAAACTGACGGATATGCGAACCCGCCCGACTCGACGAACGTTTCTAACTGCTTCCACACTCAT
>DATHPP010000543.1:0-27493 GCA_035483795.1 Tepidisphaeraceae bacterium | reverse complement strand
CGGCGCGGGACTCATTTGTCAGTCGTTTCCACCGCTCACGCACTCCCAATAAAGATTCCCGCCAGGAAAACCAGAACTCCGCCGACGATCACTTGGAACGACGCCGACAGGAACGGCGTGTCCATGTACCGGTTGCGGATGTAGCTGATGACCAGCAGCTCAACGGCAACCACGCCGACCGCAACCGACGTGGCGAGCCTGAAACTGGGAATCAGGTACGGCAGCGTGTGCCCGATGCCCCCGGCGGTCGTCATCAGGCCGCAGACGATGCCGCGGAGGAGGGGTTTGCCCCGGCCGGTCATGCTGCCGTCGTCGCTGAGGGCCTCGGCAAAACCCATCGAGATTCCGGCGCCAACGCTGGCGGCCAGGCCGACGCGGAAGGCGTCCATCGAGCTGTGCGTTGCGAACGCCGCGGCAAACAGCGGGGCCAGGGTCGAGACCGAGCCGTCCATCAGGCCCGCGAGGCCGGGCTGAACCACCTGAAGCACGAACAATCGTCGCTGAGCTTCCTCTTCCTGATGACGCGCTTCGGGCGTGAGGAGTTTCCGCTCCAGCGATTCGGCGAAATCCGTGTGCTTTCGCTCGGCTTCGGCCAGCTCGGTGAGCAGTTGACGGGTGGAAACGTCGCTGACCTTCTGCGCGGCCCGCTCGTAGAAGCGGGTGGTCTCGACTTCCATGCTCTCGGCCAGCCGCCGGACGGCGTCGATCCCCAGCGGCCGCACCAGCCAGATCGGCCTTCGCTGGATGAACCCTTTGACGTGCTGGCGCCGGATCAGCGGAATGTGCTCGCCAAACCGCTTGCGATACAGGTCCATCAGGCCGCGGTAATGCTCCATCTCCTCGCCCTTCATCTCCTCGAAGACCTTGGCGGTCGCCGGGTAGTCGGCGCGCAATCCTTCGGCAACGTCGCCATAGATCCGCGAGTCTTCCTCTTCATTGGTGATCGCCAGCGCCAGAATTTCCTGCTCGGTCAGGTCTGCGAAGCGTTTGGCCATGGAAGTGCGTTTCCTCTCTCGATTTTGCGGTCGGGCAAAGGATATGCTGTTGCGCGATGAAGGGCCAATGCCCGCAGGGACCCTTTAATTCGCGTGGGGAAGCCGGGCTGACCTCGGCCGGTTTCAGAAGCCCGGCCCTCGACGCGTCCGAGCACACGGGCTACGCTATAGGCGCTTCTTCGATTCCGTCGCCAGGCCAGAGACGTTGAGCCAGCGAATGCAAAACCCGTGGGATGAGATTGCGGGTTCGCTAAGAGCCCGCCGGCCCGTCGTTGTCGCCACAATCGTCCGCGACAGCGGCTCAGTCCCAAGGCGCAGCGGGGCGAAGATGCTCATTTATCCCGACCGCCGCACGGTGGGCAGCATTGGCGGCGGGCTGTTTGAATTGATCATCATCCGCGACGCCCTGGCTGTTCTAAACTCGGCGACGTCGGTCACCCGCAGCTATTCGTTCAATCCGAAATTCACCTCCGACGACGCGTTTGGCGCGGTGTGCGGGGGACGCGCGGAGGTTTTTCTGGAGGTGGTCATGCCGCCGGACCGGCTGCTGATCGTTGGCGGCGGACACTGCGGCCGGGCTGTCGCCCGCGCCGCGTCGCTGCTCGATTTTTCCATCGTTGTTGCCGACGACCGTGAGGAATATGCTCAGGTCGAGGACTTTCAGTTCCCCGGCGTCGAGGCCGTGATGCACCTGCCGCCTGATTTCGCAGGTTTGCCCGTGCCCGACGAGCGAACCTACGTCGTGCTGGTGAGCAAAGGCTACACAACCGACGGCGCGGCGCTGCGGCGGGTCATCGACACCCCCGCCGCGTACATCGGAATGATCGGCAGCCAGAAAAAACGCCAAACCGTTTATGATGAGCTCCGATCCGAAGGAATGACCGAGCAGCAGATCGGGCGGGTTCACGGGCCGATCGGCCTGGACATCGGCGCCGAGACGCCTGAGGAGATTGCCATCAGCATCCTGGCGCAGGTGATTCAGGCGCGGGCGCAACGGCGCGACGCCGCGATGACCGTCGACGAAGCCTCGAAAGCTCCGGAGCACGTCGGTGTTTCAGAAAGCCGTTCCCCTGCGCCGGCCTGAACCATTGGGCCCCAATGTTCCTGATGTTGGCGAGAATTGCGTTGACATCGTCCCGCGATGCTGGGTAGGCTCCGAACTCTGTCGGACCCGAACGCAGGGAGGAGTGATGTACGCTCAGTCGGGGAACGCCGTCTTAGCCGTCAATTGCCGGCCGGGATTCAGCCTGAAGGTTGGTGACAACCTTCTCGCTTCGCACGAAGGCTGCGAAGCGATCCTCAACGACCTGCTGGAAGCCTCTCCGGCGGAGTTCGGGCGTAAGGACCTCGGGGTTCTCAACCTGCTTTGCGCACCGTCTCTTCCGGGCAGCGAGAACCTCGATATTCGCGAATGTGTAGCAAGACTTGCGGGGCTGACGGAATATGTCAGGTCAGCCACGAACCGCCGCGTCCATCGATACTCAATGGATCCCGAGTACGGCCACAGCGAGCCGATGTGGCGCATGTCTATGCTCATCACCAAGGTTAAGCGCGACTTTGGCGCGGCGTATGACCCTCGCATCGTCGCAAGCAAGGAGGCCGGGATTCGGGAACCAATGGCCGATTCCCGGGACATGTTCATCCACGGGTTGCTGGATGATGATCCGAAACGTCGCTGGGGCACGTGCGCTTCGATTCCGGTGCTGGTGACGGCGGTTGCCCGCAGGCTCGCATATCCCGTGGGGCTGGCGGTGGCCGGCAGGCACATCTATGCACGATGGGAGGGCCGCGAGTCCTTCAACATCGAGGCCAGCAACCTCATGGGAATGACGATCCACTCCGACGACTACTACCGGCAAAAGATTCAGCCGGTCGTGCCCGGAGAAGAGTCGAGCGCGTATTACGTTCGCACGCTCTTTCCGGCGGAGGAATTCGCGCTCTTTCTGACCATGCGGGTCGAACTGCTGGTGAACGCCGCACGGTACGACGAAACACTTCTTTGGGCGGCGCGGGCGCTTCAGTTCGCGCCCCATGACCCCCGCTTCCCGCACCAGGCTCACGAGGCTTTGGAAATGGCGCTGCGGCACAGATCCTGGCGGCTCTTTCCGCAACGAAGGATTCCGGCGTCCGGCAGCGGCGAGCTTTTCACCGTAAACTTTGGCGAACTTCTCGCGCCCGAGGAGCGTTCGTTGGCGCACACGATTGTCGCGCATTTCAAGGAGTCGCTCGGCGAATTGGACGAGGCGCGAATTCATTATGAGGAATCGTGCCGGCAGAACTTCCATGGAAACAACGAACAGCGAGATCTCCAGCGGTTCCTGCGCAGATATAATTTGCCCCGAGCTCGCGGGCCTTTGTGGCCGCCCAAGAATTTCGGCGTTCAGCGGTGTTTTAAGCTCGCGTGCCCGCCGCACGAGGAAGCCGCAATACTGCGGTTCGCGGCAGATCAGTTCGAGCGCAGCGGAAGATTCTTGCAAGCGAGGGGCGCCTCGCATGACCTGTATATGTTTGATCCTGGGGACGAATTGGTATTCCAGCGGGCGCGGGCGATAGAGCAACGGCCCCAATTTCAAGAGCAGCTTGCGGCTGCAATAAAGAGCGAGAGCGGCATTGACGACTGAGCATTTCATGAGTCAATGAGAGAAAGGAGTTGGCTATGTCATACGATCCAGCGCTGGGGAGATGGTTGGAAACCGACCCGGAACAGTACGTTGACGGGCCCAATCTCTACCAAATGGAATCGGGAAATCCTGTGGGCTTGCTCGACCCGACGGGGGAGCAGGCGACCACGCAGCCTGGCAGCGGTTTCACTATCCCGTCGGGAAAAAACGGGAGGGGGTCCGGATCGTTCACAATCGGGCAAGGCCCCAACACCGGCACCGTTACGATCAAAGGGCGAAACAATGGCGCTGGAAGCGCGAATGGCAACGGCCCGGAAGGTGGCATCGAGGCCAGCTTTGTTCCCGATAGCGGCTGTTGCAAAGACTTGAGTTGGTCGCAGACGGTTAAGATCGACATACTTAACCCGGGCCCTGGCAACCCGAACCTCCAAGGGCCGATCCAGAAAGAAATCAATGAACACGGGGGTAATAATCCGTTCCTCGGGCCAGTTCTCGATAATGGACCGGGTGGATCGTGGGGTGATTTTCGACACTACGAGGACGGCGGCGGTCTCCAGCCAGCTCAGTTTGCGCCACAACCACCTTTTCTTAACTCGTTCAAGCCCCAGCCACCGTCAGGTTCCGCCAACTTCAGAGACGAGCCGTGGTGGCCATCCACCGATTGGCCCGACGGTGTTACCGTCCGCAAGACGTTTGTTTTGAGCCTGTACTGCGGAGGCAAGCCGCTGGGCATTAGTATCAATTGGCAGGTGACAGCTACCACAAGCGGGCAACCGGGCGCGACTACCTCAGTAAACGTGAGTGTTTCCGGGCCGTCAGTGAAGCCCTTGTGACCGGCGACCAACAAAGCCGCTTGTGAAGAACTCGTTGGCCATCGTCGCCGCCCTCCTCACCCTCTGTTGGGCCGGGAGCGTCGGTCTATGGGGGAGAAGCTACTGGCGCGCCGACGCGGTCCTATATGAGGATCGGGGCGGGATCGGGGACCTCAGCTTCTGTCGCGGGAGGTTGATCAATCGATATCAGCCGCTCGCGTCGGGGAATCTGAGTGCGGCGTTCCGGATACGCCATTGGCATTTTGGCATTCCCGATGGCGATGCTGCTGACTTTGAGGAGGCGTCCGGAAGCCTGCTCCACATCAGCACGGGTCATTATTTCACAAGCATGGCCCAGGATCTCGACTGGTGGGCACTGCCCTTGTGGTGGATCCCAGCGATATTCTCGCTGCTCTGGGTTCCAACGCCTTGGTGGATGTGGCAACGCTTGCAAGCGCGGCGCCGGATCAGGAGATTCGGATGCATCCAATGCGGATACAGTCTTGTTGGGAACACCAGCGGGGTGTGCCCGGAGTGCGGTGCGATAGCGAGAAACGGGGTCTCAGATGTGATTCCTTTGATCGCCTCTCACGGCAGGCATACCGAAGGTTCCGCACGCCCGGGGGGGTGTCGATCGGGGAATGGTCGATCGAGGAATGACGGATCTGGATACCCAAAGGATGAACGGATGAGCGGATGAGATGTTTGAAAGTGATAGAGATTCACGCAAGCCCAAAGGAGGCGCGTATGGCGGAGCGTTCGACTAAAGAGAGACCGACGAACGGCGGGCTTTCCCGCCGGGGATTCCTGAAAGGCGCCGGCGTTTCGGCGGCCAGCACCGTGCTGCTGGACGGGGCGCTGGCCGGCATGGCCGAGGCACAGGCCAGGGCCGCCGACACGAAAGTGATCGGGCCCGGGCCGATTGAGATCTCGCTCAACATCAACGGCCAGACGAAAAACGTGAAGGTCGAGCCGCGGGACACGCTGGCGCACGTGCTTCGCGACAAGCTGGACATGACCGGCACCAAGGTCGTGTGCGACCGCGGCGCCTGCTCGGCGTGCACGGTGTATCTCGACGGCACGCCGGTCTGCTCGTGCATGACCCTCGCGGTCGATGTCGGCAAGCGGCCGGTCAAGACCATCGAAGGCCTGGCCAACGGCCAGCAGCTCCATCCGGTGCAGGAGGCGTTCGTCGAGCACGATGCGCTCCAGTGCGGCTTCTGCACATCCGGGATGATCATGAGCTGCGCGGCGCTCTTGGAGCGGAACCCCAATCCCACCGAGCTGGACGTCCGCCAGGCGGTCCGCGGCAATCTCTGTCGCTGCGGGACGTATCCCAAGGTCTTCGACGCCACGCTGGCCGCGGCCAAGGTCATGGCGCAGAAGGGAGCGTGAGGCCATGCAAGCACAACAGAATCAACCCAATGCCACGCCGACGAAAACCATCGAGGTTCCCTTCGGCATTCCCGGCGTGACGCTCACCAAAGCCGAGCGCCGGGTGACCGAAGACGAGCCGCCGGCGCTGGCGCCCAACGCCGATCTGAAATCGATCGGCAAGCCAACGCCGCGGGTCGACGGAAAGCTGAAGGTAACCGGCGCCGCGAAGTACACCGCCGACATCAACCTGCCCGGCATGCTCTATGCCGCGATGCTTACCTCGATTCACCCCAGCGCGAAGATCAAATCGATCGACACGTCGGAGGCGGAAAAATATCCCGGCGTCAAGGCCGTTCACATCCTGGAAAGGGTGTACGGGCAGGCGCAAATGAAAGGTGAGGAGAAAGAGAAGTATCCGCGCGTCCGCTTCGCGGGGCAGCCGCTTGGAGCGATCGCCGCGACGAGCCTCGAAGCCGCCGATGAAGCGGCCAGGCTCGTCAAAGTCGATTATGACCCGCAGCCTTTCGTGATTGATGTCGAAAAGGCGCAGCAACCCGGATCTCCCATCGTCTTCGAAGGCCAGGCGGTCCAGGCCGGCACCGCGGGCGGTGGCGGTGGGCCGTCCAACGTCAAGCAGCAAGGCAACGTTCGCGGACCCAACCGGCAAGGCACACGCGGCGTCGACATCGACAAGGCGCTCAAAGATGCCGACGTGGTGGTAGAAGCCGAATACCGCACGCAGGTTCAGACCCACTCGGCCCTGGAGACGCACGGCGTCGTCGCCGACTTCAAACCCGACATGCTCACCGTCTGGGCCTCGACCCAGGGCACGGGCAGCGTCCGCGACGAGCTTTCGGCGGTGTTCCAACTCGGCAAGAGCAAAATCCGCGTCATCACCGATTTCATGGGCGGCGGGTTCGGCGCCAAATTCGGCGCCGGCAACTTCGGCGTCCTCGCGACGCATCTCTCGAAGAAAGCGGGCGCGCCGGTCAAGCTGATGCTCAGCCGCAAGGACGAGCACCTGTCGGTCGGCAATCGTCCCAACTCGATTCAGAAGGTCCGCATCGGCGCCAGGAAGGATGGAACGCTCACCGCGATCCATTTGGTCAGTTACGGCACGGCCGGTGTCGGCACCGGCGCCGGCGCCGGCGGCCCCGCACGCGGGCTCTACAAATGTCCCGCGATCCTGACCGAAGAATACGACGTTTTCACCCACGCGGGTCCGGGCGCATCCTTCCGCGCTCCGGGGCATCCGCAAGGCGCGTTCTCATTCGAGCAGGCGATCGACGAGCTCGCCCACAAGCTCGACATCGACCCGCTTGCCCTTCGCGACAAAATCGACGTCGATCTGGATCGCAGCAACGCCCACCGCGAAGAAC
This sequence comes from Tepidisphaeraceae bacterium, assembly GCA_035483795.1. GTDB lineage: Bacteria > Planctomycetota > Phycisphaerae > Tepidisphaerales > Tepidisphaeraceae > DASXMX01. Next base: position 20,309 of record DATHPP010000543.1, on the reverse strand, counting down.
GTCGCATCGGCGCCGAAAAAATCGGCTGGGCAAACCGAAAGGCGCCGGGTTCCGATCCCGGTCCGATCAAAACCGGAATCGGCATGGCTCAGTCGATCTGGTATCGCTTCACCAGCAACGATTCCAACTGCGAAGTCCGCATCACCCGCGACGGCTCGGTCGAGCTGCACTCGGCGGTACAGGACATCGGCGGCGGAATCAAAACCGCGCTGGCGCAAATCGTGGCCGAGGAATTGGGCCTTCGGCCGCAGAACATCACCATCAAGGTCGGCGACACGAACTACCCCGCCGGCCCCGCATCCGGCGGCAGCGTCACCACCGGTTCCATCACCCCGCCCGCCCGCGAGGCCGCGTACAAAGCCAAGCAGGAGTTGTTCAAGGAAATCGCTCCCGAGCTGGGCGCTTCTCCAGATCAGCTCCAACTTGCCGGCGGCAAAGTATTCGCCCAAGACCATCCGGAGAAGGCCATCTCCTTCCGCGCCGCGTGCGGAAAGATGCACACCGAAGAAGTCGCGGCTCGGGCCCGGCGAAAGCCGGAATACCGCGATGCCCAGGGCCAAAACGTCCCCGGCGCGACCGGCGGCGTCCAATTCGCCAAAGTCTCCGTCGATACCGAGACCGGCCACATCAAGGTCGAGCACGTCGTCGCCGTTCATGATTGCGGCCGGCCCATCAATCCGCTTGCCTTGGAAAGCCAGATCAACGGCGGCGTCATCCAGGGCATCAGCTACGCGCTTTTTGAGGACCGCATCCTCAACAAGCGCACTGGCCGGATGATCAACGCCAATCTCGAGCAGTACAAAATCGCCGGCGCCATGGAGGTGCCGAAGATCGAGTCGCTGACGATCGAGGAGTACTGGGGCCGCAGCAGCACCGACGCCGCCGGCATCGGCGAGCCTTCCACTGTGCCCACGGCGGCGGCGATCGCCAATGCAGTCTACAACGCCACCGGCGTGCGAATCCGCGAAATCCCCATGACCCCGGCACGCGTCCTGGCCGCACTTGCGGCCGGCAAAAACGAGAGGAGCGCACAGTCATGAACGCCTTCGAATGGACCGAAGCCTCCAGCGTCGATCAGGCCGTGGCGCAACTCACCAGCAACGGCGTCGTGCTCAAGGCCGGCGGTGTCGACTTGCTCGACATGATGAAAGAGCACCTGCTCGAGCCCACGCGCCTGGTCAACATCCGCAATATCCCCGGGCTGGACAAAATCCAGTTCGATGAAAAATCCGGATTGAAGATCGGGCCGCTGGTCACGCTGGCGCAAATCGAGTCAGACCCACAGATTCAGAAGAATTACGGCGCGCTTGCCGAGGCGTGCGGCGCCGCGGCGACGCCCCAAATCCGCAACATGGCCACCGTCGGCGGAAACCTCGTCCAGCGGCCGCGCTGCTGGTACTTCCGTAACGAAACCATCCATTGCAAGAAAAAGGGCGGCGACATCTGCTATGCCCAGCATGGCGAGAATCAATACCACGCCATCTTCGACAATGACCCCTGCGCGATTGTGCATCCGTCATCGGCCGGCACTCCCCTTGTGGCGTATGGTGGAACGCTCGAGCTCACGTCGAGCAAGGGCAAACGCGAAATTCTCGCCGAGGAATTCTTCAAGCTGCCGGAAGTGGACGTGCACCGCGAGAACGTCCTGGAGCCCGGCGAGATGATCACCGAGATCCGCATTCCCGCCCCCGCGCCGGGCACCCGCTCGGCTTACTGGAAGCAGGGCGAGAAGGAATCGCAGGACTGGCCGATCGCAGAAGTCATCATCGTGCTTGAGCCAGACGGGGATCGCGTCAAGCGCGCCTCGATCGTGCTCGGAGCGGCTTCACCGGTCCCGCACCGCGCCAAGGAAGCCGAGTCGGTGGTGCAGGGCAAGAAGATCGACGAGGCGCTGGCCCGCGAAGCCGCCAAGGCTGCGATGGCCAACGCCGAGCCGCTGGCCGACAACGCGTACAAAGTGCAGCTTTTTGAGGCGCTGATCCGCCGGACGCTGCTTCGGGCCGCGGGAGGGCAGGCATGAGCCTCGAACTTCCGATCGCCGACAACGCGGCCGATCCGGTCCCCGTCGTCTGCCGGATGTTGCGGACCAAGACCTTCTACGGCACCTACACCAGCACCGGCGAGGACTGGCGCAATGGCGATTCCTCCACCGCGGTCTACTGGTGCCTGGAATCCATGTCCACTTCCGGCGCGGACGATGATCTGGCCCACCCCAAGACGTGCGTGGCAGGGCGAGGATGCTTCAAGGCGCCTCTCGAATAGCGATCAGTTACGGTTGCACCAGGCCTTTCCCCCTCTCCCCCCGGGAGAGGGCTGGGGTGAGGGCGTATGAGAGGCGCCTCAAATTTCCCCTCGCCCCTACGCTCTCGCGAGGGAGAGGGAGTAAAAGACGGCTTGCATGAGTAAACTGTTTTTGGCAATCGCAATAGGTCTGCTTTTCGGCCTGACCGTTCGCGCATCGGCGGATGATGGCGTTGCAGAGGCGAAATATCACGCCGACCCGTCACCGCTCTCAAAGGACGCGATTACGAGCGACTGGCCCTGCCTGCTCGGCCCCGATCACAACGAAACTTCGCGTGAGACGCACATCCTCGGACAATTCCCCCAGTCCGGCCCGAAGCTCGTCTGGGAAATCAGCAAAGGCGAAGGCTATGCGTCGCCGGTCATTCAGGGCGATCGCCTGATTCTCTTCCACCGCGTCAAAGATGAGGGAGTGATCGAGTGCCTCAACCCGGGCAACGGCAAGCTCGCCTGGCGTTACACCTATCCGACGAACTACCAGGACGAGTACGGCTACTGCAACGGCCCGCGCTCCAGCCCGATCATCGCCACAGATGCGGTCTTCGCTGTCGGCTCGGAAGGCAAGCTGAATTGCCTCGATCTGTCCACCGGAAAACTCCGCTGGCAGCACGACATCGTCGCGGAGTACAAGCTGGCGCAGAATTTCTTCGGGGTCGGCTCGACGCCGCTCGTCGAGCAGGACAAGTTGATCGTCAATGTCGGGGCCGATGGCGGCCCGTGCGTCGTGGCGTATGACGTGAAGACCGGCAACGTCGCCTGGAAGGCCGGCAATCAATGGGGCCCAAGCTATGCTTCGCCGATCCCCGCAACCCTCCACGGAAAGCGCCGCGTGCTGGTCTTTGCCGGCGGACGCAGCAACCCGCCGACCGGGGGACTGCTCTGCCTCGACCCGCAAACCGGCAAGCTCGATTTCGAGTTCCCCTGGCGCGGCACCGTTCGCGAATCCGTCAACGCCATGAGCCCGCTGGTCTTGGGCGACCAGGTGCTCATCTCCGAAACTTACGGCACCGGCGGCACGCTGCTCGACATCACGCCCGACATGCAGCCCAAGCCGTTGTGGACGAGCCTGACCTTCGGCATCCACTTCATGGCGCCGATCGAAAAGTCCGGCTATCTGTACGGCGTCGACGGGCACGGCCCCAACGATGCCTTCCTCGTCTGCGCCGACCGCAAAACCGGAAAAGAAATCTGGCGCACCCAGCCCGAGTGGAAGGAAACGCTCGACATGGGCGATGGCCAGCCGCCGCGGGAGCTGACGATGGGGACCTACCGCTGCTGGCTGCTGCCAGTCGACGGAAAATGCCTGTGCCTTGGCGAGTACGGGCACCTGCTCTGGGTCGAGCTGACGCCCAAAGGCTATAAGGAACTGGGCCGCATCGCCCTATTCACGGCCGGCGAAACCTGGACGCCCCCGGTCTTGAGCCGCGGCCTGCTCTACATCAACCAGAACGCCGCCGATCCGGTGCACCACACCACACCGCGATTGCTCTGCTACGATCTACGCGGACCGTGATCCGAGGCGGACCGCTTTCTCGGCACGACTGACGCGGATGCGGACGCGAACCAGGCGATTCTGCCACGTGTCCGCCCAGCCCGATCGGCGGTAAAACCAGTATTCGCTCCGCCAGAGCACCTCCAAGACAGACCCGGAGCTTTTGTTCCACCGAAGCCGGTAGTAGACGAGTCGCTTCCATTTCGGGGACGCACCGCCCAACCAACTGATCTCGAAGGGCGTCGGCCAGGGAAGCCGGCTCATTTCGCGCGTGAACGAGACGACATCGCCGGCCTCGGGAACAAACTCGTATTGCGGTTTGCGAGGATCGTTCCAACGCGTTCGTATTGGTCCGAAGGTGAACGAGCGCTCATCGGTGCGAAAAACCAATCGCCCCTGCTCGTCAGTGATGATTTTCAATTCGGACGGCCAGGGCCGCCAAGGCCAGCTCAAGGGCCACCCCTGCGGGCCGAGACTGAAGTGGCTGGATAGGCCCTCCGGATCGAATGCGATCAACATCGGCTCATGCGGCATCGGCGAACGTCGGCGCGGGACACAGCGGTCGAGCACGAACGCGATCCAGCGGCCGCAGAATAACCATGCAACGGCGATTGCCGCTCCGCTGCCGGCCACGATAAGGCATGTTTCAACGATAGCGAATAATATAAGCTCGCGGCCGCGAGGCGCCGCACGGAAGTTTCCCGCCTCGCGAGCTGTTGCGTTGTGACTGGTCGCAGGAGCGCTTATTATCCGGCGAATCTCCCAGTGATTTCGCGCAGGAGACAGGGATGTCGGTTGAACTTTGCGTTCTGGCCAGCGGCTCGGGAGGGAACTGCACGCTGCTGCGCACTCCCGCCGGGACGATGCTGCTGGACGCGGGCATTGGCCCACGGTCCGCGGCCCGGCGGATGAACGGCACGGGCGCTTCCCTCGACGACGTCCGGGCTATCTGCCTGACCCACCTCGACCGCGATCATTTCTCGCTTCGCTGGACCCGGAGACTGATCGACCGGCAAATCCGCGTCTTCTGCCACGCGGACAACAGCGCGATGCTGCGAGGGTGGCTGGAACCGGAGGCGGCGGGGCAGGTCGTGGGATTCGAGAGGCCGTTTGCGCCGCTGGCGGGATTAGATGTCACCCCACTCTGCGTGCCGCATGACGATGGCTGCTGCTGTGCGTTTGTTCTCGAAGGATTCGGCGTGCGGATCGGCTACGCGACGGACCTCGGGCGCGTCCCGGACGCACTTATCGAGCATTTCCGCGACCTGGACGTTTTGGCCATCGAGAGCAACTACGACCCGCGAATGCAGCTGGACAGTCCCCGTCCCTGGTTTCTCAAACGCCGGATCATGAACGGCCGCGGCCACCTCTCCAACCAGCAGGCGTTCCACGCCGTGCGACAGATTCTCGACGGCCACGAGAACCGGCGCTCGCCGCTCCCGGCTCACGTCGTGCTGCTTCACCGCAGCCGTCAGTGCAACTGCGCGCGACTCGTGCGGAACCTGTTTTCCCGCGACAAACGGCTCGCCGGGCGATTGACCCTGGCCGAGCAGTTCGAGCGCTCAGCGTGGCTAAGGGTCAAGAAGCTCGCGCCGCTGGTGGGAGAACAACTTGAGTTGGTCTGGGGAGGCGAGTCATGCTGAGTTCTGAATGACGAAGTACGAATGACGAATGACGAATCAAATTGGAAACACGAATGACCGAAACACGAAACGCTCGCCTGGAAAGGTCTTCTGTTTCGTCATTCGTATTTCAGCCATTCGGATTTGATTCGTCATTCGTCATTCGTACTTCGAGTTTCATCCGCCTACCGCATGCTCTCGCATGAAATCTTCGAGACACGCAAAGCGCATCTCCTCTTCGCCGGCCCAGGCGAGATGAAAGACCTGGCCACGGCAATCGCCCGCGCAAGCGACGCAGAAAAGATCGCCATTCTTCTCCTCGGCGATCGGAACGTATCCGCGATCACAAGAGAAGCCGTATCGCGGCCAGTTGTCCAGCAGCCGCCGGGATTCGGCGACGGGAAGCAGCTTGAGGGAGGTCGACGCTATTTCAACCCCACCCAGCGCCGCAAAGAAATCCCGAACCGCCGGTGGAAGGGCGAATCCGGTGCGCTGCTCGAAGGAGTCGAATTGCGAAGGCATGACGGCGATCGGCGCGGAGCCCATGCGGCGCAGACCGGCAAAGTATATGCGAGATGATCGAGGCGTCGTGCGAATTCTTCCCATGCCTCCGCCACCGGCCCGCTCAGGCTCCTCGCGCCCGTCCTGACCAGCCTCGTGAATGTCCCCAAAGGTCACCTCTGGCGCGCTTTGCGGCGTGGCATTTATCGTATTATTGCTCGTGACTTCGCCCGGTTTGCCGCGTCCACGCTCTTCATTGCTTGCCCAAACCGCCGCGTACCTGATCGGGACACTTGACGGGCCGGCCGCTCAGTGGGAACTCGATTCGTCGTGACTAGCAGTAAGTTTGTGGCCAACGGCTGTCGCGAAGCCAAGGCCGGCTAGCAACACGAGGCCGCCCCATTCCGCGGGCGGGAGAGGAGTGACGGCAATCGAATCGCTGGTGATGGTGAAGTTGTCGAAGATGCCCGAGTGCGCGCTTATATTGCCGGCTTCCTGATCAAAAAGAATGCTGATCGGTGCCGCCGCTGCCAGTCCTGGATCAGTTCCCGTGGCGACGGTTTGGAACCCGGATCCGTTGTCATAGGACAGGGTGACCGTGTTCCCGGTCCGGTTGATTTCGAATGTCACAGTCGAACTGGGATCGTTGATTCCGTTGAAGGTGTGCGACGGGAAATAAATGTTGTCCCGAACCTGTCCCGTTCCCGAGAAGAACACATCGGCATACTGAGCGTTGTCGCCCAGTCCGATGCCTAAAGCGTCGCCAAAGAAGTTCGAATTCCTCGTTCCAACAACAGTGGCTGTGAAGTCGCCGGAGACATTGAATGGGGTGCTCAACAAGATGGACCCGTTACCGACTCCCGAAGCCTCGGTAACATTCAGGACCCCGCCAGAAACTGATGATCCGAACCCCACCGTGTTCGTCTGCACCAAGCCGTCGGTTGTCCCGTCGTTGAAATCATACGTGATCGTCGCGGCGGATACGTACCCGGTCAGACAAATACCAACAAGAATCCCTGACAACGGTCGCATAAATCTCCTTCCAATTCGGGGCGCAGGACCCCGGACAGCACGACTCAACGAAATTGTCAGAAACTTCCGTGATTCTCTCAAGCCGCCATTTTGAGTGTCACTCTTTATAGGGACACTTCGCCAGTGGGCATGTCGGCTTGGCGGCGGTTACGATCCGTAGGACCAAGCCGATGCGGTCGCCGACCTCGAGCCGCGTGAAGATGCGATTGAGATAAGTGCGGACCGTGTGCTTGCTCAATGACATCTCGGCCGCGATTTCTTTGTCCGATTTGCCCCGCATGACCAGTGCGATGATCCGCACCTGCTGCCGGGACAGGCTCATCGAAGTCGCAGCTTCGCGCCATTCCAGTTGCAGGCGCGCCATTCCTCTCCCGTAAGGCGGTGGTTCTCCGCTCCCTCATTAGTCGATACACGGATTTAGCGCGAAACCTGCGCTGAGTCAGATAATAATTTGCAGCGATTTCCATTTCGGGGGTAAATTGGAGCGGGTTCAAGTCGGGTGAAAAGATGGGGCGCTTTCCAAGTACGCACTGGTCGCTGGTCGTATGCGCCGCCGGGGATGCCGGTGAGGCGCAGCGGCGGGCGCTATCGGACTTGCTGAACCGCTACGCGCCTGCGCTGCGGACCTGCTTGGTGGCCCGCAGAAGCCTCGAACCTTCCGAGGCGGACGATCTGGTCCAGGAGTTCCTCGCGGCGAAGGTTGTCGAGGATGGTCTGATCGGCAAGGCGGACCAGCAGCGTGGCAGGTTCCGGACATTTCTGCTGACGGCGCTGGATCGATTCGTCTCCAATGAGTTGCGAAACAGGCGGGCGCAGAAGCGCGGCAACGGCGCCGTGATGGCGCTGGCCGACGCCGAAGAAATCGCGACGGCATCCGGGCCGCACGAGGCATTCGATGCCGCGTGGGCGAGAGAGGTGATCGCACAGGCCACGTGGCGGATGCGCGAGCGTTGCCTGCGCGACGGGCGCGAGGATGTCTGGCGCGTTTTCGAGTCGCGGGTGCTCGGACCGATCGCCGACGGAGGCGAGCCGGCGCCCTACGAACAACTGGCCCGGGACCTCAACCTCGCGAGCGTCGACGCCGCGGCGAACCTGCTCACGACCGCCAAACGAACCTTCACCCGCGCGCTCCGCTCGGTGATCGGGGAATACGAAAAAGACAAGGACCGCATCGACGACGAAATCCGGGACCTGCGGGCGGCGCTGTCGCGCAGCCGCTGACACCGAGAACTGAGTTACCGCGAAGGCACAAAGTGCACGAAGACAAATCACAAGAAGGCTTTCCTACGAACGCGGGAAAAAGACGGAGATTTGTCCTTCGCGGATGATTGTTTGTCCGGTTGGATTGATCTCGATTGTCTTTCTTCGTGTCTTCGTGACTTCGTGGTGATTTCAGTGTCCTCGGGAAGGAGCAGCATCATGTCGGATGAGATCGATCGCATGGCGCGTGAGGGGGATGGCGAGCGGTTGGCGGCGCTTCTGTCGCCGACGGGAGAGTCAAACGACGCCGAACCGACCGTTGCGGTGCCGCCGCGCATTTCCGGCACGCCGCAGGCGGGCCAGTTTGTCGACCGCTACAAGCTGCTCCAGGAGATCGGCGAGGGCGGATTCGGCACGGTGTTCATGGCCGAGCAGCAGAAGCCGGTGGTCCGGCGGGTGGCGCTGAAGGTCATCAAGGTCGGGATGGACACCAGGCAGGTGATCGCCCGCTTCGAGGCCGAGCGGCAGGCGCTGGCGATCATGGATCATCCGAACATCGCCAAGGTGTTCGACGCCGGGCAGACGGAATCGGGCCGGCCGTACTTCGTGATGGAGCTGATCCGCGGGATTCCGATCACCGAGTATTGCGACCAGAATAACCTGAGCGTGCGCGACCGACTTGCGCTGTTCGTCCAGGTCTGCCAGGCGGCCCAGCACGCCCACACCAAGGGGGTCATCCACCGGGATATCAAGCCATCAAATGTGCTGGTGACCATGCACGATGGGGTGCCGATCCCGAAGGTGATCGACTTCGGCGTCGCCAAGGCCATCGACCGCCCGTTGACCGAGAAAACGCTGTTCACCGAGCACCGCCAGATCGTCGGCACGCCGGAATACATGAGCCCCGAGCAGGCGGAGATGGGCGGAATCGATATCGACACGCGATCCGATGTTTATTCGCTGGGCGTGCTGCTGTACGAGTTGTTGACCGGGACGACGCCGTTCGACGCGAAAGAGTTGCGTGCCAAGGGGTATGCGGAGATTCAGCGGATCGTCCGGGAAGTCGAGCCGCCCGAACCAAGCGCACGGGTCAGTTCCCTGGGGCAGACACTCGGCACCGTAGCGAAACACCGGGATAGCGATCCAGGTCGATTGTTCCGATTGATCCGTGGTGAGCTGGATTGGGTGGTGATGAAGTGCCTGGAGAAAGACCGCACGCGAAGATATGAGACTGCAAACGGGCTGGCGCGGGACGTTCAGCGGTATCTGAACGATGAGACGGTGGAAGCCTCGCCTCCGACGGTCAGATACCGGCTCGGTAAGTTTATCCGCCGGTATCGGGTGCCGCTTGCGGCGGCTTCAGCCTTCGCGGTGATGCTCATTGCCGCAACGGGTGCGAGTGCGTGGCAGGCCCTACGCGCAACCCGCGCACAGAACGCTGAAGCGTGGCAACACAAATTGGCTGATCAGGCGACAGCAAAGGAAGTGGCGCAACGCAAGCAGGCTGAGGCCACCGCTAATCTGCTCGAATCAATCTTTCGCGGTATCGATCCGGATGAAGAGCGCGGGGGCCAAGATCTGAATAGCCGTCTTGCGACGACACTGGATAAGGCTGCTGCTCGCCTCGAGAGTGAGTATTCCGGTGACCCGCTCGTTCGTGCCCGGCTCCGAGTTGCGCTGGGGTCGACCGAACTCACGCTTGGGGCCCGCGACAAAGCGGACGCCCTGTTCCGGGCCGCACTTGACGAACAGCGCGTCCAGTTGGGCCCAGACGATCCGGAGTGCCTCCGCACACAGAGCAAAATTGGCGAAGTCTACATCCACGCCGGGAGATATGACGAAGCCGGCACACTTTTCGGGCAGTTACTCGATCGCGAGGTAACGACGCTGGGCGCTAATCATCCCGAGACGCTAAATACACTGAACTTACTCGCTTACACCCGGCTCTATGCCGAACAATACGCCAACGCCATCAAGCTGTTCGAGGAATACCAGTATAGGCAGTTGAAAACATTTGGGCCGCTGAGCGCTGACAACCTGTGGAAACTGCGAGGGCTTGCAAGTGCCTATAGAAAGGCCAGCAGAACCACCGATGCAATCAGGCTACTGGAGCAGCTTCGGGACGGACAGATTCGGGAGCTCGGAGAAGACCACCCTGAGACCTTGGGCACGCTGTTAGAGCTGGCGCTGGCGGAGCGTGACGCAGGCCGGACGAGTTTCGCGATTAAGCTCCTGGAGTCCGTACGGGACAAACAGGTTCAGAAACTCGGCCCTGAGCACTACAACACACTCACTACGCTAGCGGAGCTCGCGCGAGTGTATCTAAATGTCGGGAGGGCGACGGAGGCGGTTGTGTTGCTGGAGCGGGTGCTGCCGGCGAGAACGCGAGTGCTTGGGCCTGATCATCCGGAGACACTTTTTGCGCAAAGTGGCCTGGCGCTGGCTTATCGATGCGCGGGAAGGTTCGGAGACTCCGCTGCGCTTGCCGTCAAACATCTTGAACGCAAGCCGGGAGATCATCAGGCGCGTTATGTTTTGGCTTGCCTGCAATGCTATCTTGGGGACGAAGCGGCATATCGTGCCAACTGTGCCGAGCTGGTCAGGCGTTTCGGGGGTACGAGCGACCGCGCGATTGCGGAGCGGACGGCTAAGGCCTGCCTTCTGGTTCCGAATGGCGTCAGCAATCTTGGCGCAGTCGCGAATCTCGCCGATGAAGGGGTGGTCGGACCTCCGGACTCGCTTTTAAGATTTTATCAGTTCACGCAGGGCTTGGCCCAATACCGAGCCGGCGATTTTGACGAGGCGCTGCAATGGCTTGGACGCAGTCGCGCGAACTTCGTGCGGGTGATCGCGAGGGAGAGCGAAACGCAACGAAAGCGGTTCAACGACGGCGAGTACGTGGTAACGACAGACTTTCTTCTTGCGATGGTGCAGCGCCGCAGCGGACACGAGCAGGACGCCCTCAAGACGCTATCAGTTGCCCGAAACGAGTTTGCGATGCAAGTTCCGCCTGTCTCGTCCGGCGACATCAGAGTCGGCGGAGAGGACTGGCTCATCGTGCAGATCATCGCCCGCGAGGCGGAGGCGATGTTTGGGAAGGCCGGGGCGACGACGCAGACGGCGGGGAAGTAGGAAGACGGGGAGATAAGGAGAGGGGGAGACGCCGAGATTGGGGGACGCGGCGACGCGGGGACGCGGAGACGGGGCGAGGAAAAGGCAATTTATCAAGTCGAGTCGAGACGTGGCGCGGATGATGCCGCAGGAAGGATTGATCTGAAATTCGGCGCCTTCACGGGAACTGTCATCAGTTGCCACGGGAGATGAAAAACGTGCCACTCCCAGGACATAGCAATAATTTGTTATTTGGCACAGATGGCACAGCCATTTTTTTGTGCCAAAATCGGCCAAAAGTGCCACCCGCTCGCCTTCGCGAGCGAGAACAGGGGAGCAGGAGAATAGTCGAGCAGTGGAGGAGATCGCGACGCGGCGGTTTGGGCAATGTCTGAAACAGGCGAGCGGGTGGTTTCGGCAGAAAATGGAGTGCCCCAAATGTCGCGAATGTCGCAGAATGTCGCACTTTTTTAGGGTGTGACAAGTGAGACATTTGCGGAGTCGGCGGGCGACCTGACTCAAGTCAGGCCCATCGCCGCGCGCGGGTTTCGGGCGGTGAGGAGGTCGGCTTGATCCTCGCTCAGGTGCAGATGCTCGACGAGGTTCCGGTGGCTGCGCGGCATGGTTCCGGCGGAGCCGACCAGGTGCGAGCCGTCAGGGGCGCGGGCGACCATGTCGTCGCCGATCAGAAGGTCCCAGTGTCCCAGCGTGTATCGCCCCGGCCCCAATCCCGCGGCGGCGATGGCATCGGTCACCACGATGCACCGCTCGATTCCGGCGGCGCGGAAATAATTCCGCAGCGCCGGCCAGGGCACGTGAACGCCGTCCGCGATGAATGTGAGCCAAAGTGATTCGGACAGGCTCAAAGCGCGCTGGATGATGTTGTCATGTCGCGGCAGCAGCATCGGGCAGCCGTTGCCGACGTGGGTGAACATGCCAAGGCCGGCGTCGATCGCCCGGCGGAGTTCGTCCAGCGATGCGTCGCTGTGTCCCGCCGATACCCGGATGCCGTTTTCCACGAGGAAGCGGGTGACGGCCAGGTTCTCATCGCGTTCGGGGGCCAGAGTGACAAGACGAGTTAGCCCGCCGGCGGCATCGATCAGCCGGGCCATCAGGTCGCGGTCCGCGGGACGGATGGCATGGGCGGGGTGGGCGCCGCGATAGCCGGGGTTCTCGTTGAGGAACGGCCCCTCGATGTGGATTCCGGAAATGACGCGGCTTGCCAAGTCGTCGCGGCCGCGCAAAATTTGCAGGTTGGAGAGCCGCCGGACCATCACCTCGGCGTCGGCCGTGATAATGGTGGCGAGGATGCCGTCAACGCCGTCGGTAGCGAGCCTTTCACATGCGAAGTGCAGCTGATCGGCAGTCAGACCGTCTGTGTTGAAGTCGATTCCCCCATAGCCATTCACCTGGAGGTCGAAATACCCGCGCCCGGCCATGGCCAGCCAGACTATTGCGTCAGAGGCAGTTCGACAATGGATTGACGAGAGATTGGCCAGCGGGACCGGCGGTCATTCCGCCGAGCCGCCTGGCTCACTTCGGGCGCCGGCCTGGGCCATTTCTGGCGCATCGGAGGTCTCGCGAGTGGTCTGGCGACGACCCGCAGAGTGTTTGCCGCCCAGACGCCCGATCCGCGACATATGGGCCCGATCCGTGCTCACGCGCTCCCCTCCCTTTCGTCCCGCGGCACGCGCCTCGTCGGTGGTGAACTCGTGGGCCGTGCCCTTCTGGTGCGCCGCGCGCCCGCCCTTGCGGGCGATCTCACGCTGCCGCTCCCGATCCATTGATGCGAAACCTCGATTGTGCGTTCCAGACTGCATCCCGTACTCCATTTAGCTTGCATCGAATTTCGACGGGGCGGCCTGCCCGGCCAACACATGCCCGGCCGTCTTAAGCCGACGCCCCAAGCGCAATCGCTATTACGCACGGCTGGGGCTGCAACCGCGATACCACCCGTTGTTACGTTTTGGCTTAATCGATCGTTTTGGCCGATAACAGATGGGCGTCCGGGACTGGCACGGCAGGAGTCAAGATTGCCGGTAAGTCAATGCCGATCAGCTCTTATGACGATTCGACGGTTGGGGTGATCTTTGCCCGCCACAGCCCGCCGGATTGTACGATACGTGGAGATGGGATTGGACGGTCGCGGAGCGTAGTCGGCCAAGAGGTCGCTGTGACAGTGTCAACCCGGACAGAAATCAGCCGGCCAAACGGTGGTGCATCTGATTTGCGATTAGCCTAAAATAGGTCGAACGGCTGGCGACGGTCGTTCAATGAAAGTCGGGAGCGGAACCCACGATGCAACGTTTCGATTTCTTTCACCGAGCCAATCTGGATTACATCGATCAGCTTTACCAGCAATACCAGCGGGACCCAGAGTCGCTGGACGAAACCTGGCGGGCTTACTTTGCCGGATTCGACGCCGCCGGAGGTCGAGCCTGGACCACCGCCGGCGCGCCGATCACGATCGGTCTTCATAAACTGGTCCACACCTATCGCGAAGTGGGGCACTTTAACGCCGAGTTGGATCCGTTGGGCCGGACACGCCCGCCGCACCCCCTGCTCGAATTGTCGCAGTTCAACATCACCGAATCCGATTTGGACCGAATCGTTGGCAGCGCCGACTTCTGCGGTACGACCGACGGCACCCTGCGCGACCTTCTGCAAAAGCTGAAAGACACTTATACCCGGACGATCGGGGTCGAATTCGTAAACATCTCCGACAAGCAGCAGCGCCAATGGCTCTGCCAGCGAATGGAGCCGATCCTGAATCGCCCGGCTTATACCCCTGAGGAGAGCCGGGCGATTTTGTATCAACTGGTGGCCGCGGAGGAATTCGAGCAGTGGCTTCACCGCAAATGGCCGACCACCAAGCGATTCTCCCTGGAAGGCTCCGAAGCTCTGATCCCGATGCTCAACATGATCGTCGACGACGGAGCGCAAATCGGCGTCGAGGAAATCTGTATGGGCACGCCGCACCGCGGCCGGCTCAATGTGCTCGCTCACGTGCTCAACAAGCCTTATGAGGTCCTTCTCAGCGAATTCGAGGGAACGATCGTCCATCAGGACTCGCAGGGCGATGGCGATGTCAAATATCACCTCGGCTACGCCAACGACCGCCCGACCCTGCACGGCAAAACGATCCACATCGGCCTCTCCCCCAACCCGAGTCACCTGGAACTGATCGATCCGGTGGTCGAGGGCATCGTCAGGTCCAAGCAGCTATCGCGAAACGACACTGAGCGGACCAAGACGATACCACTGCTCATTCACGGCGACGCTTCGTTCACCGGACAGGGAATCGTGCTGGAGACCCTGAACTTGTCCGAATTGCCGGGCTGGCGCACCGGCGGGACGATTCACGTCATCATCAACAACCAGATCGGCTTCACCACCGATCCGGAAGAAGGCCGCTTCACGCCCTACCCGACCGACGTGGCCAAGGCGATTCAGGCGCCGATTTTTCACGTCAACGGCGACGATCCCGAAGCCGCCGTCCATGCCGCCAAGCTCGCCATCGAATTCCGCGAGCAATTTAAATGCGACGTGATGATCGACCTCTGGTGCTACCGCCGCCACGGACACAACGAAGTCGACGAGCCCAGCTTCACTCAGCCGCTCATGTACCAGCAGATCGCGCAGCACAAGTCCGTGCGCGAGCTCTACAGCGACAAGCTCATCGGGGAAGGGATCATCACGCGGGAACAGCTTGATGAGATGAGAAAGGTCGCCCGGTCGCGCTTGGACAAGGCCGGCGAAGCCGCCAAGGAAATGCGCCCGCGCCCCAAGACGGTGCCAATCAACAACCTGTGGCGCGGATTGACCCGCGCGCCATCCGATTGGAGCGCCAAGACGGCAGTGCCCGGGGAAACGCTGGCGAAAATCGCCGAGTCCGCGGCCAACCTACCCGAAGGCTTCACCCCGCACATGAAGCTCGCCCGGCTGATGGCGCAACGCCTGGAATCCGTCCGCAAGGGCGACGGCATCGACTGGGGCTGCGGCGAGATGCTCGCCATCGGCAGCCTGCTCCTGGATGGATCGCCCGTCCGCTTCACCGGGCAGGACGTGCAACGCGGAACCTTCAGCCACCGCCACGCCGTGCTCCACGACTATAAGACCGGCGCCAAGCTCATTCCGCTCAACCACCTGGCGGAGAAGCAGGCCAAGCTCACGATCATGAACACCATGCTCTCTGAGCTGGCGGTGGTGGGATTTGAATACGGCTTCAGCTCGGGAGACCCGCGCAATCTGGTGATCTGGGAGGCGCAGTTCGGCGACTTCGTCAACGGCGCGCAGCCGATCATCGATCAGTTCCTCGCCGCTGCCGAATCCAAGTGGCAGTTGATGAACGGTCTGGTCATGCTGCTGCCGCACGGATTTGAGGGCCAGGGGCCCGAACACTCCAACGCATATCTCGAGCGCTTCCTGTCTCTGTGCGCGGAAGACAACTTGCAGGTTTGCGTACCGACGCGGCCGTCACAATATTTCCACGCCCTGCGCCGCCAGTTGCACCGCCCGTTCCGCAAGCCGTTGATCGCGATGATGCCCAAGAGCCTGCTGCGCTATCCGCCGAGCTGGTCGAAACTCAAGGATTTCACCGACGCCACGTTCCAGCTTCTGCTGGACGATCCATCCGGTCCGGATCGCGAGGCGGTCCGCCGCGTCCTGTTCTGCAGCGGCAAGGTCTTCTACAGCCTCGCCGCGGCACGCGACAAGGCGAGCCTCCAGAACGTCGCGATCGTTCGCCTCGAGCAGCTCTACCCGTTCCCCAAGAAGGAAGTGCAGTCGATCCTCGCCCGCTACAACAAGGCCCAGGAGATCTGCTGGGTGCAGGAAGAGCCGCGAAACCGCGGGGCCTGGCAGTTCATGGAAGACCGCTTGCGCGACATGCTTCCGGACCCGGCGGTGCTCCGCTACTTCGGCCGCGACGAAGCCGCCAGCCCCGCCACCGGATCCTTCAAGGCCCACGAGCACGAAGAGCTTGAGTTGATCGGCCAGGCGCTGGAGCTGGGCCCGACCAAGGCCGTTCTCCGCTCCGCGTCCCAAGCCCCGGCAACCGCCGCCAGTCAGACTCCGGTTTCAGATTAATGCAGAAGACCGAAGAAAGGAGACCGAGGACACAGGAAATGCATCTTTGACTTGGGTCTTCTGTCTTCGGTCTTCGGTCTTCGGTCTTCTGCCTATACAATTCCCCCATGCCCACGAACATTGAAGTTCCCGCGCTCGGCGAGTCGATTACCGAGGCCGTGCTGCTGCGATGGCTCAAGGACGATGGCGTCTACGTCGAGGCCGACGAGCCCCTGGCCGAGTTGGAGACCGACAAGGCGAACGTCGACATCCCCGCCAGCGCCGCGGGCATCCTGCGCCAGGGCAAACAGGCCGGGCAGACCGTCAAGGTCGGAGAGTCGATCGCGCGGATTGAGGAAGCTCCGGGCGGCAAGCCGGCGCCCGCCGCAAAGGCCAGCGTCGCGGCAGTGCCGCCTTCCCCCAAGCCGCAGGCATCAACTCAAACGCAACCGCAAACCCAAGAGCTGCGGCCTTCGGTCCGCCGCATGGTCGAAGAGAGCGGCGTCAATCCCGCGGGCATCGCGCCCACCGGTCCCGGTGGAAGGTTGATCAAGGAAGACGTCGCGCGGCATCTGACCGAGCGCGATCAGAAAGCCGGCAACGGCAGGTCCGCGACCCCGCCGGCGGCGTCCGCTCCGCCACCCCCCGAACCCTCGGCGACAGCGCCGCGCATTGCTCCCGCGCCCCCCGCGCCGGGCACCTTCGACGCCAACGGCATCAAGCGCGTTCCCATGAGCAAGATCCGCAAGCGGATCGCCGAGCGCCTCGTCGCCGCCCAGCAAACCGCCGCCATCCTCACCACTTTCAACGAAGTCGACATGTCCGCGATCCAGGCCCTCCGCGCCAAATACAAGGATCGCTTCGCCGAGCAGTACGGCGTGTCGCTCGGGTTCATGAGCTTCTTCTCCCGCGCCGTGGTCGGCGCCCTTCGCGAGTTCCCCAACGTCAACGCCTTCATCGAGCGCGACGAAATCGTCTATCACAATTACGTCAACCTCGGCATTGCCGTCAGCACCGAACGTGGACTGACCGTCCCCGTCCTCCAGCATGTCGAGTCGATGTCGTTTGCGAAAATCGAAACGGAAATCAAACGTCTCGCCGGCGCCGCCCGCGACGGAAAGCTGGCGATCCACGAACTCAGCGGCGCCACCTTCACCATCACCAACGGCGGCATCTACGGCTCCCTGCTCTCCACCCCCATCCTCAGCCCTCCCGAAAGCGGCATCCTCGG
This sequence comes from Tepidisphaeraceae bacterium, assembly GCA_035483795.1. Taxonomy (GTDB): domain Bacteria; phylum Planctomycetota; class Phycisphaerae; order Tepidisphaerales; family Tepidisphaeraceae; genus DASXMX01. Next base: position 2,752 of record DATHPP010000543.1, on the reverse strand, counting down.
CATGCACGCCATCAAAGACCGCCCCGTCGCGATCAATGGGAAAGTCGAAATCCGCCCCATGATGTACGTCGCCCTTTCCTACGACCACCGCCTCGTCGACGGCCGCGATTCCGTCAGCTTCCTCGTCCGCCTAAAAGAAGCCCTGGAAGACCCCGCCCGATTGATGCTCGAGATATAGCATCAGGGCTGGCGTGAACCAACCCGCCAAAAAACACGCCAAAACACGCCAAAACCAGCCAAAATGGGGCACCGTAGTTTTATGACCAACAAAATGGGCCGCTGTAGTTTTTTTTTATTTAAATATTGTGTACGCCGTGTAAAGCATCCGCGCGCCTTCAGGCCGACGACAAGATATATGTTCGTCGCAACATCGTGCGCGTTCTCAGCGGTCCTGGCGCCGACGCTCACGTCCTTTGGGAGGGGCCGCTGAGCGGAAAGCTCACTACGGTTACCCAAATCCTGAAGCTCGCGAACGTACAATTCGACGAGAATGATAAACGCAAGGTCCTGGTCACGGGCACCCGCTTCGACAATGAAAACAACGGGATCATGGTCGGAAACTGGAGTTGGAGCGCAGCGCTCTCCTCAATCGCACGCGGCTTCGGCAAAGCCGAACACGTGGAATCAAGCGATACGATTATCTTGGACTGGCCGTTTTAGCCGCTCCGGCTTGCGGGGAGCGCCGTGCACGACCCCGGATCGTTTCATTTGTCCTGGATCTCCTTCAGCAGCGACTTTGCCTCGGTGGCCGCGGGGGTTTGCGGATAGGTTTGAATGACGCTCTGAAGCTTGGCTCGAGCGGCGTCGTAATGCTGGGCTGTGATGTAGCTTTTGGCCAGGCTCAAGGCACTCTGGGCGCGGGCTGTGGGGTCGCCGGCGGGCGGAGTCGAGTTGGGCCGGGTCAGCGCGGACGAATCCCCAGTTCCCGTTGGCCCGGCAGGTTGTTTGCCCGACGCGGTCACTGCCTTCGCGTCGTCGCTTGCCCCGGCGTCGAGAAATTGCAGGCCCTCCTCGAACCAGTCCGCCGCCAGGGTGCTCCAGATCATGATTTCCTGCGACGGAACAGTCACTGCCTTCACGTGTTTGAATCCCGCTCGCCCGTACCCTTGTTTGGCGAGCAGGTCGACGGGGTTTGTGTAGTTGGGGTCCTGTAGCTCACGCGTGACAAGGAAGAACCGGCTGTGGGCGCGGGCCAGTTCAAGCTGTTGCGGCCGGGGGCGCGTCAGTTTGTCGAATTTGAAGATCGCCCGTGTTTTTGGGTCGCTCAGGTTCTCCCACCACGACCAGCCGGGGCAGATGGCCCCCTCGAACACATCGGGATAATAGAGGGCGATCCCGGAGGCCAGGTCCGCGCCCGAAGCGGTGCACGCGTAGATGCGGTGCGGGTCGATCGGCCAGGCCTTTTGCACGTCAAATGCCGCATCCAGCGCCAGCCCGATGCGCGCCAGGGGTGGACGGCCGTCTCCGGCGGTGGGATCGCCAATGAAAATCATGTGAGATTTCTCGAGCACCTCCGTCCATGGATGGGGCGGCGTCGCATGGGCCGGATAGGGCATGACGACCATGAGACCGAACTTCCCGTCTGCGGCGGGCGACTTGGGAACGTAGATGTCGAACTTCTCTTTCGCCAGGTCGTAATCCGATTCGCCCGCCGAGGCCGGTCGCGAAACACGCTGCGACACGTCGGACGGCTTACTCAACGGGCAGCGCTGCGTAAGAATGACCTGGAACTGGCCGGTTCTTCCCGCCGCCTTATCGATCGCGACCGCTTCCCAGGGTTGCTGCGCGCGGACGCCGGCGGCAACGAGCAAAAGCGCCAATTGGGCCAGCGAGAATGACGACCTCGAATCAAGGATGGATGCTCGCGGTTTCATGACCGGTTCTCCTTGCAATGGATCGTCGATGTTGGCCACCCGCATGGAACGCCGCCGCGCGGCCATCGCTTGGGAGCCCATACCACTATCGCAAGCGGCGCGTCAAGGGAGATTCCAGCCGGCACAGCGAGTTCAGCCGGTTGGATCAGGAATGCCGGGGCCTCTCTCACTTCCATGGACGGGGATCGCACGGAGAAAACTGCGGCAGAGCCCGGTTTATCCTGACCGGGCAATATTTGATGATTTTGCCGCTCGCAGACTCTTTTCGCGGTTGTAATTATCGCTTTTTGGCTGGGAAACAACGTTACATTTCAGTATACTTGACTTTCCCATCGGGCAGAATGGTGTAGAGTCAAACTTGAGCGAAGCAACTCGTCTCGTTGTGCGCCAGTTTTAAGAATTTTGCTGTACGAGGGAAGAACATGGGGCATCGTCATATTCCGCTGGAACCGGGCAAGCCGAAGGTGCGCCAAGCCACCGCCCGTTGCCGCCGCGCCGCTTTTCTGGCCGCCGAGCGCCTGGAAGGCCGCGTCCTGCTTGCCGCCCACATCGTCGGCGATCCCACGGTGTATTCGAATTTGGCGGCGGCCGTCTCGGCCGCTTCCGCCGGCGCGGTGATTAACGTCGATGCCGGCACCGACTCCTCCGGGCCGACGGTCATCAACAAGACCCTGACCATTCACGGCGCCCAGGGCGGCGTCGATGCCCGCAGCAACGCCCGCCAGTCCGGTACCGGCGAGACCATCCTCAACGTCCCCGGTGGCGGCGCGCCCTATGCCCTCGATATCACGGCAAATGATGTAACGATTGACGGCTTCACCATCACCAGCACCGGCACATTCACCTATCCCAACCAGGAAGCCGGCATCGTCCTCGCC
>DATHPP010000542.1:0-12016 GCA_035483795.1 Tepidisphaeraceae bacterium | reverse complement strand
TGTTTCCAGCGGCCCGGCTCGTCGCCCTCGTAGAAGAACCCGCCGGCGAGATTGCCCAGCGTTCCGCCGTGCTCGTCGCCCTCCTGCTTGTCTTTGGGAAAGCCGACGATTTTTGTGAATCCGTCCCGCGGCCAGCGGGCAAGGTTCATGGGCTGGCCGCGGAAGAACAGCTCCAGCGCCGCCGGGGCCCCGGGCCGGCCGGGACCGCGCGAGCGGTAGCGCCCGAAATCACGGATGCCCTGCGCTTTCAGATCCGCCTGGAGGACGTGCTCCCGTGCTTCGGGCTTGAGCCGGCTCAGAATCCCGGCATCCTGCACGGGCGAAAACTGATCGATCCGCCGGCCGCCGATCAGGTAGACTTGCTGCCCGTCGACGGCGCGGTAAGTCACCGGCGATTCTTTGGTGCCCGAGTCGTCAGACGAGAAGCGGATGCTTTCGGAGAGGTAGTATTCGCCGCTGGCGATCACGACGTCTGCGCCGCCGGCGCCGCGGCGTGATCGCACGATGTCCTGCGCGCGACCGAGCGTGGCGACGGGGCCATTCGACCGGCGGGCATCGGGCTTTTCCACCAGCCCGGACCACCGGTCGTCGCCCTCGGGGCTGACGAATACCTTGAGCGCCTGCGCGTGCGCGTTACACGCGATCGCGAGCAGGCCGATGGTGCAGAGGATTCGTTGAATCATTCTCGATCTTGGTAGTGGGTCAGCCGGAATTTTCCCTCATGGTCGCCTTCAGAATCGCCACCAGTCTACACGATGCGATAGGACCGTCGCGATTCCGCGTCGATGGGTTTCAAGTGGCACGGGTTTGTAACCGGTTTGTAACCCGTGGACGGACCAAGCCGTTGAACCTGCGCCGGTTCTGGTGTGGGGAAACCGAGGTGCCGTGCCGAGGCTTTTTTGCCCGGGAAGCAGGGAGTTGTTCGCGCTGTGAAACCGGGTGTTCCCACACCATGCCGTTTCGCGTCTTTGATCCCCCTCGTTCACGGTTAGAAAGCCGTGCCACGAAAAGCGGGCGAGTTGTCGGTACGATGGCGGCGGAGATGAAAGTTCGCTTCGACATGGTGGCGTGTTTCGTGGTGCGGCCGGGGGAGCGGGCTGGCTCGCACGAACTGCTTCAGCTTCGCCGTGCCGCGGGCGACTTCATGGGTGGGGCGTGGTCCACCGTGCGCGGGAAGGTGGAGGAGGGCGAAACCGCGTGGGCGGCGGCGCTGCGGGAGCTGCGCGAGGAGGCGGGGCTGACGCCGCGGGAGTTTTATCAGCTCGACACGGTGGACATCTTCTACCTGCATGGCGACGACACGATCTGGCATTGCCCCGGCTTTTGCGCGGTGGTCGATCGCAATGCCGAGGCGATTCTCAATTCCGAGCACGATGCCCATCGCTGGATCGACCGCGGCAAAATTGATTCGGAATTTCTCTGGCCCGGCGAGCGGGCACAACTGGCCGAGCTCTGCCGCGAGATTTTGGACAATGGGAAGGCAAAACCGTATCTTCGGATTAAGGTTGAATAAACGTGTGCGACGGGCGGCTCTCTTGTGACACGGCTTTTCAAGCCGTGCTGGCGACGTACTGAGGGAATGAATCGACAATTGTGCGGTTCCTCTGCATTCGCGCCACTAGCACGGGTTGAAAACCCGTGTCACGTTTAGCCGGCCGGTGCATAGTCGCGGCAGGATCGACAAGTCTTGTGAAATCGGCGACTACCATCGCGAAGCCCAGTTTTGCCGCTCCGGCGTCGGGGCCGGAGTTCCGCATCGCTGCCATCGACGTCGGGTCCAACAGCCTGCACATGGTCGTCGCCCAGGCCGATCCGGATGGCGGCGTCACGACCCTCTGGCGGATGAAAGAAATGGTCGGGCTGGGGCGGATCAGCTTTCCGTCCAAACGATTGTCGGTTGACGCGATGGAGCGGGCGCTGGCGACGCTCCGCCGGTTCGGGCAGGCGGCGCGGGCCCGCGGGTGCGAGAAAGTTCTGGCGGTGGCGACCAGCGCCGTGCGGGAAGCGGAGAACGGCGGGGATTTTCTCCAGCGTGCCCGCCGCGAGCTGGGGATGCAGGTCAAGGTCGTCAGCGCCAAAGACGAGGCGCGATTGATCTATCTGGGCGTGCGGCACGAGGTGGACCTGGGAAACAAGCCGCACTTCATTCTGGACGTGGGCGGCGGCAGCGTCGAGTTCATTGTCGCCGACGGCACCAAACCGCTCCTCCTGGAAAGCCGCAAGCTGGGCGCGGCGCGGATGACGGCCAGGTACGTCAGCACCGATCCGATCAGTCCCGCGGAACTCAAGTCGCTCTTGGCGCATTACGAGCGTGAGCTTGGTCCGGTCTGCGACAGTATTCTGGCGCTGCATCCGGTCGCGGCGATCGGCACCAGCGGCACGATGGAAAACCTGGCGGCGATGTGCGCTGCGATCGACAAGAAAGAGAGCGCCCAGGTGATCGAGCGGGAAGCGCTCTCGCGGCTGCTGGCCAGGCTGATCGAAAGCCGGGCCAAAGATCGCGCCACGATGAGCGGCCTGGACGACCAGCGGAAGGACCAGATCCTCGCCGGGGCGCTGCTCGTCAGCGAGTTGTTGCGACGGCTCAATCTCAATGAAATCCGCTTGTGCCGATCGGCGTTGCGCGAAGGAATCCTGCTGGAGTATCTGAGCCGGCACTTGCCGGATCTGTCGATCCGGCGCGAAGTCCCCGATCCGCGGCGCCGCAGCGTGCTCGATCTGGCCCGGCGGTGCGACTGGCACCAGGCCCACAGCGAGCAGACCGCTCGGCTGTGTCTCGAATTGTTCGACGTCACCAAAGTGCTGCACGGCTTGGACGACGAGGCCCGCCAGCTCATCGAGTACGGCGCGCTGTTGCACGACATCGGCTGGCACATCGCCCGCGAGCGCCATCACAAGCATTCGATGTACCTGATCCTGCACGGCAACCTGCGGGATTTCAGCCGCGAGGAAGTGCGGATTATCGCCAACATCGCCCGGTATCATCGCAAGTCTCCGCCGAAGATGTCGCACCCGGCGTTTGCCAAGCTGTCGCCGGCGGGGCGAAAAATCGTGCGCTTCGGGGCGGCGCTCCTGCGGGTGGCCGACGCCCTGGACCGCAGCCACAGTGGCGTGGTCACCGGGCTTTCGTGCCGCATCACCAAGAAGCGCGCGGAAGTGACGCTCAAGGCCCGCGGGGATGCGGAGTTGGAACTCTGGAGCGCTCGCAGCAAGCGGGCCCTGTTTCACAAGGTTTTCGCAAGGACGCTGCGGCTCAAAGTGGCGCAACGGTGATTTATGAACGGCATGACGATGCCGCATCCCTATCCCGGCCGGCTGATCGTCGTCGAGGGCATCGACGGCTCGGGAAAGAGCACGCAGCTTCAGCTTGCGATGCGATATCTCCAGGCGCGCGGGTTCCAGACGTTCTTCACGGAATGGAACAGCGCCGATCTGGTGAAGGCGGTGACCAAGAAGGGCAAGAAGAAGCAGACCCTGACGCCGCTCACCTTTTCGCTTTTGCACGCGACGGATTTCGCCCACCGGCTGGTGCACAACATTCTGCCGCCGCTCAAGGCGGGGATGATCGTGCTGGCGGACCGGTACATGTACACGGCGTTCGCGCGGGACGTGGTCCGCGGGGTGGATCGCAAGTGGGTGCGGCGGGTGTACAGCTTTGCACCGCGGCCGGATTTGGCGCTGTATTTTGACGTGCCGATCGAAGTGAGCGTGCAGCGGCTCCTGGCCGGTCGGGCGCAGCTCAAGGACTACGAGGCCGGCATGGACCTGGGTCTGGCGGCGGACAAGGTCAGCAGCTTCAAGCTGTTTCAGACCCGCATTCTCGACGAGTACGCCGGCATCACCCGCGAGTATGGCCTGACGCGCATCGACGCCAGCCGCAGCATCGGCGAACAGCAGCAGATCGTCCGCAGCCTGATCGACGACATGCTCCGCCAGTATCAGCCGGAACTTTCGGCCCAGGAGACGGTGGCGTGAAAAATCTCCAGTACCTCTCGCACAAGATGCCCTACCTTCCCGACGGGCCATCCAGCGGGAAGCTGATCGTGATCGAAGGGACCGACGGCTGCGGCCGCACCACCCAGAGCTTCATGCTCCGCAAATGGCTGGAGATCCAGGGATACGGCGTCCTCGATACCGGCTGGACGCGCAGCAAGCTGGTCGGCCAGGCGATCACCGACGCCAAGGAAGGCCATTCGCTCAACCGTTTGACCTATTGCCTGATGTACGCCACCGATCTGGCCGACCGGCTGGAGTATCAGATTCTTCCGGCCCTGCGCAGCGGGTTTATCGTGCTGGCCGATCGCTACGTTTACACCGCGATTGCTCGCGGGATCGTCCGCGGCGCCGATGAGCCGTGGCTGAACGATTTGTTCGGCTTTGCCGTTATACCCGACCTGGTGTTCTATCTGCGGCTCGACGTGAGGGACCTGGTTCCGCGCGTGCTGCGCAGCGGGAAGATGAACTACTGGGAAAGCGGCATGGACATGAACTACGGCGACGATTTGTACGACAGCTTCCACGCCTACCAGGGCGCGCTGATCGAGCAGTTCGACAACATGGCGGAGAAAAACGACTTCGTCGTGATGGACGGGCGCGAGGACCCGGACACGATCCAGAAGCAGCTTCGCCGGGTGGTCGGCGAGTATCTCAAGACGCCAACCAGCACGGCCGTCGCAGGGTGAGCGGGCACGTGCGATCGGTCCATCTCAATCTTGACGATGCCTGGCCACAGCTGGAGGGGTTCGAGACGCTGGATTTGCGCCACTGGGGACCGAAGCTGCGGTATCATGGCCGGCGGCGCGAGGTCGAGCAGTTCTATGAGGAGATTCGCCCGACGCTCTCTCCCTTTGTCCTCTACGGCTCCGGGGATTTTCATTACCTGGCCGCCGTTCTGCTGCGGCGCGTGACGGAGCCGGTCACGGTCGTTTCGTTTGACAATCATCCCGATTGGGACATTCGCCCGCCGTACTGGTCGTGCGGCGGGTGGGTCAATCGGGCGCTGGAATTGCCGAACGTGAAGGGCGTTTCCGTCTGGGGGTGCGGGAATTTCGAGCTTCAGTTCCCCTCGCGCTTGTTTGCCAATCGCAAGGCACTGCGGTCCAGAAGGCTGGAGGTGCACGCCTGGGCGGAACGCCAGCCGGCCGCGGTTTGCAGGCGGTTCGATTGCATGACGCGGGAGAATTGGCGGGAGCGGTTCGAACGATTTGCCGAAGGGCTGGCGGGGCGGAATGTGTGCGTTACGGTGGATCTGGATTGTCTGCGAGAGGACGAGGCAATCACGAATTGGGAGAACGGGCTGTTCAAAGCGGATGATCTCGCGTGGGGGATATCACGATTGAATGCGGTCGCCCGCGTGTTGGCCGGGGATCTGTGTGGGTCTTACTCCCCGCCGCGATATGCACGAAGGTTTCAGCGGTTTGCGGGGAATTGGGATCATCCAAAGGCCGTCCGAGGCGACCTCGGCCGCGCGGCAGAGATAAATGCTTTGGCGCTGCGAAAGATTTGGCCGGCGCTCTCTCTTGCCCCCTCTCCCTCCGGGAGAGGGCTGGGGTGAGGGGAAATCGGAGGCGCCTCTCCCACGGCCCTCACCCCAACCCTCTCCCGGAGGGAGAGGGGGAAGAACCGCCCTGCGATCTTCCGTATTCTTGATCTGTCCCTTGCTTGCCCATACCCTGCGGCGATCCCCATGAGCGACGCACCGCCGATTGTTTCCGCAGCCCCGCCCGCCCGCGCCGGCACTCCTTCCGAGGAAAAAACCCCGCTTTCCCCCGCGATGCGGCAGTACCAGCAGTTCAAGGCGCAGTATCCGAATTACGTGCTGTTTTTTCGGATGGGGGATTTTTACGAGATGTTCTGGGAGGACGCGAAGCTGGCGAGCAAAGTGCTGGGCGTGGCGTTGACGAGCCGCAGCCGCGGCGGGCTGGATGCGGACGACGCCATCCCGATGGCGGGGGTGCCGTTCCACGCGGTCGAGGGATATCTGCGGCGGATGATCGCGGCGGGGTACAAGGTCGCGATCTGCGAGCAGACCGAAGAACCGGCCCTGGCCAAGGGCGTCATCAAGCGCGAGGTCGTGCGGCTGATGACGCCGGGCACGCTGACCGATGATCCGCTGCTCGATGGCAGCACGGACAATTATCTGGCCGCTGTCGCGTTTCATGTGACCAAATCGAGCGGCTATCGCGCGGGGCTGGCGTGGGTCGAGCTTTCCACCGGTGCGTGCATCGCCGCGAGCGGCTCCGAAGGGCAAATCCTCGATGAAATCGCGCGGCTCCGGCCGGCGGAAGTGCTCGTCCCGGAGATGCCTTCGGGACGCGAGCATGAGTTTGGCCAGCGGATTCGACAGTTGGGGCTCAATGCAGTGACGGCGCGGGCGGGCTGGCAGTTCACGCCGCACCACGCGGCGGAGCAGATTCGCAAGCAGTGGCAGGTGAAGACGGCAGGGGGCTTCGGATTTTCCGATGACGACCCCGCGGTCTTCGCCACCGCCGCGATTCTCTCGTATCTGGAGGAGACGCAGAAGACTTCATTGGCGCATCTCCGGCCGCTGCGCCGGCATGTCGTGGAAGATCATCTGAGCATCGACCCGGCAAGTTGGCGCAGTCTCGAGATCGACCGCACGATCCGCTCGGGCGGTACGGAAGGCTCACTGCTGAGCGCGATCGACCGGACGGGCACGAGCATGGGCGGCCGGCTCCTGCGGCAGTGGCTGCGGACGCCGCTCTTTGATGGCGAGCACATTGCGGCGCGGCAGGCCGCGATCGCGGCGTTCCTCGATACGCCGGCAGGGTTGCGGGCGGTCAGCGAGAAACTGGAAGACGTGTGCGACATCGAGCGGATCATCGGCCGGATCTCCGTGGGTCGGCCCAACCCGCGCGATCTGGCGGCGCTGGGAAAATGCCTCAAGTTGCTGCCTGATCTGCTGGAGAAGCTCGCGAATCTCTCCCAGGTTTCGGAGATCGCGCCGGAGCTGATGGCGTTGCGGGAGTTCTGCGATGCGCAGGGCGCGTATCTGGCGGGCGCGATCAAACCCGACCCGGCGCCGCACCTGCGGGAGGGCGGCGTGATCGCCGACGCGTTTGATCCGGAGCTGGACCGCCTCCGTTCGATCGGCTGCAACAGCCAGCAGTGGCTCGCCAAATACCAGGCGACGCTCGCCTCCGAGACCGGCATCAATTCACTTCGCGTCGGCTTCAATAAAGTGTTCGGCTATTACATCGAAGTCACCGACACGCATCGCGCCAAAGTTCCGAATACCTGGTCGCGCAAGCAGACGATCAAGAACGCCGAGCGGTATGTCACGGACGAGTTGAAGAAGTTCGAGGAAGAAGCGCTGGGCGCCCAGGACAAGGCGATCGCGCTGGAGCAGCGGCTCTTCGAGGACGTTCGCCAGGCATTACTTCCCCACGTGCCGACTTTTCAGGAACTGGCATACGGCTTGGCGCGGATCGACGTGCTGTCGTCGCTGGCGGGGCTGGCGGCCGAGCGGCGCTACTGCCGGCCGGACATTTCCGAGGACCGCGTGCTGGAGATCGTGGACGGCCGGCATCCCGTGCTCGACCAGCAGCTCGCCAGCGAGTTCGTCGCCAACGACACGCATTTTGCCGCCGACGATTCGCTGAGCCTGATCACCGGCCCGAACATGGCGGGCAAGAGCACTTACATCCGGCAGGTCGCGCTGATTACGCTCCTGGCCCAGATCGGCAGCTACGTGCCGGCCAAAAGCGCGACGATCGGGCTGGTCGACCGGATGTTCACGCGGATCGGCGCCAGCGACGAGCTTCACGCCGGGCAGTCGACGTTCATGGTCGAGATGACCGAGACGGCCAACATCCTGAATAACGCGACCCCTAGAAGCCTGGTGATTCTCGACGAGATCGGCCGGGGCACCAGCACGCTGGACGGCCTGAGCCTGGCGTGGGCCATCGCCGAGCACATCGCCTCCAGCGTCCGCTGCCGCACGCTTTTCGCGACGCACTATCACGAGCTGACCGACCTGGCGCAGCGGTTCAAGGGAGTGAAGAACCTGAACGTCGCGGTGCGCGAGTGGGAAGACCAGGTGGTGTTCCTGCACCGGATCGTCGAGGGCGGCACCGACCGCTCGTACGGGATTCACGTCGCGCGGCTGGCCGGCGTGCCCCGGGCGGTCATCGAGCGGGCCCGCCAGCTTCTCTCCGAGCTGGCCGTGCATCACGTCGGCCACAATCGCACGGCCCGGAACCGCCGCAAGGACGAGGAAGCCCAGCTCCCCCTGTTCACCGACCCAGCCCAGGAGCTGCTCAAGGCCCTGGCGGTGATCGAAGTGGAGCAACTGACGCCCGTGCAGGCGTTTGATCTGCTGCGCCAGTGGAAAGAGAAATTCGCCTCGGACCCGCCGGCGCGCCGACTCTAACTACATTTCGATGTTACATCGCAATGGACGTTGCCGATTGGCTCTTTCCGTCTTCGCCAAGACAATATATCAAAAATCGCGTCACAATAGTCGCAAAAATTCCCGGAAACTCCGCTGTCTGTCGGCTGAATTCCCCGCCTGAGCATGATGTTGATAAATCATCCCTGCTTAATGGCAAATCCCCGAAAACGCGCGCGACCGACCTGGGCAAAGACCGTTGACGGTGCCTGAAGACTGAGCACTTGTTTTGAGACACGGGAAAGCTCTGGAACAGGTCCGGCGTCACATAGAATTGCCCGAGGGGCGGAGAGCGCCGATCGTGACACGGCTTCCCTTCGGGTCTGAGCCTGAGGCTCACCCTCAGGGTCGAAGACAAGCCGTGCCGACGACATTCGAATTCAAATGGCCGCGAAATCTACGGTTTCCTTCGGTTCGCGCCGCCAGCACGGGTTGAAAACCCGTGTCACGTTGAACCGACATCGGAGCGTAACTTTGCACCAGCATTCAGCGTCTGAGTGCGAACCTGCAATCACTGGCAGTCCGTGCCGCATCGTCGGCGGACTGGGTAGAATGATGGCGTGATCCACCGCCCGTTCGCTGTGGCATCTGTCATCTCGTTGCTGCTCTGTGCGGCAATCATCGCCGCAAGTTGGGCCGGCTTCCGAATCACTTGGGGTCACTTAAGTTTTTCATCAGGAAAGGGCTTCTACTCGATCGAAAGCGATCGGGTATTCGACCATTCGCCGTTGCTTTACCTCGACTGGCTGAATTTGGCCATATGCCTTGGCTTTCTCTGGATATTCTTCATGCTCGGGTGGGCATTGGCGCGCCGAGCCGGGGGAGATTCTACGGCGATCTGCCGCTGCCCGGCCTGCTCATATAACCTCACCGGCAACACGAGCGGCGTCTGTCCGGAGTGCGGGACGTCGGTCGAGGCGAAGGCATGACCAGCTGCTTTTAATAATTATGCAATGGATGTGGCTCGCACGTCAGCCGATGGTTGTCCTTGCGACTGCGGCGTTGACCGCGTTGGTGGAGCGCATCCTTTACCAGTTCATGCCAAACTGGTTTCCCAGGAGAACGCGATGGGGTTTCGACCACTGGTTGCTGCTCGCCGCAATCGCCGATGCGGTCTACGTCCTGGTCCACTTTCTTGTCCCGGCCCCGACGAGGTGATCCAGGTTCGTGGGCACTAAACGCAAATTCATGCCGGGGCGGTTGATTCGGCTGGGGGCGATAGTTAGCCTGATCGGCGAGGTGCTGCCATGAAGGTGCAACTTCGCCCGGAAATTCAGAAATTCGTGGACGCCAGAGTTGAGGCCGGGGAATACGTCTCGACGACGGAGGTGGTCGAGGCGGGAATTGCCCGGCTGATGCGCGACTCGGCGCCCGAGCCTGACCAGAAGAGTGCGGCCGCCCTTCACAAAGGGAAGGCCGCCGGGGAGTTTCGCGAGGAAGGGCGGCCCTGGGACCAGCTCCTGGGCAAGTATTTCTGACAGAGCTGCGGATTGTGCGGACTCAGACGCCGGCCAAGGTGGGCGGACATCCCTGCCTTGTGGCGGGGCGGACATTCCTGTCTGCCTCGGACCGGCGAGTGGGGACATTCCCGCCCCCCGAGCCGGTCCGAACGAACTCTTCTCCAGACAGAACGAGTCCGACTCATGACAGGCAGGAATGCCTGTCCCACCAAAGTTTTCCTTGCCACAAATCTGCTCCCCGGCGATCATGTGGGCATCCCGCCTTTGAAGGAGATGAGAATGATCGTCAGAGCGTTGATCGCCGTCGTGTTTGCACTTCCGGCCTTCACCCATGGCCAGACCCGGTTGCTGCGGCAGCCGTCGTACTCGAACGGGAAGGTCGCGTTCAGCTACTTCGGGAGCATCTGGGTGGCCAACGACGACGGGACGAGCGTGCAGCGTCTGACGGTGAACAAGGCGCGGGACGAGTTTCCCCGGTTTTCGCCGGATGGGAAGTGGATCGCGTTTTCGTCGAACCGGCAGGGGAACTACGATGTTTACGTGATGCCCGCCGAGGGCGGCAAGCCAAAGCAGCTCACCTTTCACAGCGCCGACGATCATGTGGTGGGATGGACGCCGGACGGGAAGAAGATCATTTTCACTTCGTCGCGCGGGCAGGGAGTTTTCCCCGGGGTGACGACACTGTTTGAGATTTCCGCCGAGGGCGGGATGGAGCGGCCGATCCCGACGGACTGGGGATCGTGGGCGAGCTATTCGCCGGATGGGTCGAAACTGGCGTTCAGCCGGCATCCGGGTGTATGGAGCCGCAAGCATTATCGCGGCAGCTATGCGGTTGACCTGTGGCTGATGGACGTGGCCGGCGGGCAGTTCACCAAGCTCAGCGACGGGGACTACAAGGGGAATTATTACTGGCCGATGTTCGGGCACGATGGATCGATCTACTTCGTCGCCGATTGCACGGACGACGAGCACGACCTGAAGTTCGGCTCGCCGGAGGTGATGAAGAGCGTGAACAACATCTGGAAGATGCCGGCATCGGGTGGGACGCCGGTCCAGGTGACGCATCACACCGACGGCGATCTGTTTTTTCCGAGCATGGCCGCGGACGGGAAGACGATTGTCTATGAGGACGATTTCCAGATCTGGAAGCTGGACCTGGAGAGCGGCAAGAGCGCGCAGATTCCGGTTTCGATCAATTCCGATACGAAGGACAACGACAGCGAATTGCGGGTCATTCAGAGCGAGTGCGAAAGCTTCAACCTCTCGCCCTCGGGCAAGCGGACGGCGATCGCCACGCACGGGGAAATCTTCACCGTCGCGACCGATCGCGGCGAAGAACAGCGCGTGACAGAGACGCCCTGGCGGGAAAGCGAGCCGCGGTGGTCGCCGGACGGGAAGTGGATCGCGTTCGTCTCCGACCGCACCGGCCGCGAGGAGATCTGGGTCAGCGACGAGCTGGGTAAAAAGCTCAAGCAGCTCAGCGACGCCGATTGCGACAAGAACGGCATCACTTGGGCGCCGGATTCTAAATCCCTCCTGTGGACCGGATCGGACCACACGCTTCGCCAGGTCGAGATCGGCACCGGGGTGACGAAGGAGTTGGCGTCGAGCAATGTGGCGCCGATCGGGTCGGTGGAGTTGTCGCCGGACGGAAAGTGGCTTTCGTATTCGAAGGACGATGCGCTGCTGCGGTCGCGTTTGTACATCAAGTCGACGGACGGCGGCCCCGAGCATCTGATCGACAGCGATCAGTTTGTCTCCGCGCACGGCGCCAAATGGACGCCGGACGGAACGAAGCTGGTCTTTATTGGCGGTTTCGACGCGGCGGAAATCTCAGTGGTGGATCGCCCATCCTACCAGCTCTACAGCGTTGCGCTGACGCACGTGAGCAAGGACCCCAACGATCGAGACATCGATACGGAGGCGCAGGCGGGGTCGGCTCCGGCGACGGCGCCGCGCGGGGGCGGACGACGGGGGCGCGGACGGGGCGGGGTGGATGCCGGCATTGACGGTGCGGACGGTTCGGACGCGGCGTCGAGACCAGAAGTGAAAATTGAATGGGATGGCTTGGATCGGCGCATCACGCAGCTTACCCATCTGGGCTCCGGATCGGTCGTGAGCGTCGTGCCTGGGCCGGACAGCAGAA
>DATHPP010000541.1:0-7214 GCA_035483795.1 Tepidisphaeraceae bacterium | reverse complement strand
CTCATGCCGGCCAAGCGGTTGTTTGCGCTGGGGGTCGGCCACGTCCGCCGTCGCGGGCTGGAGCCCGGCAGCAAATCGGACGAGCTGGCCGACGTCATCGACACCCACATCGTCGAGCTCTCGGAACTGGATTGGCGCGTGCTGGTCGCGCTAAAGCGCGAATTCGAGCCGGAGGAGATTCAGGTTGACCTGTGGAAGCCGCGGGCCCGCGAGGCCGGCGTCGACCTGGAAACCTTCTATCGCGTCGCCCGCTCGCTCAACGAACGCGGCGTCATCGGCAGGTTCTCCACCTTCCTCGAGCACGTCAAAACCCTCAAGACCGGCGAGCAGGTCACCAAGTACAACGCGCTGTTTCACTGGGCCGTGCCCGAGGGCCGCGAGATCGACACCGGCCGCCAGGTCGGCCGCTTCCACGTCATGACCCACGCCTACTGGCGCGAGGGCGGCCCGGAGTTCGGCGACGTCAACGTCATGGGCGTCGCCCACGGCACCGACAAAGACCTCGTTCTCGCCCACAAAAAAGCGATCGACGAGCACCTCGATTCCGTCGGCATCCCGGTCAGTTACACCAACGTCTTCTGGGGCGGCCGCAGCGAGATTAAGCCCAGCGAGATTTCGCCATTTGCGTATCGACAGTGGTGTGGGAGCAACGCGATTGAGCCGGAGAAGATGCGGGAGTGAGCGAAAGAGGAGTTGGCATGACTGCCGCTTGCGGTTTCGCAATCGGCCCGCAGGCCTCGCGAAACCGCCAGCGGGCGAGTCGGCTCCACGGCGCAGAATCGAAGATCGCTCAGGAGTAATGGACAGGGCCGAATTTGGAAACCAGTCCGATGAGCCAAGGTCCGCGAATCACCCACGTCCCACCTCCGCTGCCCGCCATCCCAATCGACTATTACACCCCGCCCGTCGATCCCGGACCGGCGCAATGGGTGACCGTTGCCCGGCTGCCCACGACGGCGCAGTGGCATCAGGCGCGGGCGGCGCTGGCGCGCGGGCAGATCGAATCGCTCATGGGTCGGGGAGAAGACCTCCCCGCGGGCGCCCAAATCGCCCACGCTTGGGAAGGAATCGAATTGAAAGTCCCCCAATCGCAGGCCCAGCGGGCGGCGATCATTCTCGAACACACGCGCCGCGGCAAACGCTGGTGCCCTCGCTGCGGCTCCGCCGACCTCCACACGCAATCGCTGCCGTGGTATTGGGTGCTCTGGTCGGTGCTGTTCCTCGGCATCGCGCCCTTCGCCCCCGCACGGTGGCTCTGCCGCAACTGCGGCAAACGCATCGAGTGAGCGGACGAAACCCTCAATACGCTTGCGCGAACAGCACCTGCGTCGACGTCGGTTCGCTGGTGAGGATGTCCTTGCCCGGCGTGCCGGGCTGATCGAAGGGGATGCAGCGGACAGTTGCCATCGTTTCCTGCTTGATCTTCGCTTCGTTCTGGCGGTTCGGACTGAAGTAGCAGCGTACCAGACCCGCCTTCTCGGCCAGAATCTGCTTCATCTGATCGTAGGTATCGGCCCAATGGGTATTGGCGTCACGGAACTTGCGGGCTTTCTCCAGCAGCGCCGCGTGGGCCGCATCCAGCCGGGTCGAAAGCCAGCGGTCGTTCAGGTCCGCGAGCTTGATCGTTTCCTTGGAGCCGTCGATCCGGCCCTTGAGCACGAATGCCCCGGCGTCGACGTCGCGCGGGCCGACCTCCAGGCGGAAAGGCACGCCGCGTTGCTCCCAGTGAAAATGCTTTTCACCCGGCCGGTACTCGCGGAAGTCGGCGACGATCCGCTGCTCGGTCCGCGGGTCAAACAGCCACGATTCGATCCCGTGCCGGGAAATGCGGTTGGTCTCGCGGCCGCCGGTCAGCGCCGCGATCAGCGTGTCGACAAACGTCCGCACTTTCTGTTCTTCCTCGGGCCCGCGGTAGATCGGCACGACCGCCACCACGTCCGGCGCGACCCTCGGCGGAAGGACCAGCCCCTCGTCGTCACTGTGCGTCATGATCAACGCGCCGATCAATCGCGTGCTGGCCCCCCAGCTCGTGGTCCAGGCGTACTGCTGCTGCTGATCGCGGCCGAGGAACTTGATCTCGAAGGCCTTGGAGAAATTCTGCCCAAGGTCGTGGCTGGTCCCGCACTGAAGCGCCTTGCCGTCCTGCATCAGTCCTTCGATGCTGTAGGTGATGACGGCGCCGGGGAATTTCTCGCTCTCGGTTTTCGCGCCCTTGATGACCGGAATCGCCAGCACGTTCTCGGCGAAATCCGCATAGACATCGAGCATCTTCAGCGTCTCGGCGCGGGCTTCCTCGGCGGTTTCGTGCGCGGTATGCCCCTCCTGCCAGAGGAATTCGGCGGTACGCAGGAACAACCGTGTGCGCAATTCCCACCGCATCACGTTCGCCCACTGATTGATGAGCAGTGGCAAATCGCGGTAGCTCTGCACCCACTGCGAGTACATGTGTCCGATGATCGTCTCGCTGGTCGGGCGGATGATGAGGGGCTCTTCGAGCGGTTTGCCGCCGGGCTGGAGGCCCTCGGGGCCCTTCTCGATGCGCGAGTGCGTGACGATCGCGCATTCCATGGCGAACCCCTCGACGTGCTCGGCCTCTTTGGCCAGAAAGCTGATCGGGATGAGCAGCGGGAAATACGCGTTCACGTGCCCGGTTTGCTTGAAGCGCCGGTCCAGCTCGCGCTGAATGGCTTCCCAGATGGCGTAGCCTTCGGGGCGGATCGCCATGCACCCTTTGACCGGCGTGTAGTCGGCAAGCTTCGCCGCCTTGATCACGTCCAGATACCATTGCGAGTAGTCCGCCGACCGCGGCTTGATGTTCTTGGCCATAGAGGCATCGTAGGTTACGCGCCCGGGCGACAAGGGCAACATGGGCACTTGTGCTGAGTGCTGAGTGCTGAGTTCCGAGTGCCCAATAGGCCGCTTTCACCGCTACTCAGCACTCAGCAACTCAGCACTCAGCACTTTCGCCCCTTCCCGGCTCAGCCCGCTTGAATTGCATCCCATCTTCTGATGAACTTCTGGGCGTTCCCCAGACGGCGATTCGCGGCTAAGATGCGGGCATGGCATTCGTTCTTGTAGTAGACGACGACGCCGAGTCGCGGGAAATTGTCGCGCGGTATTTGCAGAAGGCGGGTCATCGCGTGCATGGGGCGCCCAACGGCAACAAGGCGCTGGATGCCCTGGTGCAGCAGACGCCGGACGTCGTCATCCTCGACTACAAAATGCCGGAGTTGGATGGAATTTCGTTTCTCGAGGTGATCCGCTGTTACCTGCGCTGGCAATCGCTGCCGGTGATTCTGCTGACTGCCTATTCTGACGGCGAGCACATCCGCCGGGCGATGGAGCTTGGCGTGAGAAAAACGTTTCTGAAGGCCGACTTCGATTTGCGCGAGTTACAGGCCCACGTCGAGGCTTGCGGCGCCCCCACTCCCGCCGCGACCCCGCCCAATGCCAGCCAGTGGCCGCGTGACTCATTCAATTAAGCCGGCGACAGTTTGCAGTTCGCCGGCAACTGCTCATTACAAAAAGCTTGGGTTCGCGCGTTTCGCCACGATTCGGAAGCGCGTCGACCGCCCGTACTCCTGCAATAGGTGCAGTCGTTTGACCCGTTTGCCGCCCGGCTGTTATTGGCAAGAAACTTAATTCCCGCGCCGCCGGCAGGCTCTGCGAGGGTGAGAGGTCTTGAGTAGCCGAGCATCGTGCTGCGAAGCTGACCAGGCTTCTCCAAAGCGATTCCCTCCTCCCGGCTGGCGGCGCACAACTTCGTCCCAACCCGATAAGGAGGTTTCGATGCGCGCGAAAGCCAATCGTCGTGCGGCGTTCCCGGCGCTGCTCTGTGTGGAGCCCCTGGAAAGTCGTCGCCTGTTGTCTGGTACTGTCCTGCAAACAAACCTGGTCTCCGACCTGCCGGGGGTGGCTGCCGTCCAGGACCCCAACCTCGTCAACCCGTGGGGCATCACCGCAAGCGGAACCAGCCCCTTCTGGATCTCCGACAACAACGCCGGCGTCTCGACGCTTTACAGCGTTCCGGGGGCCGGCAGCACGCCAGTTTCAATCAACTCGCTGGTCGTCAGCATGCCGACACCGGTCGACCCACTCGGCGCCTCCGGCACACCCACCGGCACGGTGTTCAACCTTGACGGCGGCGCGACCGGCGGGTTCAAGGTCAGCGGATTCACCAAAACCGGAGCCGCAACCTCCGCCGCGGCGATCTTCCTCTTCGCCACCGAGGACGGCACCATCATCGGCTGGAACCCGGGCGTCAACCCCTCGGGCTTCGACCCGGCCAAGGCCGGCACTTACGGCATCATTGCCGTGGACAACTCCGGGAACAACTTCACCGAACCCAACCCCGACTTGCAGACCGGCGCGGTTTACAAAGGCTTGGCCATCGCCAGCGGCGGTGGCGCGCCGATCGCCTCCACCGACCCCGCCAGCACGTTCCTGCTCTACGCCACCAACTTCCGCTCCGGACAGGTCGAGGTCTATGACCCCAACTTCAAGCCCGCCACGCTCCCGTCGGGCGCTTTCAGCGACCCGAATCTGCCCAAAGATTACGCCCCCTTCAACGTCCAGGTATTAAACGACAAGGTCTACGTGACCTACGCCAGGCAGGACGATGCCAAGCACGACGACCTGCCCGGCCCTGGCCGCGGCTTCGTCGATGTGTTCAATCTCGACGGCACGCCCGGACTGGCCGGTGGAAATGTGCGGCTGGCATCGCGCGGCGCGCTCGACGCGCCCTGGGGCCTGGCCATCGCCCCCTCGACCTTCGGCAGCCTCGCCGGCGACCTGCTGGTCGGCAACTTCGGCACCGGCGACGGTTTCATCAACGTCTTCAACCCCACCACCGGCGCCCCCCTGGGCCAACTGACCGACCCCGATGGCGAACCCATTCAGATCAACGGGCTGTGGGCGCTGAGAGTCGGTAACGGCGGCGCTGGCGGCAGCACCGGCTCCGTTTACTTCACCGCCGGTCTCTTCAACGAAACGCACGGCCTGTTCGGCTCGCTGACACCGGTGGCGGCGGGCACGCCCGAAGGACCCGCCGAGGCCCAGCTCGCCCTGGCCGCCCTCGACAACGCTCAGCTCAACCTCACCACCGTCCAGAACGACATCGCCGGCAACGCGAGCCCCAGCCAATTCCGCCAGGACCTCCAGGCTTTCCGGACCTCCGTGGACACCCTGGAGGATGTCGATCACAGCTTCGACAGGGACATCCTCAGCGACAACACCGGATCAGGCACGACCGATCCCGACGCGGCGATCGATACGTTCCTCGCCGGTCTCCACAAGCTCGATCTCGACGGACCTCATATGTAAACGGACACCGATCGACGCTCGCGGGAATGAACAAGGGGTCGGGACAGTCTGTCCCGACCCCTTTCTGTTTCCGCGAGCGGATTCCGCGCCGATACAGGGCAATCGCAAACTCGCGGGCCCGCCATTTCGGGAGGGCGAGGCTCCTGCCGAGCCGCATTTTCCCGCGTCCGGAAGCCTCGGCTCGGCAGGAGCCTCGCCCTCCCAATTGAGTTTGCGATTGCCCTGCCGCGCCGATTCACGTCTTCTGCCAGCCTATTGGGATTCCACAGTTCATCGGTTACAATTGGATAACGGGCGACACGTCCCACGTGGGTTCAAGTCGATGCGCTTTAGGTTTTGGGGCCCCGATGGCGATGGCAAAGGCCGAAATCTCCGCCCATGCCGCGGAATACCGCGCCAAGATGGACGCCGCCCAGGCGGCCGAAGCCGGGGGCCTCTATCCCGACGCGGTCCAGCATGCCATGTCCGCCTGGGATGACATCGATGGCATGCTGCAATTCGCCAACAAATATGAAAACCGTGAAGTCCCAAGTATCTCGGCGATCGATCTCGTGCTGAAATACGCCGTTCTGCTCCTGGACCTCAAGTCTGTCGATGCATGCGAGGCCTTTCTGGCGCGATCCAGGCAGATTCAGAAGCGAACCACCGACGATCTGGCGGGCAAACTGTCCGCCGCCCGCGAGGAGCTGTGGCGGAACCACCGCCTCTGGACCCACATCGAGCAGTCCGGTGAAGCCCGGCAGGATCAACTGCATTACAAGCTGGGCGGCGACGCCGGGCAATGGGCGCTGGTCGTAAAAGCATGGGAGCGAATGGGATTGATCAGCCGCGTCGCCTTGGGAAAGACCTATCTTCTGGCCCTCTCGACGCGGCTGGGGCAGGTCGTCTCCGCCAAGTGCCCGACGTGCGGCGACGTCGCGCAGGCGCCCAAGGAAATGTTCCTGGAGCCGATGTCCTGCCCGGCGTGCCATTCGGAAACCAATTTCGTGTTGCTCCCGCAAGACTCCGAACACGTCACTGAGGGGTGAGAACATGGGATACATCGTCAGCGTTCTGCTCGGCATGGTCATCGGCGCCCTGGGTGTGGGACTGGCCCTCATGAATTGGTACGCGAAGGCGAAGCAGAAGGCCAAGGCCGTCGAATCGCAGGCCCGGCGGGCGAAGGAAACAGCAGCCGCCGCCGACGCAAAAGAAAAAGAACTGGCCGAGCTCTCCAGGCAGATGTTCCAGGATCGCCGCCAGCTCGACAGCCATCTCGTCTCCTATCGCGAGCTCGAGCAGGAGAACAAGATCCTCAAGACTGACCTCAAGAACATCGCCGTCCAGATCCATAAGCTGGAATTGGACGCCGATCTACAGCGCCGGCAGCTCCAGGATCTGAACGACCGAAGCACTCAGTTGGCCCGGCGATATGTGGCCGAGGCGGTGAAGTCGATCGTCGCTTCCGCCGGGCCGAACAACTTCACCGCATGCAGGGATCAATTGTCTGAAGTCATCGCGCAATGCCGAGCCAACCAGTTTCCCGTCTCACCGGACGAAGAAGCCGGGCTCCTCGCCGATCTCCAAAAGCATTTCGACCAAGGCGCACCAGCTCAGTTTGCGACTGACGCGCAGGCGCGGATTTAGGCGCTAGGCGCAACTCAATCCAATCTCACGCAGAGCCGCCGAGACGCCAGGGAAAGAAGCGAATTGCGGTAACTTGGTTGCATGGACGATTTCTCTGCGCCTCAGCGGCTCTGCGTGAAGCTCTTCCCGACGCTAGTTCCGCTCACTCGATTTCCGCCTCGACCCCGGGCTGCAACCCGATCAATTCGTCAATCGTGAATTTGCTTCCGCACTCGGGACAGCGCGATTCACTGAGGCCGGTGAGATTGTATCCGCACGTCGGTCAG
>DATHPP010000540.1:0-13585 GCA_035483795.1 Tepidisphaeraceae bacterium | reverse complement strand
TCCAATCTGCTGAATCAGTTGCTCGATCGAGCCCGGTTCCGCTTGCAGCCGCGTTTGGACCGCCGCGTGCAGCCTGGACACGCCGCCGTTGGCGATGCGACGCTCGTAAGCGAGCATTCCGTCGCGCATCAGGACGAGCATGGCGCCGCTCCAGCCCAGGTCGAGCACGGCCAGCGTTTTGACCCCGTCGGCCGCCGCCAGCGCCGTCCGGCCCAGCGCCGATCCCTGTGTGTCGAGTCCGCAAAGGCGAAACCCGGCGCGGTCGAACAGCGACAGTTGCGCCTCGGCGGCCGCGTGGGGATAAGCGATTGCCATGACGTGCGTGGCCTTGCCCGATCGCGCCGGCGCGGGAAGCTCCCACCAACTGAATTCTGCGGCGGCCATGTCGCATTTCTGGATGCGGGCGAACTCTGCGCGGGCGATCTGCTCCATCGGGACACCGGGTGCGCGGGCCGGCAATTCCAGGGCGCCGCTGAGCAGCTTCTGGGGCGTCGCCGCGGCGACCACCTCCGCGCCGACAAAGCCCTGCCGACCAAGCACAGCGCGAATCTCCGACAGTTCCTCGCCCGAAACCGGTACATCGGTAGTGGCGCGCGGGAATCGCGTGCAGGCCGCCACAGCATGGCCCCGGCCCGCTCGAACGAATTGAACCGCCTTCACGCTGGCGGTGCCGACGTCCAGGCCGATCGGCGTCCGAGGATGCAGCAAGTTCGAGAATCCCATGTCACCCACCCCCTGTCGCCGCTGTCAGATCGAACAGGGGCAGAAAGAGGCTGACGGCCACGAATCCCACCAGCACTCCCAGGACCACCAGGATGAGCGGCTCCAGGATGCTGGTGAGGGCGCGGACCGTGACCTCGTTGCTTTCATCCATGAAGTCCGCCAGCGTCGTCAGCAGCGGCGCCAGTTGTCCGCTGCGTTCCCCGCTGACGATCGCCTCCCGCACCGACGGTGCGATCAGGCGCTCGTCCGACAGGGCGACCGCCAGCGAATCGCCGCGCGTCACCGCCTCGAGCGCGCCGCCAACCAGGTCCGAATAATGGTGGTTCGAACAGGCTCCACGGGTCAATTGCAGGGCCTCGATCAGCGGCACGTGCCCCTGAAGCAGAATGCCCAGAATTCGCGTCAACCGGGCCGTTGCAAAGCTTTTGACGATGGCGCCGAACTGCGGGAGGCGCAGCACGAGGCTGTCGATGGTTCGACGGCCACTTTCGGTCTTGAGCCACGCCATGGCACACCCGGCCAGTGGTATTGCCAGGGCAAGCAGCAGCCACCAGTAATTTCGCAATCCCGCGCTCAAGGACATGAGGAATTGCGTCGTGGGCGGAAGCGGAGTGTCCAGAGATTTGAACAGCTCGGCAAAGCGAGGCAAAACGAAGGTGAGCAGGACGACCAACACCGCCGCCGCCACCACCACCAGCAGCGCCGGATAGATGGCCGCTCCCACGATCGAGCGCCGCACCTGAAGCTGCTTGCGGACCAGCACCGCCAGCCGGTCCAGCATGGCGGGGAGATTACCGGCGGATTCTCCCGCGGCGATCAGGCTTCGGCAGATCGAATCGAAATAGGCGGGATGTTCGGCCATGGCCGACGATAGCGCCGCGCCGGCTTCGACCCGCGAGCGCAAATCCGCCACGACCTCGCCCCACGAGGCGCTGGTCGCCTGCCGCTGGAGCGCGCTCAGCGCCTGCGCGAGCGGGGTCCCGGTCGCGACCAGCACCTGAAGCTGCCGCGTGAACATGGCCAGGTTTTTCAGCCGCACGCCCAATCGCGGCACGCGCTTGCGCTTGGAGAGGCCGCTTGCCCTGTCGGCATCAACCACTTCCGTGGCAAAAATGCCCTGCCGGCGAAGCGCCTCGGTGGCTTCGATGACACTGGCAGCCTCGATGGTGTTGAAAACCGCCGTGCCCCCGACATCGAATCCCTTGTATCGGAATTTCATGCCGCCTCCTGCTTGGTGCGGGAACCGGCGGGCGTCGTCGTGGGTACGGCTGGCAATGCGCACACGTCATCGGTATGCGTCACGCTCAGGATCTCCTCGAGGCTGCTCTTGCCCTCCAGGGCGATCAGGGCGCCTTCCTCGCGAAGCGCCAGCCCGCCCACTTGCCGCAGCTTGTCCCGCAATTCGTGCGTGGGGGCCGCGCGATGGATCATCGGGCGCAGTTCCGGCGTGACTTCCATCACCTCGTAGATTCCCAGCCGACCGCGGTAGCCGCTATCGTGACATCGCGTGCAGCCGGCTCCCTTGCGGAACGCCCGTCCCTGTTTCCCGATCAGCCCCGCGCCCAGGAGCGCGTGCTCGTCCGGATAGTACTTGATCGCACAGCTCTCGCAGATCTTGCGGCAAAGTCGTTGCGCCACGACGCCGGTGAGGGCGCTGGAGAGCAGGTAGGACTCGACGTTCATGTCCAGCAGGCGGGCCACCGCGCCGGGCGCGTCGTTGGTGTGCAGCGTCGCCAGCACCATGTGTCCGGTCAGCGCCGCCTGCACCGCCACCCGCGCTGTCTCCTCATCGCGGATTTCGCCCACCATGATCACATCCGGGTCCTGGCGCAGGATGCTGCGCAGCGCCTTGGCGAAACTCAGGCCGATCGCCTCCTGGACCTGAATCTGGTTCACCAGATCGAGCTGGTATTCGACGGGGTCCTCGATCGTGATGATGTTCCTCTCGGGGCTGCGGAGCAGATCGAGCGCCGAGTAGAGCGTGGTGGTTTTTCCGCTGCCGGTCGGTCCGGTCACCAGCACCAGCCCGTGAGGCTGGCGCAGCATCCGCTGGAACGTCAACAGCGCTTCTCGGCGGAATCCCAACTCCTCCATCCGTACCTTCAGGTTCTCCTTGTCGAGAATGCGCATCACGATTTTTTCGCCCAGAAGCGTCGGCATGCTGGAGACGCGCAGGTCGATCTCGCGTCCTTCGGCGACGATGCGGACGCGCCCTTCCTGCGGCAGGCGCTTCTCGGCAATGTCCATCTTCCCGATCACCTTCACGCGCGAAACAATGGCGGCGTGCATCCCCTGCGGCGGCTTCATCAGATCGCGAAGCAAGCCGTCGATTCGATACCGCACCCGCGTGCCGCGCTTATCCGGCTCGATGTGAATGTCGCTGGCCCGGTCGCGGATCGCCGTCATCAGCGCCACGTTCACGAGGTTGATGATCGGGCTGCCGGCGACCATCTTGTCCAAATCGGTCACCGGCCCTTCGTCCACCGCCTCGCGCTCAACCACTTCAACCTGCGAATCCCCCAGCGACGTCAGAAATGCATCGACGCTCACTTCCCCGCCCGAATACTTCTTGATGAACTCGCGGATGTTTGAATCCAGCGCCAGCACCGGACGGATTTTGCAGCCGGTCAACTGTTGCAAACGGTCGATCGCCGGCAGCGATTGCGGCTGGGCCATCGCGACCGTCAGCGTGTCGCGGACCTTGAACATCGGCAGCGCCACCAGCCGCTCGGCCTCCTCGGCGCCGATCAGCTTCAGGAGGGTTGGATCCACCAGCCCGTGGCGGAGCTGGCACCCGGGGATTCCCAGGCACTTGGCCAGCGCTTCGACCAGCACCGCGGTGCTGATGACGCCCTGGGCGACCAGCATCTCGCCGAGCATCTGCCCGGAGGCCTTCTGCTCGGCAAGCGCCCGCTGCAAT
Organism: Tepidisphaeraceae bacterium; assembly: GCA_035483795.1. GTDB lineage: Bacteria > Planctomycetota > Phycisphaerae > Tepidisphaerales > Tepidisphaeraceae > DASXMX01. The sequence goes on along the minus strand of DATHPP010000540.1, from coordinate 9,942 downwards.
TGCTCGGCCGACAGCACGCCCTGGGCGACGAGCAGGTCGCCGATGCGAGCGGGCTGAGCCCCGGCGATGCTCACAGGAAGCTCCTGACCGCCGAGTGCGTGTCGTCGAAATACTCAAATGAGGAAACCAGCCCCGTCAGCTCCAGCACCTGGCGGACCGTTTTGTTGGTGGCGCACAACTTGAGCGTCCGGCCGCCTTCGGCGACGCGCTCGGCCAGGTCGAGCAGGATCTCCAGCCCGCGGCTGTCGACGAACGCAATCGCCGACATGTCGAGCACGACACGGCCGAGGTTGCTTGCCGCGGCGTCCGTCACCAATTTTCCCAGTTGCTCGGCGTCTTCCCCGACCAAGGGCCCGTCCCCCTGGATCACCGCCACCGCGCCCTGGCGTTTTTCGTTGATCCGCATGACTACCCCTCCTCGCCGGCCAACGGCAAGAGCAACGTGAATGTGCTGCCCTTGTCGATCTGCGATTCCAGCGTGATGTCCCCGCCGTGCAGCCGCGCAATTTCCCGCGCCAGCGTCAACCCCAGGCCGGTCCCCGTGATCCGGGTCACGCGCTCGTCTTTGGATCGGTAGAACCGATCGAACACCAGTTCCAGCTCTTCGGGCTTAATCCCGATTCCAGTGTCCGCCACTTCGATCGCTGCCTTCCCCTTTTCCACTGCAAGGGCCACCGAAACGCGCCCGCCCCTGGGCGTGTATTTCAAACCGTTGCCCACCAGGTTATGCACCGCCAGCGCGAGCTTGTCCCGGTCTCCCTGCAACGCAGGGATCTTCGGTGGCAGCGACAGCTCGAGGGTGATCTGCTTTTCCCTGGCCTGTTCGAGGAAATCGGTTTTCGTCTCCTCCAGCAGCACGTCGAGATGAACATCGTCGTGACGTAGCCGCAACGAACCGGCCTCGATCTCGCTGACCGACAACATTTCGCTGACGGTGCGCTCCAGCCGGCGCGATTCCTGGTTGATCACGTTGAGGGCGTTTTGCACCAGCACCGCGTCCTGTTTCTCGTTCTCAATCGCGGTCTCCACGTAGAGACGAATGTTAGTGAGCGGCGTTCGCAGCTCGTGCGCCACCTGCGCGACAAAATTGTTCCGTGCCGTGTCGGCAATCCGTTGCTGGGTCACGTCTTCGATCACGATCATCGCCGCGGCACTGTCTCCCCTGCGGACCTGTCGTATGGTGAAGCGCAGGACGCCCGACCCGCTCTCGTCCTTCCGCTCCAGCTCGACGGTAATCGATCGCTGCGACGCGCCGGTCGCGACAGACTGCACTCCCTGGCACAGTTTCTCGTCTTTAAGCAGGTCGGCGCTGTTCTGGCCGAGCAACTGCTCGCGTTTGGCGCGGAGATAAACCGCGGCGGCGCCATTGGCGAACTTGATTCGCAGCCGCGAGTCGACCAGCAGCAGGCCGTCGGTCATCGAGTCGCACGCCGCGTCAAGATCGGTGGAGAGCGGATCGCGCGAAACGGGAGCGGCGCCGTCGGTTCCCCTGGCTACGCCCGCACGACGCGCGTCTCGAGTGCTGTGCAGGAGTTTGTTCCAGGCGAGCGCCTCGGGCCCCAGCGCCGGGTCCACTTCCAACCGCTCCGGCGCCCATGAATCCTGATTGGTGGCCAGCAGCGCTTCGCGCACGACCCAAAGCGGCCGCAGCCTTGTGCGCGCCTTGCGGTACAACAGCAGCAGGGCCGCGAGCATCAGAGAGCCGACGCCCCCGACGCCAGCTGAGGTCTGCCAGTAGTCCGCCGCCACGTCCGCGGGCAGGATCTCCAGACGCGCTGTTCCCCGTCCGGCTACGTCGATTGGAAAGACGCGCGCCGCTGCGTCCACCGCCCCACTCCCATTCCACGAGGCTGGAAGTTGTGTGACGTTGATATTCCGCGGATCGGCGTCGGCCAGGATTTGATTCTGGGAAAGCAGAATGCGGCACGAGGCCAAGCGCCACGTCCGCGACGTCTCGACCACCACGCGCCGCAGTCGCGAGAGGTCATTGGCCGACAGCATCGCCTCGGCGTCCTGGCTCAGCATCGATCCGATCAACTCGACACGCTGATCGCGCGATGTGATCAACGCCTGCTGCTGCGCCCGCAGCGCCCACCAGGCGGTGGCGGTCAGCGACGCCACCAGGATCGCGATTGCCGCAATCGCCAGCGGCGCCATCACCGAGTCCTGGTTCAGCAACCGGTTGTTCACAACAGGCACACCGGCAGTGAGCGACGTCGTCACGGTTCTCCGTCTCTGCAAAAGCACAACTGCGGATTTGCCTAACGGTCGCGCCGGTCGACACTTTCTCGCGGCGCGCCACACCCTCCTTGTTTCGACCACTCGCCTCCTCAGGTTTCGCACAAGACATCTCACATGGTGCAATGTGGAAACGTCTGATAAGAGCAGACAAGACGTCGCGGACGCTGGTTCAGCCGCCGGATTGATGCTCCGATGATCCAGAATGGATGCGGAATCGGCGCAATCGGACAGCTCGAGCTGCCAGGCGGACGGCCGGCTATACGCTTCTTGAGCTGGTCATCGCCATGGCGATCGCGGGCACATTGCTGGCGGCGATGGGATCGATCGTCGTCGTGGCGACGCGGGCGATTCCCAATGGCCGCGGGCGCACTTCCGCTGCGGTATCCGCCGCCAAGGCCATGTCGATGATTTCCTCCGACCTTTTCTATGCCACATCCGTCAGCCAGATGACGCCCACCGCCATCACCTTCACCGTCCCCGACCGCAACAATGACGGGCAACCCGAGACGATCTGCTATGCCTGGTCTGGGAAGACCGGCGATCCACTGACACGCCAGTACAACAATGGCAACGCCGTCACGATCCTTCCTGCGATCCAGTCCTTTGCCCTCACCTTCGACAAGCGCCAGGTGCTCGCCCCCACGACCTACGTCACCAGCCCCGAAACACTGCTTTCCAGCATCAACGCAAGCGGCGGCCTGGGCAATTTTTCCGTCTCCAGCAGCAACTGGCCGGGGCAGTATTTCACACCGACGCTTCCGCCCAACGCAACGAGCTGGGCCGTGACTCGCGTGCTTCTGGCGGCGGAGGTCAGCGGCAGCGCCGCCGGCCAATCCCTCGTCCAGATTCGCCCCGTCGATTCCAGCAACCTGCCCACTTCCACGGTTCTGGACCAGCAGCCGATGCTCGAAAGCAACCTGAGCAGCAGTTACACCTGGCAGACATTCACCTTCACCAACGCGAGCGGCCTGGCCCCGTCACAAGGCGCCGCCCTCGTCGTGCAATGGGTCAGCGACACCTATTCCTGCAACGTGCAGGTCCAGAGCGCCGGATTGCTCGGCGGACTGCTGGGCGGATTGCTGGGCGGCCCGAGCTGGAACCTGAACCAGTACAACGGCTCCGGCTGGTCCAGCACACAGCAAAACATGAACTACTACGTCTACGGCACCTACACCACTCCCAACCCCGCGACGTACAACTATTTCCTCAAGGACGTCCGCTGCTCGCTCCAGCCTTCCACCGACCCAACAACTCAACTCAACACGTTGATCAGAGTCGTCTCCGAACCGCAGGTGAGTGGGCCATGAGAATCCGCCGCGGCTTCACGATCGTCGAGGCGGTGATCGCGACAGCGATTGTCGCCGGCATGTGCGTCACCGCTCTCACGACGGTCGCATTCTCCGTCCATTTCCAGGGAAAGGCCGCCGACCGCGCCTTGGGCGGGTTTCTGGCCCAGGCCATGATCGACGAGATCGTCTCACAGGCGTATCAGGACCCCAACTATGCCACGGTGACGCTCGGCCCCGACCCCGGCGAGTCACCCTCCTTACGCGCCAACTGGAATGACGTCGACGACTACAACGGGTGGAGCGAATCCCCGCTGCAAAACAAGGACGGGTCGGTCATCCCCAACACCGCCGGCTGGCAGCGCTCCGTCGTCGTCGCCTGGGTGCAGACGTCCAATCCGTCACAGACGTCCACCACCGAAACCGGCTGCAAACTCATCACTGTTACCGTAACTCACAACGGCTTCCCCGTCGCCACCAGGACCGCCTTACGCACGAATGCACCTTAAGTGAAACGAGTCAGGTGGCACGGGCTACCAGCCCGCGCGGCGCGGCTTGTGATTGGACAAACAGCCATGGCCAAAGTGTTCGCGACATCACGCGGTCAGCATGGGCAAGATGTCTGTGCCACAGTGCGCTCGCTGGGGCGGTTCTCCGATCGTCGCGGCACGATCTACGTCGTCGTGCTGGGAATTGGCCTGCTGGTCACGGTGATCAGCCTCGGCGCCCTCGCCGCTGTCCGATCCTTCGCCCGTGCCGGCGATCGCACCAACGACATGCTGGAGGCGCGGAACTACGCGCTCTCTGCCACCGAGGTTGGCCGCCGGCTCATCGCCGCGGATCCCAACTGGCGCACCGACTACTCCAACGGCGCCTGGATCACGAACCAGCCCCTGGGCTCTGGCTCGTTCTCGCTCAATGTCGTGAATCCCAATGGTCCTTTGAACAACGTCGACGATGATCCGGTCAACCTCACCGGAATCGGCATCAAAGGGTTGGCGACGCAGATGCTCACCGTCAGGCTCGTCGCCAATCCCACCCCGCTGAGTTGCCTGGGCGTCGGTCTCGATTCCGCAGGCGCCGCCTCCTTCAGCAGCGCCACGATCCAAGGCGTCTCCAACATCAGTTCCGGCGGCACGCTCAGCGCCACGGGCACCAAGTTCAATGGCAACAACCTCGAAGCGCTGGCCATCGTGCCTGTCGGGTGCACTGGGCTGGGAAGTCAGACGATCCTGGCCACGGCCCGCACCTTTCCGTCTGCCACGGCCCTGAGCTATTACCCATCGCACGGCACCGCCATTGCCTTCGCCTCGCTGGGCGGCAGCAATGCGCTTCAGAACCTCCTGCTCAGCCCCGCGAACAACCCCTACGGCCAGCCCGATCCCCAGGGAATCTACGTCATCGATTGCGCCAATCAGGCGATCCATGTGAAGAACATGCGCCTTGTCGGAACGCTCGTCCTGCTCAACGTGGCATCGGGCTCAACCGTTGAACAGTCGATCAACATGGCCCCTGCCGTCGCCAATTTTCCGACGTTGCTGGTCAACGGCTCGATCCAGTTCGTTCAGACGAATGTTCCTCTGTCGGAAAGCAGTCTTGCCGTCAACTTCAACCCGCCCGGCACGCCCTACGGCGGCGTCTCCAACTCGACGATGACCGACACCTACCCCTCGCAGATCGGCGGCCTGACCTATGTCTCGGGGAACCTGACCTGCAATGGAAATCCGGTGCTCCGCGGCAACCTCGTCGTCGGCGGCACGCTCTCAATTCAAAGCACCCTGAGCGTCACCTACGACCCCACCTGGTATCAGAAACCCCCGCCCGGATTTTACATCCAGCCTCCGCCTATGATCGTCTCGCCCGGAACCTGGGCGCAGGCAATCAATTGACTGGCCTGTCGCGTCATCGGCTAAAATGACGGGCCTTGCGACCGACTTGCCCGGCACGGTAAGGGACCATTCGGTTTCCGGGTCGCGATTGGACTACTGCCATGACCATCAAAGATTCCGTGGATGCATTAGCCAAACCTGCTGAATCAACAACCTCTCCGGCACCGGCGCCGGCTGAATCCCGGGATGAACCACCAGCTCACTTTAAGAAGAACACGCGGCGAATCGCACTCTGGATCGCCGGCGCGATCGTACTCGGCATCGTGTTGATTCTGGCCACCCGCTGGATCATCGACGTCCTGAATACTGTTTCTACTGACGACGCCTACGTGAACGGTCACGTCACATTCGTCGCGCCCCGTGTACCGGGACAGGTCGTGCGCGTGTTTGTCGACGACAACAACCGCGTCCGCAAGGGCGACGTGCTGGTGCAACTGGACAAGGAGCCGTACCAGGTTCAAGTGAACATCGCGCAATCGGCTCTGGCGGCGGCCCAATCGGACCTCGTCGCCGCCCAGGCCCAGGCCCGCGCCGTAGCGGGGCAGACCCGCAGCCTGCGCTATGCTCTCGACCATGCCATCGAAGACGTCGACAACCAGATCGCCCTGCTGAATTCGAAGGTTGCCACTCTCAACTCCAGAAAAGCCTCGCTGGAAAAGGCGCAGGCGGATTTCGATCGTGCGGCCCCGTTGGTCCGCTCTGGCGCCGTGGCACAGGAAAACCTCGACCTCCGCCGCGAGGCCCTCCTGGTTGCCAAGGCCCAGGTCGACGAAGCGCTACAGGAAGTTTACGAAGTTCGTGCATCTTTGGGTTTGCCGCGCGAACCTGAAGCGGGAGGCGATCTGACACAGGTCCCGCCCGATCTGGACCAGAACTTTTCCGCCGTTCGTCAGGCCGAGCAAAGCCTGATCCAGTCGGCGGCGCAGCTCGGCATTTTTGATTCCTTCGACAAGTCGCCAAAGCAACTCCTCGCCGATTTTTACAAACGCGATCCCAGCGGAAACATCGACGTCATTTTGAGCAAAATCCTCGTCGGCGCGCCCGGCGTGAAGCAGGCCCAGTCAAAGCTCACCCAGGCTCAGGCCAATCTCGACCAGGCCCTGCTCAACCTGCGCTACTGCGACGTTGTCGCCGAAATCGACGGCGTCGTCACTCGCCGCAACGTCAACCCGGGCAACAACGTCATCGCCGGCCAGAGCCTCATGGCCGTGCGCTCGCTCACCGAGATCTGGGTCGACGCCAATTTCAAGGAAACCCAGCTCCGGAATCTGCGCATCGGCCAGGCGGTCGACCTCGACGTCGACATGTATGGACGGCATCACCACTTCGAGGGCCGGATCTCCGGATTCACCTTCGGGACCGGCTCGACGCTCGCGCTGCTGCCCGCCGAGAACGCCACCGGAAATTTCGTGAAGGTGGTGCAGCGGCTTCCGGTGCGCATCGACCTGGTCGACTACGACCCGAATCAGCTTCCACTGTTCGTCGGCCTGTCAGTGACGCCGACCGTGGATTTGAACTCGAAGCCGAGCGGACCCAACGCCGGCAAGTTCCTACAGGCCGACGCGGTGACCCCGGAGTCCCAGCCTTGACAGCGACCGCCGTCGATCTTTCGCTTATCCGCAGGCCCGTCAACCCCTGGCTGGTGGCGGCCGCCGTCGTCATCCCCACCTTCATGGAGGTGCTCGACACCACCATCGCCAACGTCGCCCTGCGCTACATCGCCGGCGGACTCTCCGCTCCCGTCACCGACAGCGAATGGGTCATCACCAGCTACTTGGCCGCCAACGCCATCGTCCTGCCGATCTCCGGCCGGCTGGCCCTGCGGCTTGGGCGCCGGAACTACTTCCTGATTTCCATCGCCGTCTTCACCATCGCCTCGGCCCTGTGCGGCGCCGCGCCCACTCTGGGCGCACTGATCGCCTTTCGCGTTCTCCAGGGCCTGGCCGGCGGCGGACTTCAACCCTCCAGCCAGGCCATTCTGCTTGACGCCTTTCCCATCGAGAAACAGGGCGCCGCCCAGACCCTCTTTGGCATCGCCGCCCTGCTCGCCCCCGTCGTCGGCCCGACGCTCGGCGGATATATCACCGACAACTACGGCTGGTCCTGGATCTTCTATCTCAATCTTCCCGTCGGCATCCTGGCCCTGGTCGTCTGCGCCATGCTTGTCACCGATCCGCCTTATCTCAAGGAACAACAGGCGAAAATGGCGAAGCAGCATACCCGCTTCGACACACTCGGCCTGTGCCTCCTGGCGATGACGATGACCTCGTGGGAAATTCTGCTCAGCAAAGGCCAGGAATGGGACTGGTTCGGCGATCCGTTCTGGCGTATCCAGACGCTGGCGACGCTATTCGCTGTGGGCCTGATCGGCCTGATCATTCGCGAAACCAGGATCGCCGATCCCCTGGTCAACTTCCGCACGCTTCTGGACCGGAATTTTCGCGCCTGCTGTCTCATCATCTTTTGTGCGTTCGGCGTGCTCTATGCGAACACGACCAGCCTCCCGGCATTGCTCCAGACGCTGTTTGGCTACGATGCCACCACCTCGGGCCTGGTGCTTTCGCCGGCAGGAATCGGCGCGGTCATCATGCTCTTTCTTGTCGGCGCGCTATTGGGCCGCGGCGTCGATGCGCGCTGGCTCATCTCCGCAGGCCTGTTCGTCGTGGCGGTGGGCAACTATTGGTTGTCGCAGATGAATCTCTCGATCAGCCCCTGGCAGGTGGTGTGGCCGCGCGTGGTGATCATTGCCGGGCTGTCGATGATCTTCGCCCCGCTCAACGTCGCGGCATTTTTGTACATCCCCCGCGAGTTGCGCGGCGCCGCCGTGGGACTGCTGGCGCTTCTGCGCAACGAAGGCGGCAGCGTCGGGACTTCCGTTGCCCAGACCATCCTCGAACGTCGCGAACAGTTCCACACGCTGCGCCTCAATGAGTCGCTGACACCGTTCAATCCTGCCGTCCAGGACGCCCTCATCCGCGGCCAGGCCTTCTTCCTGCAAAACACCGGCGACGCCGTCGCGTCACAGAACATGGGCCTGGGCGTTGTCGGGCAATTGCGCGACCAGCAGGCGCAGTCCCTGGCGTATTTCGACATCTTCTGGATCTGCGCCGCCCTGTCGGTGTTCCTGGTGTTTCTCCCCCTGCTCATGCGTCGCTCTGCGGCCGAGAAGGGCGCGCATATCGCGGCGGAGTGAAATCGCCGCCCCCCAACGGGCAATCCCGATCTTCGCTCGGGAGCGCGACCCGGCCCACTGGCAGGTTTTGGCAGGAATTGGCAGAGTATTTATCAGATTACTGCTACAGACATGGGGCTTCACACATCGAGTTCGTCGCGGGTGACCCGGCGCTGTCCTCCCGGCCGGGGCGGCGCCGGTTCGATGGTGGCGGGGGGCTCGCCGGCTTCCTTCATCCGCCGAAGCAGCCGCTCGCGCAGCACGCGCGACAGCTCCGCGTGGGAGCGCAGCCCGACGAGGTTGGTGATCTCATACGGATCGCACTCCAGGTCGTACAGATACTGCTCGACATAATGATCGGAGTTCATGTCCTGCCCCGGCCGCTTGTGCGGCGCGTCCACGCCGTACTTCCATCGCCCGGTGCGGATGGCCCGGCCGACCTGCGATTCGCTGATCTGGATGAACATGTCGTCGCGCCAATCCGCCTTCTTGCTGCCCAGCAGCGGCGTGATCGCCCGGCCCTGCATCTGCTCGGGAACCGCGATTCCCGCGGCACTCAGCAAAGTCGGCGGCAGATCGACGTGACTCACCAGTTGCCGGATGCAACCCCCGCCGGTGAACGGCCCGCCGATCAGCGCCGTCGGCACGCGGATCGAATCCTCGTGACACGAACGCTTGTATTCGTTGTTGCGCGTTTTGAAATGGCACGCGTGGTCACTGCTGAACAGGACCACGGTGTCGTCGGACAAACCCATGCTTTTGAGCGAATCCAGCAGCCGGCCCAGCGCCTCGTCGATCCGCTTCACCATCCCCCAATATCCCGCCAGATGCTGCGGGGGCGAGCCCTGGTGCCCCTGCAAATCGGGCGGCGTCCACTTGCCGCCGTACCGCTCGCGATACCCCTCCGGCGGCGGAAAGTCGTCCAGATCGTTCTGATGATGCGGCTCCAGAAACGACAGGAACAAAAAGAACGGCTCGTTGCGATGCTCTGTTACAAACCGGATCGCGGCGTCGGTCAGCGCATCGACGCGGTAGCCGGGCAAAAAAATCTCCTTCCCGTCGTTGTCATAGACGATCGTGTTGTACGGATGACTGCTGAATTCCAGCGTATTGGCCGCCAGCCAGTAATCGTACCCGCCCTGCTCGCTCCTGGGCGTCGGGTCGCGGCTGGCCAGGTGCCATTTGCCGATGTATCCCGTCTTATATCCCGCCTCCTTGAAGAAATGGGCCAGCGTTGTCGTGCCCGAAGGAAGCGTGATCCCGTTGCGGAAGACGCCGCTCGTCGTTGCATACAAACCTGTCTGGAGCACCGACCGCGAAGGCCCGCACAGCGGCTGCGGCGTGAACGAGTGAT
>DATHPP010000539.1:0-4629 GCA_035483795.1 Tepidisphaeraceae bacterium | reverse complement strand
GCTGTAATTGTTGAGGAACAGGTTGTACTCGTCCCAGGTGACTTCATGCTCTTCCATGAAGAACGGCTCGACCTTGATCTCGTGCTGCGGCTGCTCCTCGGCCTTGCCCGAGGCGCTGCCCATCATGAACGAGCCGCCCGGAATCGGGACCATCTTGAAACTGACGCTGGTTCCATCGAGCTTCTGCTCGAAGGGCTTGTCCGGATCCTGCCCGGCGCAGGCCATGTTGCCCGTGCCGACGATCGCAACCGCGCCGGCAAGAACCAGAAAGCAGCGAAAAATGTTGCGACGACGCGGCATAAGGGTGCTCAACGACACGCGAAATCCTCGACTTTCTTCCAGCGGGGAATGTTCTACCCTTCTAGGCGGGATATCCTAGTGGTAGGTGAATGTTGACGCAAACCAACGCTCGTGACGGTAAAGTCGTCAGCCGGGCGGTGTAACTTTCCTAGGCTTTCCAGCGACTTGGCTTCTGGATAGATCATGGCGGTATCAAACTGGCGACTCATTTTCGCGATCTGTGCGGCGTTTCTCTCTGGCTCGGCCGCGCGGGCGGACCTTCAACGATTCGAGTACTCGGCCCCGAAGATGGGGACGGTCTTCGACCTGATCATCTGGTCGCCGGACCAGACGACTGCCGACGATGCAGCCGACGCTGCCTGGCAACGGGTGGATCAGCTCAACAAGATCTTCAGCGATTACGATCCTGACAGCGAGCTGAATCATCTTTCCCGCATGACTGACAAAGGGCCGATGGCCCAGGGCGTCCCCGTCAGCGATGACATGTGGGCGGTGCTGCTTTACGCGATCGATGCCGCCAAACGCTCGGATGGCACTTTCGATATCACCGTCGGGCCGCTCACGCACCTCCAGCGCAAGACCCGAAACGAAGCAAAACTCCCCGATCCGCAAAAGCTCAAAGAGGCCATGGAATGCGTCGGATGGCGCTACATCAAAATGGACGAGCGCCATCACACCGTGCAGTTGCTGCACGCCGGGATGCAGTTCGATGTCGGCGGCATCGCCAAAGGGTACACATCCGATCAGGTGATCAAACTGCTGGCCAAGCGTGGGCTGGGGCAGTGCCTGTGCGGGGCTGCCGGCGACATCGCCGCGGGCGATCCGCCTCCGGGCCGCCAGGAATGGCGCGTCGCCATCCAGTCGCTCAAGAACCCGGAGCAGATGTCCGACTACGTTCGCATCAGGAGTTATGGAATATCGACGTCCGGCGACACCTATCGCTCCGCCGAGGTGAATGGCAAACGCTACTCGCACATCATCGATCCGCGCACGGGCCTCGGTCTGACCAGCCGCATCGGTGTCACGACCGTCGCGCCTCACGGCGTGATTTCCGACTGGACTGGCACTGCCATCAGCATTCTCGGCCCCGAAAAAGGCTTGGAGATGATCGAGAAAATAGACGGCGCCGCGGCACGGATCGTCACGATCGACGAGCAGGGCAACGAAAAAGTGTACGAATCCCAGCGGTTCGCCCAGTTCCTGGTCTCACGAAATGAGCTGACTTCCGGCGCCGCGACGAATCCGGTACATTGAACGGTTCCTGTGGCACGGGTTTCTCGTGACACGGGTTTTCAACGTTTTCAACCCGTGCTGACGGCGTGGAAACTCGGATAAACGTTCTTGGCGGAGCTCTTTCAAAAACCCCATGCCGCCAGCACGGGTTACAAACCCGTGTCACAGGGAAGGTGTCACGACAAACCGGTAAACGATTGCCTTCGCTACGTGTAGCGAAGTTTGTCCGAATAGGTTATTCGTCCGACCTTCTGGAGGCTTCTGACCATGTCCGAGATCGAAACCAACGCCCAAGACAACCATCAGCCCGCGCCGCAAGCCAGCCGGCGGCAGTTCATGAAGGCTTCCGCCGCGGTCGGGGCGGCGCTGGTCACCCAGTCGCTCGCCAGCGCAATCTACGCTCAAGGCAGCAGCAAGCTGAAAATCGGGTTGGTCGGTTGCGGAGGGCGGGGCAGCGGCGCCGCGGTCAACGCCCTCCACGCCGATCCCGGTAACGAACTTACCGCCATGTGCGATCTGTTCCCCGACAAGATCACCAAATCACTCCAGGCCATTCAGAGCCAAGGCGATCTCGATCAGCAGATCAAGGTCACCAAGGACACAATGTTCTCCGGTTGGGACGGGTACAAGCACCTGATCGACAGCGTCGACGTCGTGCTGCTGGCGACTACGCCGCACTTCCGCCCGATGATGCTCAAGTACGCCATCGAGAAGGGCAAGCAGATCTTCTGCGAGAAGCCGGTCGGCGTCGACGCCAAGAGCGTCAAGGAAGTCATGGACCTGACCAACGCCGCGGCCCAGAAAAACCTCAACCTCGTCTCCGGCCTCTGCTTCCGCTACGACCTGTACGTCAAAGAGACGATGCAGCAGGTGCACGCCGGCAAGATCGGCGACGTCGTCGCCATCAACTCCAACTACAACACGACCTGGCTCTGGAACAACGCCCGCCAGCCGCAGTGGAGCGACATGGAGTACCAGATCCGCAACTGGCTCTACTACTACTGGCTGAGCGGCGACCACGTCGTCGAGCAGCACATTCACAGCCTCGACAAGGCGCTGTGGACGATGAATGATGTCCCGCCCACACGCGTGCTCAGCACCGGCGGCCGGCAGCAGCGAACCGCCCCGCAGTTCGGCAACATCTACGACCACTTCGGCAACGTCTTCGAGTGGGACTTGCCCGGCGGGCGACAAGTCCGCTGCTTCTCCTACTGCCGTCAGTTCGACCAATGCACCAACGACGTTTCCGACATCATTTACGGCACCGAGGGCGTCGCCAATCTGACCGCGCACAAGATCACCGGCAAGACGATGTGGAAGCGCAAACCCACCACGCCGGAGAACATGTACGATACCGAGCACAAAGAGCTGTTCAGCGCCATCCGCTCGGGCAAGGTGATCAACAACGGCGACTACATGTGCAAGTCGACGCTGATGGGCATCATGGCCCGCGAGTCGGCCTATTCGGGCCAGACCATCGCCTGGGACCAGATCCTGAGCAGCAAGCAGGACCTCTCCCCCGCCGGCGGATTCCAATGGGGCCCGCTGCCGGTCGCGCCGGTCGCGGTGCCGAATGAGTATAAGTTCAGCTGAGTCGTCGCTCATTTCGTCGGCAGAGATATTGCTGCCAAGCTGGCCGCTGCTCCGGCCCCAGCCACAGGAGATGGTGCAGCGGCGATGCCGGGGAGCGAGCCGTTGGACAGTGACGCGGCGCCCGGTATACTCACCTACGATGCTCGCTCAGACGTACACGTACAGCGTCGTGCTCGAAGAGGATGAAGACGGAGGTTTCGTCGTCGACGTTCCCGCATTGCCCGGTTGCCACACCGAGGGGGACACGCGTGAGCAGGCGATTGCGATGGCCCAGGACGCCATCGCTGGCTATGTGGAGTCCCTGCTGGCCCACAACGAGCCGATCCCGGTCGAGTCCGATCCGTCCGGGCCAGTGAGGGTCACCGTGACCGTCAGGACGGACGTGCAAACGCACGCGACTGCGGCATGACATGGGCAAGCTCCCGCGGGTTACGCCGCGCCAGGTCGTCGCCGTGCTGCACCGCGTCGGGTTCATCGACGATCGCCAGACTGGAGCGCACCTGATCCTCAGGCACCCGATCACCCGCCGGCGGGCCGTCGTTTCCATTCACCGCCGCGACCTGAAGCTCAAAACCCTGAAATCGATCCTGGCCGATGCCGGCCTCACGCCCGAGGAGTTTCACGAACTGCTTTGAACGTATGGGCGACCGCTGACTTCAGCGGCCCCACCATGTGGCAATTCGACTCGGATCCCATTCAATCTGGCGACGGACGCCCTACGACCGCCGGGCCGTCGTCGTCCAAAGGCCGCCTTGGCAGCTCGCTCGAAAATGCGCTGGAAGAACGGGACGAGCGGGTAACCAGATGCGCGGCTTCCCCGCGCTGATCCGCATGATAGGATCGGAGGCATGGACGCCGGTTATGACGCCGTTCTGAATGCCGTGTTTGATCGGGAAAAGAAGCGTTTTCGCTCCCTTCGGCATCCGAACGGGTTCGTTCGCTTGTGGCGATCACTAATGAGAGTTGCAACGGTCAACTGTTTCCTTGTCGTCGAGTACGAGGCGGTGGACCCGCAAAACCTGCTCTGCGGTGGGGCGGTTTTACAAGCTTGGCAACTCGATGACGCCGGAGTCCGATCAATCGCGACAGATGACGTTGACCCGGGGCCGGCAGCAGGACGGTATTGGACGAAGCAGCTTGTTCGGTTGTTCATTCCAGATGACAACGGGTGCGTTTTTCTCAATGAGATGGAGGGGCCGAAATACGGCACGTTGCTAGAACTCGTGCCCAAAACGTCGGCTAACGCCGAGGGACTTCGGCTGAAAGTGAAGCGAGCACGTATCGTTCTCAATGGCACCGTCATGGGATAGACCTGGAAGGGCGACACTTGGAGTGCCCGCTTAAGCCGTTGCCTTCCCGTCCCGTATATCTCTTCGCCGATACGCCGTGGGAGTTGGACCTTCAGCCTCCCTGATGGCGAGCCGGGAAAAGTCGCCCGTCCGCGCGACCTCGGCCAGTTCCCGCACCGCGGACATCAGTTCTTCGGTCGCGCGACTCCGTCGT
>DATHPP010000538.1:0-25725 GCA_035483795.1 Tepidisphaeraceae bacterium | reverse complement strand
CCCGCCACCCCCGCCGCCCCCGCCCCCCCCGCCCCCCGACACCGGCCCAACCGCCGCCATCCAGGCGTCCAACATCACCTCGCCAACCGCGCCCTCCACTGTCACCGTCACCTACACTGGAGCCGCCGCAGTCCAGCCGTCGTCGATCGCGGTCGGAAACATCAGCGTCAGCGGGCCGGACGGGATCCTCGAAGTCTCAAGCGCCCAGGCGGACGCCCCTTCCTGTTCGTCGCTCATGGCAACCTACACCATCGCCGCTCCGCAAGGGGGCTGGGCCAGCAGCGACAACGGCACCTACAACGTCGCCCTTAACGCCAATCAGGTCGTTGACAACAAGGGGATGGCGGCAAATAGCGCAAGTGGATCATTTACCGTCAATGTGCCGTCTTTCACGACGACGACCGGCCCAACCGACCCGACCTTCGCCGGCGGCAACACCGTCAGCGCCGGCTTCGTCACGGAGGCGATCCTTTCCCAAAGCAACGGAAAGGTCCTGGTTGTGGGGCACCAGGGAGATCCGTCCAAGGGCCAGGAAGAGGGCGTGATCGAGCAGCTCCGCTCCAATGGTGCACCGGCGACGGGCTTCGGCAACAATGGGATGATTGTCACGCCCGTCGGCCAGGCGTATTACGCCGCGGCCATGCCCGACCCGAATCACTTCATCGTAGCGGGCACGAGCTCAGGCAATTTCGTCCTTCGCGAATACAACCTCAACGGAACGCCGGTCAATTCCTTTGGGACCAATGGAACGGTCATCACCGACTTCGGCACCGCCACCGACGCCGCCCGCGCTCTGGCAATCGATCCCGACGGGACAATCGTTGCGGCCGGAGATTCGGGCGGGAACTTTGCCTTCGCCCGCTACCTGCCCAATGGCCAGCTCGACTCGAACTTCGCCCAGGCGGGCCGCCAGCTTTTTGCCCTGGGCAGCGGGAACAATGGGCTGGCGGCGATCGCGCTCCAGAGCGACGGCCGAGTCGTCGCGACTGGCAGCGAAGGCTCGAAAGTCATCGTCGTCCGTCTGACCAGCTCGGGCGAGGCCGACGGCAGTTTCGGCAATGGCGGCGTGACCGCCGTCAGTTCCCTGGCCGTCCGAACCGACCTGGGCGAGGCGGACCACACGGAGGGTCTGGCGCTCTTGCCGGATGGCGGCATCCTCGTCGCCAACCGTACGCCCTCCGGGCATTTCGGGCTTGTGCGGCTCAATACCGACGGATCGGTCGACGGCAGTTTCGGCGCCGGCGGCCTGGCCACGGCGGACTTCGGCGGGGACGACGACGCCGACTCCATCATCATGCAGAGCACCGGGCCGGTCATCGTCATCGGCACGTCGCTCAAGAATGGCACCGCCCAGACCGCGCTGGCGGCTTTCGATCCCAGCGGCGCGACGATCAACAGCTTCGGCAACAACGGCCTGCTCACCTTGCCCAGCGGCATTCCCGGATCGGTCGCCGCCCAGAACACCAGCGGCACGATGGCGACCAAGGCCCTGCATGTCGGGGACATTATTCTCCGCGCGTTTGGTACCGTGACCGCCGACGGACGCGTCATCATCGGCACGACGAATCAGGCCGTGGCCGCCACGACTTCATCCACCCTGCGACGGCTCATCGTCCCGGGCGCGCTGCTCAGCGGGCCGGGCACGGGGATGCTGCTGGGCTCGTTCGGCTTTGTGGACGGGCGAATCAAAAAGCTGAACGTCTCAATCAACGGAGCCCCCGTGACGCTCTCCCTGCTTGGCGGGACGGCGACGGCATCGCAGGATGGAAATGCGCTGGACCTGACGGTCGATGATGCGGGCCGGGGCGTGGTCCTCTCGGTCAACTCGGGCGCAGCGGCGGTGACCCTCGGAAATGTCACCGTCAGCGGAACGGTGAGATCGCTGTCAGCGCCAAACTGCGATCTGGCCGGCACACTGCACGTCACCGGCTCGATTGGGCGGCTACTGCTTCACAACATGACCGGCAGCGTTTACAGCGGCGCTTCAATCGCCGGGGCGTCGGTCAACAACCTCTCCGGAACTCTCTTCGCGGTCGAGGCAATCGGCCGGCTCAAGGCCGCCGACCTCACCGGGACGATCGCCTCCGGCAGTGGTGCGATCGGCAGCATCTTCGCGGCGTCCATGGAGAAGGCGATGATTCTCAGCGGCGCCAACTTTGGGGACGACGGTCACCTGGGCGGGGTCGATCCCGACACCTTCGGCCCCGGCTCAATCGGCTCGATTCGCGTCACCGGCGGCATCACCTCCAGCTTCATCGGGGCCGGCGTCGATCCGGTCGATTCCACCTTCGGCAACGCCGACGACAAAGCCGCCGGCACCGCCCCCAGCGTCATCCGCTCGATCGTCGCCGCCAGCGCCGACGCCGCCACTCGCTTCGAGGCCCGCGCCTTCACCCACGTCAGCCTGGGTCAGAACATCGATCCGGCCGCCGACCCCCGCTTCCGGATCCTCACGTGATGCGCAACATGCCTTTCGATGTAACAAAATGTAACAATTTGTAACATCCGGCGGTGTCGCTTCAGCGAACATGGGCTTATTCAGTCAAACTGAGCGGTTTTCATCTGGCGCGAGCCGTTTCTTCGTGGCACGGGTTTCTAACCCGTGGACGACCGAGTCGTTGAACTGACGCCGGTTTTGGTGTGGGAAAACCACCTTGCCTTGCCGCCTGCTTCTGTGTTGAAGCCGCGTTGCGCGGGCTAATGAAACTTGATTTTCCCACACCAAACCGCTGCCTGTTGAACGACTTCACCGTCGCACGGGTTAGAAACCCGTGCCACGAAAAAGCGCTCGCCCTCACGAAAATCGCACAGTTTGAGTTATTTAGGGATTACGGTTTGCTCCGCGCCTTCCGTGGTTACGTGGTGCCTCTGAATTTCCCGGTCCAAGCCCGTCCACAGGATCATGAGATAGCCCGCCAGCAAGCCGAAACATGGGATCCCGTAGCGGAAGAAATCGCCCCGCCAGGCGTGGATCGGCATGATCGCCGAGAGAAAAATGATCAAGAGAGCAGCCACCAGCCGCAGACGGCTCGCGGGCGGCTGCGGCATGAGGAGCAGCACCACCCCCGCCGTGTTCACGATCACGTTCAGCAGAAGGTGCCGGGCATTGGTGTCGGGGCTGAACGCGAGGGCAACGGTCATCAAGCCGGCCCATTCCAGCGCGACGAGTCCAGCGTTGGGCGGTTTGGCCCGCGCCGTCCGGCCCGGCGATCGCCACAAGGAAACCCCATGAGCCCGATAGATCCATGCGACCACCACCAGCGCGACCAACCCCACGCCGCCCGCGACGGCCATGATCGCCGCGCCGGAAAAACCGTAGGGCTCCAGCAGGCGGCCCAGGGCGCTGGTGATGGAAAGACTGAGCATGTCCCCGATGCCATGGATCTGGATCGCGCCTGGGCTTGCCGGCGCCACACCGACCCACTTCAGCAAACCGCCAAACGACACGCGCAGACAGCGCAGGTCTTCCCGCCATCCCAGCAAGATTGCCGGCAACAGGGCGAAGAAGATCGACCCGAGCACCATTCCCGCCGCCGTCTTCCATCGCCGGCGAAGAAGCAGATAGGGTAGAACGACGATCGGCAGGTACTTGATGTTGAAGGCAAACGCCAGCGCCATTCCCGCCAGCGCCGGCCGTCGATCCAGCCACCACAGCGCCAGCGTGAACATCAGCAGCATGAGCCCGTCGGTTTCCAGCATCGTCAGTTGCAAGCGCAATTCGTTTTCGTTGAGGAGCGACACGAGAAGCGCGACCAGCAGAAAAGCACCCGCTCCGGCGGGATCGAGCCGCTGGCCCATTGCCCTGGCCGCCAGCAGCACCGATCCGATCAGCACCAGTGCATTAATGAGAAGCGCCACCTCTGCCGCGTGCAGCATCGAGAGGCGTGTCAGCGGCGTGTAAAGGAACGCAACCAGCGGCGGATAGACGTACTTCTGCGCGGGCTTGCCGGCGGTGTAAATGTCGCGACCTTCCATCGCAAACTGGGCCGCCTGGTAAAACGTCCCGAAGTCCCCCATGTGGGCCGCGTTGTCCTGTCGTTCGTGATGGTAGTGGTAAATCAGCAGGTATCCGAAAATGGCCACGAGACCCGCAAGGGGAATCCAGAAGCCCAACGCAGTCCTGCCAGAATGGCTTGGCATCACATCCATCGTGATCGATTCGGGGGAAGCCGAATTCATGGGATCGCGGGCAATTCACCCCATCGGTTCTAAACCCTTGTCCGGCAATGTGCCAGAGAAGGTATATGTAGAATTCTCGATCTTATAGCCAACCGGATCGCCAGAGTCGATATACTCCCCTCCAACGCAATTCGAGTGCTTTTCGATCCCCGGAAAGGGGGATGCGATGACGGCACAATGGCTGCTCAACTGGTGGAACCTGATCTTTCTCCTGCCGTTCGCACTGGCCCTGCTGTACCTGGGCCTGTACACGGCAAGCGGAATCACGTTCGGAGACGCCGACGTCGATCATGATTTCGACGCCGACGGCGGTTTTGACTCCGATGGCGACGTTGATGCCGACCACGATCTCGACGCGGAACACGTTGACGCTGATCACGATGTCGACAGCGACCACGATGCGGACGGCGATCACGACGCCGATTCCGATTCGGACGCCGATCACCCGTCCCAGATACCGATCCATGCTGCGATGTTGAGCTGGATGGGAGTGGGCCGCGTGCCCGTCAGCATCGTGCTGATGGTACTTCTGCTGACGTGGGGCGTGGCCGGTTTTCTGACCAACGCGTTCCTTCAGGAACGGGGTGCAGCGGCGGCAATCATGTCGATTCCGCTGGCGGCGCTCACGAGCATCGTGCTGACGCACCTGGTTGCGACGGCGGTCGCGCGCTATCTCCCGCTCTATGAAACAACCGCCCGGCGGCGGCACGCCCTGCTGGGCTCGGTCGGCGAAGCGATCCTCCCGATCGATCAGAAATTTGGCATGGTCGGCGTACGTGATGCGACGGGGGACCTCTATCAGGTCCCCTGCCACACCGATGAGCCGACCGGTGTGATTCCAAAGGGCGCCAAAGTGCAACTGGTCTCTTACAACGTCAAACAAAGCCTGTTCTGCGTCCGGCGGCATGAACCCACGGAGTCGCCCGCCGTCACGCAGCAGCATTCTTAGCGAAAGTGAGGAACCATGTTCATCCTCTTTTTGTTCTTCCTCATCGGGTGCGGATTGATGATCGCACCGTGGCTGCCCGGTGTAACGCCCCACTTGGGCATCACCGAGGCCGCGATCTCCACCGGTTTTGGACTTGCACTGGTGATCATCGTGGGCATTCTGACGATGATCACAAAGCTCTATCGCAAGACCTCGGCAAGCATGGCCTTTGTCCGTACCGGCATGGGAAACGCCAAGGTGATCCGCGACGGCGGCGCCATCGTTCTGCCCGTCATTCATCACGTGACGCCGGTTTCGCTGGAGACCATGCGGCTGAACGTCGAACGCCGCGCGCAGCACGCTTTGATCACGCGCGACAATCTGCGCGTCGATCTGTCAGCCGAGTTCTACATCAAGGTAGAGCCGAATTCAGACCACATCCTCCAGGCCGCGCGTTCCCTCGGTGGCAAGAACGTCCAGCCGGATGCGGTTAGCGACCTGGTCCAGGAAAAGCTCGTCAGCGCGCTCCGCACCGTCGCGGCGACCAAGGACCTGGTCGAGCTGCACGCCAAGCGCGACGAGTTCGCCAGCGCCGTGCAGGAGATCATTCAGCACGACCTGGCGAGCAATGGGCTTACGCTCGAATCGGTCACCATCTCGTCGCTCGACCAGACCGATCCCGGACAACTTCAGGACAAAAACGTTTTCGACGCCCAGGGCCTGCGCAAGATCGCCGAGATCACTTCCAAGGCCAAGGTCGAGCGCAACCAGATCGAGCGCGAGGCCGAGCGGCAGGTGGTTGAGAAGAATGTCTTCACGGCCAAGAAAGTGCTCGATCTTCAGCGCGATCAGGCCGAGTTCGAGGCCGAGCAGAAAATGAAGGTGGCCAACGTCCGCGCCGGCCGCGACCGCGAGGTGCAGGAATTCAAGATCACGCAGGATGAAGCCATCTCGCGGCGCGACATTGAGAAGATGAAGAACATCGAGACGACCGAGGTCGAGCGGACGCTGGCCGTCGAGCAGGCGCAGATCGCCAAGCGCGTGGCGCTGGTGGCGAAGCTCCGCGAACAGGAGACGGCCGAGATCCTCAAGAAGCAGACGATCGAAGTCGCCGAGCGGAATAAGGAAGTTGCCGTGGCCGAGAAGGAGCGCGAGCGCGCCGAGGCCCAGGCGGCGGTGCTGACCGCGGAGGCCGAACGCGAGGCCGCCAAGCAAAAGGTCATGACCGTGACGGTGACCAGCGAAGCCGATCGCGAAGCCGAGAAGCAGTTGATCGCGGCCAAGCAGGTGATCGAGCAGAACAAGCTCCGCGAGCAGACCGCCGCGGACGTCGCCGCGTACATGGCGCTGAAGAAGGCCGAGGCCGAGAAGCAGGCCGCCGAGGCGCAGTCGCAGGCGAAGTTGCGTCTGGCCGAGGCCGCGGCGCAATCCGCCGCCAGGCAGGCCGAGGGCGAACGGGCGATCAAGATGGTCGATGTCAACATCGGCCGCGAGCAGGTAAACGTCGAACAGGCCCGCGTCGAAGTCGAACGCCAGAGCCTCTCCAACAAGCAGGAGTTCGAGGGCGCCGCCCTGCAATTCGAGCTGGAGAAGCTGCGGATCGCGGCGGAGCGGGACGTCCGCATCGCCGCCGCCGAGGCGATGGGCAACATGCTGGCCAAGGCGCAGATGCAGATCTTCGGCGACCCAACGACAATGGCCGCGATGGCCCAGCAGTTCCTGCACGCCGCAGGGCTCGGCATCGCCGCCGAGGGCCTGCTCAAGACGCTGCCGCCGCAGGGACAGGAGTTGTTGTCCAAGGTCGCCGGCGCGGTTGCCTCGCAGCTTCAACCCAAGCCCGAAGGGGGGAACGGTGTAACGGTTGGACTGAGCGGAACCGCGGACGTGCCTGCGGGAGGCGCGACTGAAACGAGGTAGGAGTATGTGCCGCTGACCTGCCGTTGGAAACGGATTCCCGTGGCACGGGCTTCCAGCCCGTGCTGGAGATGTTCAAGAGTGGAAGACCTCGCTCGCAGAGTTTTTCTGATATCGCGCCGCTCGCACGGGCTGGAAGCCCGTGCCACGGCAGTCCCGTTCATGCACGATGATCGAGAGGCTGGCCAATGACTTGGCGAGAACAACTCAATCAGGGCCTGGGCGCATTCGGTTTGCGGATTCCCGATTCGCTTCCGCTGGACCAGTTGGCGGTGAAGCTGACGGACAACCCGTGCCGCAACACCGCCGCTCTGGTGGCGGTCACCAGTTTGCTTTTCTACGCCGCCGAGCGCGGGCGGAATGCGAAGGTGAAGGACATTTTCGACGCGTCGATCTACTGCTCGACGTGCCTGTCGGTCGGCTACGGCGACATCTTCGCCCGAACCCCGCTGGGGAAGCTGATCGGCACGACGCTGATGACCCTCGGCCCCGCCCTCAGCAACGCCGCCCTCGACGGCCCCGCTGCCCGCCGCGACACCACACAGCAGGAAATCCTCCAGACTCTAAAGCAGATACTTGGCCGTCTCGCAGAGGAGAATGTGACCACACCCTGACTACCCAAAAATGTAACACTTTGTAACATTTTGTAACATCGCAATGGTTGTTGCCGGCGGGGAGTCGCCACGGCATGCTCGCCGCAGGGGACCAGCCAGGTCATGCAACGTTTGCAACGTTTTGCAACGTTTTTCGCATTGTCCAAACGTTCGACAGGCCCGCAGCGGGCCGGGAAAACGCTGAAAACGTTGCAAACCGTATAAAACGTTGCACGTGAACTGAACACATCTAAAACGAAAGCCGTCGGCACGGGTTGAAAACCCGTGTCACGCGAAGCAGTATCGTCACACTACACGTTATTTGACGGGAAGGTGTGTGTCGTTATGAACCGAACCGCGCTCACGTGGATGCTCGCGCCGCCGCTTCTGACGTTGCTGGCTGCGGGCCCGAGCACCGAACCCGTTTTGCCCTACCACCAGACCAAGGAGCCCGGGCCGTCGCTGTCGCCCCGGGAGGCGATGGCGAAGATGCAGCTTCCGCCGGGGTTCAAGGTGACGCTGGTGGCTTCCGAGCCGGATATCGTGAATCCCACCGCGTTCACATTCGACGACCAGGGCCGCATCTGGGTGACCGAATCGGTCGAGTATCCGCGCGCTTCCGCGGGGCCGGGGCAGGACAAGATTGTCGTTTGCGAATCGACGAATCAGGATGGGCACTTCGACAAATTCACCACGTTCAAGGACGGCCTGAACATTCCCGCCGGCATCGCCATCGGCAATGGCGGCGTCTACGTTACCAACTCGCCGGACGTCCTGTTCCTCCAGGATTCCACCGGCGCGGGCAAGGCGGACAAGCAAACGACGATCCTCACCGGCTTCGGCCGCGACGACCGCCACGAGCTGCCCAACAGCCTCACCTGGGGCCCGGACGGCTGGCTCTACGGCATGAACGGCGTGTTCAACCAGTCCCGCGTCGAGCACGACGGAAAAGTCGACGACTTCACCTGCGCCATCTGGCGATGGCATCCCAGAACCCACCGCTTCGAGCTGTTCTGCCAGGGGACCAGCAATCCCTGGGGCCTGGATTACAACCGCCAGGGCGACTGGTTCGTCTCCTGCTGCGTGATCGACCACCTGTTTCACATGACCCAGAGTGGCTACTACGAGCGCCAGGGCGGGCCCTACCCGCCGCAGACGCATTGGCTACCATCGATCACCACGCAGAGGCACCAGATGGCCGCGTACTCGGGTCTGTGCATCTACGACGCCGATCAGTTCCCCACCGAATATCGTGGACTTCTGTTCATGGGCAACCTGCACGGCAGCGCCATCAACTGCGACACCCTCACCCGCAACGGCGCCACCTATGTGCAGCGCGATGCGCCCGATTTTCTCCAGGCCAACGACGACTGGTTTATGCCGGTCTCGCAGAAGATCGGGCCGGACGGCTGCCTGTATTTCATCGACTGGTACGACCGCTACCACTGCTACCAGGACGCCGGCCGCGATCCACAGGGCGTCGACCGCACCCGCGGGCGGATCTACCGGATCAGCTATGGCGACCCGCCGAAGGTGCCGGCGTTCGATCTCCAGAAGATGTCGGCGCAGGAGCTGATTAAGCTTCTCTCGCATCCCAATGTCTGGTGGCAACGGCAGGCGCAGCGGGTGCTGAACGAAAGGTTTGACGAGTCGATGGCGCCGACGCTCAAGAAGATGGCGCTGGACACGTCTGATCCGACGCCGGCCCACATGCACGCGCTGTGGCTGCTGGTCAGCCAGCACCAGCTCGATCCGGAATTTCACGTGCGGGTCCTGGACAGCGCCGATGAGCCCACTCGAAATTGGGGCGTGCGCGCCGCCGGAGAGATGCAGAGTGCGACGCCGGAGATATTTCAGAGGCTTCTGGCCCTGACCCGCGACCCCGAGCCGGACGTGCGGGTGCAGGTAGCCGTCGCCGCGGGACGGCTCGGGCAGCCGGATGGGATGCCGCTGCTGATGGCAAGTCTGGAAAATCCAGTCAATGTGGCTGATCCGCTGATCCCAAAGATCATCTACAACAACCTCCTCCCGCGGATTCCCAAAGACGGCGCTCAAATCCTCCAGCAGATCGAGAAGGATTCGGCGATCCAGAAGAACTTCGGCGACTCGGTGGTCGGCTGGATTCGCGATGCGGTCAACGCGCTGAACCGCACGCCGCAGCAGATCGTCGAGGCGCTGGCGAAACGGCTTCCCTCGAATCCCGATCAGCTTTCTCGCGGAACCGTCGAACGCCGGACGCGTTCGGATTTGCAGAGCGTGGTGGATGCGTTTGAGACGCTGGGGGTCCAACCGGCCGAGGCATCGAGATTATTCGACGGCGCCCTGCGGAGCCGGATTTCGCAGATCGCCGCGGGCAATAGTGCGTCGCGCGTGCCCGCAACCGCGATCGCGCTGTGGTGGGACGACCCCGTCGCCCTGCGGACCGCCCGCACGATCATCGCCGATCCGAATGCTCCTGCCGCGGTCCGCAGCCAGTTCGTTCACGCGCTGGGCCGGCAGAAGAGTCCGGAAAACATTGGCGCCTTTGCCGCCCTGCTCGCCGACAATTCCGCCCCGACGCTGATCCGGCAGAGCGCCGCCACGGCGCTGGGCGCGATGGACAACGCCAACGCCGCGGAAGCGCTGCTCGATCATTTCGACCAGCTCCCGGTGGACCTGAGGCCGATGGTCATCAACTCGCTGGTCCTCTCCAGGACCTCGGCGCGATTGCTCTTGGCCTCGATCCAGGACAAGAAAATCCAGCAGAGCAACATGAACGAGAACCACGCCCGCACGATCAGCGAGCTGGGCGATCCCGAGCTTACCAAGCAGCTTTCGCAGGTTTGGGGCACTGTCCGTACCGAGCGCGATCCCAAGCGGGCGCAGCTCGCCGCCAGCTACAAGACCCTGTTCCTCTCGCACGGCGGCGACGCTTCCAAAGGCTGGCTTGTTTTCGACGCTAAGTGCGCCCAGTGCCACGCGATCTACGGCCGCGGCGGCGCTATCGGCCCCGACCTCACCGGTGTCGGCCGCGATAACCTCGACCTCATCCTCAGCAACGTCCTCGATCCCAGTCTGGTAGTTGGAAAACCCTATTACGTCTACGTCGCCCGCCTGAAGGACGGCACCCTCTATAATGGCCTGCTCGTCGAGGATTCGCCGCGCCAAGTCGTCCTCAAGGAGCCGACCGGAACCCACGTGATCCCCCGCGACCAGCTCGACAAGCTCGTTCAGCAGACTATCTCGATGATGCCCGAGGGCCTGGAGGCGACCATGAGCAAGGATGAGTTCTGCGATCTGATTGCGTTTCTGCTGACCAAGTCGCCACCGACTGGAAAATAGCCGTGACTGACGACCGCAGTCAAACCGATGCGCCGGCAGTTGGAGATCGGCCGGTCCTGCCCTATCGAAAGGGCAAAAGGTTCAGGCGCTCAATGTTTGTCCGATTCGGATACTTTTGTATCGGGTTTTGTGGAGGTTTTATTGTCGCCAGCCCGGTGGTGGTCTTCCTGCCGGTTCGTATTCTGAATATGCCAATCGTCCGCGCTGCCCTGTTTGCCACGCCGGTCGCCGCGGGCATCCTGACGCTGGCTTTGGGCGAGATCGACGCCAGGAACAGACATGCCGTGCGACCTTCTAAGGGTGCGAGCGCCGGCCCGAGACAGTTCAGGCCCATGATGATGTGGTGCGACAAGTGTAGGCGTCTTACGCGGCATTCCATTGAGGTGCATGGACTCAACGATCGCGCCCTTGAATGCACCGAATGTCATCAGGGCAGGATCATCACTGAAGCGGACCTTCAACGTCCGGCGAGCGGAGTGAAACAGAATGATACCAAATGAAACAGTTTTGGCAGTGCCGCGCCGCGGCCGGGCCGCCTTCTCCTGCCACTTGCTGGAATCGCCGGTCGGCAAGCTGACGTTGCTGGCCGATGATTCAGCGCTCGTCGCAGTGCTCTGGGAGACGGAGCGATACAACCGCAATCAGTTCGGACCGAGCGTCGAAGCCGATGATCATCCGGTCCTGCGTAACGCGCGCCGGCAGCTCGAGGAGTATTTCGCCGACAAAAGGAAAACGTTCGACCTTCCCCTCCATCCGCGGGGCACGGAATTCCAACTGTGTGTCTGGGCCGGCTTGCAGGACATCCCCTTTGGCGAGCTTTGGAGTTACGGCAAGCTTGCCCGGCACATCGGCCAGGGCGGCGCCGCCCGCGCCGTCGGCGCTGCCAACGGCCGCAACCCGATCCCGATCATCATCCCCTGCCATCGCGTCATTGGCAGCGACGGAACCCTCGTTGGCTTCGGCGGCGGCCTGGACGTCAAGGCCCGCCTGATCGAGCTGGAACGCGGCAAGCCAGCCGGTCCGTGGGCCTGAGGGGATCGGCGGGTTACGTTCGTGCCTCGAACTCGGCGCCGATGCGGAACAGGTGCTGCTTGAGCATCTGGCAATTGCGGACGACGCAGACGATGGCGCTGCGCTCTTCGCCATCAGCAGGGAACATCATCTCGAACCGCTTTCCCACCGGCATGCCGGTGTGGTGGGTGATGGCGATTCCTGCGGGGGAGATGTCGCGAAGAACGACGTCGGCCATTGGGCGGTCAGGATCGTCGGGATCGGTAACGATGGTGAGCCGTCGACGGGTCAGCACCCGCGACTGGCGGCGCAATTCTTCCGGGACCGCCGTTGCCTCGAATTGCCGCAGCAACCGATCGAAATCCGGGCGGGAAAGCTGCATGGCTTACCAGCCTCTCTCCCCCCGGCCGTGGAAATGGTTCATCCGTGACACCGCGGCGGCAATGAGATGAATCCGCCGGCACCTTCGATTCCATCTACTGCGAATGCGCACGCGGCGTTGATGATTGCAAATTTTGCGACAGGTCGATTATGAAGCAGGAAGATAGGCTTCCAACCGTTCCCCGAGGTGATGGAAATCGACGGAGGCCTTGACCCAGTAATCGGTGGCGCCCGAGGTCATGGCCTTCTGGGAGAATTGCGGATCGGCCAGCGCGCTGAAGATGATGACGGGGAGATGCGCGGTCTGCGGGTTGCGGCGGACCTGCTTGAGGACTTCCAGGCCGTCAATGTCGGGCATCATGAGGTCGAGGATGACCAGGTCGGGGTGGTGAGCGTCGAGGTAGGCCAGGGCCTTGATCCCGTTATCCACGAAAGCCGCGTTGTGGCCGAGCTGCCTGACCAGCAAGGCCAACAGACGTCCCGTTCCGGCATCATCGTCAACGATTAAGACATGGCCGCTCACGCGGTTACTCCCGGGTACGGCAGACACAAATTGAGGGAGTTCATTCCAGGGGGCTGTCCCCCGTCACCTTCCTTTAACTCCGACGATCGAAACATTACCGCTCCAAAGCCCTCAAGCCAGCGCCAAAATACGTACTTCGGCTGCGATGGTGTGCAGATGTGCATTTTTTAGCGAGGAACTCAACTGCCCAGCTCGCTTCTTACGGCCCTTCTGTGAGGTAATCCACGTTGAAATCGTAATCCCACCATGGGAAGTACAAATTGTTGCCGTTCACCTCGACCTCCCCGCGCTGGAAATCGAGCGGCTCACTGCGCAGGGATGACTTGGGCGGCGTGAGCGCGGCCCCGTAGTCGCGGTTTACGATCATTCGATACGAATCCTGATGTCCGAAGTAAAACTCGCGCACGCGCGGATCGTCGCTTTGGCGAAGGCCGTACGATGGATCGGCCGGCAGCCAACCCCACGGTTCGACGTAGAACTCAGCCCAGTCGTGCATGTTGAGGTCGACCCGTTTGGTTTCCCACCCCGACTGCCACCGGGCCGGGACGCCGGCGAGGCGGCACATGGTGATGAAGAGCATCGACTGCACGCCGCAGTCGCCCCGCCGGCTGGCAAACGCCTTCTCCGACAGACTCGGGATCGTGCTGTACTCTTCCTCCGCGCAATAGGACATGTTGGCTGCGATGTAATGGAAAATCCTGCGCGCTTTGGCCAGCGGGTTCGTCTCGGTCCCAATGATCTTCGCCACCGTCTCGCGAAGCTGTGGAGAAAATCGAATGTGCGGCGGGCGCTCCATCAAATACGCGCCGCCCCACTTCGCCGGTAGCGGCCGCGCCCTGGCATCTTCCACCGACGGGTAATACGCCGACGAAGTGAATTCAAAGGTCTCCTCAAACCTCATCGGCTTGGCCGGGTCCACGACCGCCTGCTCGAAATAAACCGTGCGCTGCGCCGCGCCGTCTGTCGGCGGCTCGCTGGAGGCGCTGGGAGCGATCACCTTGTACGCCGGCGGTGAGCCGATCAGCTTCACATCGCGCTGACGCAGGTATTCCTGCGGGAACGGCAGCCACACGCGCACCATCGCGCCGGCCTTCATTTGCGGCGCGTTGGCGGCGATCGTCAACACGTATCGAACCCGGTGCCGCATTGGCACCACTTCGCTGCCACCCGACTTCCGTGCCTCGGCAATCACGCGGGCCAGATGATCCTCCAGCTTCCACTGCGGCGCCTCGGCCGGCGCCGTCTGCCGGCGCTGTTTTGCCTCACCACAGAATCGGAAAATGTTGCTCGGCTCGCGCTCGAAGTAGGCCACGCGGCCGTCGATCAACCGGAATTGCACCTGGCCATCGCGGCGCCAGCGCTCCAGATCATCGGGCGTCGCGCCGGGGACAGATTGCTGCAATCTGGCGAGCATGGCCGCCGCGTCCAGACGGTAGGCGATGCGAATGCGGGTGATGATCTCGCGCAATTCTCCCGCCGCGGGCTGGGACTGCGGGCCCGCCGAATCGAGCAGCTTCTCGGCCTGCGCGAATTGCCCCTGATCCATCAGCTTGCGGGCGTCAAGGACCAGAGGATCGGTTGAGGTGAAGGCCGCGGATGCGCCGGTCGGCTCCGATTGGCCGCTCGCAACGCTACTTTCCAGCAGTGCTGTCATGGCAATTGCCCCGGCGATCAATGCAACGCCGACCTGGGTCCATCGCATCCGTCCTCCTGCTCAGGAATCGAACGCACGGGCAAGAGGATAACCGCGACATGTTTGGCCGCAACGCTGAAGCCTTGTGGCACAGTCGAGGCGACTGTGCCACGTCCCTTCGGCGTTGCGGGGAAATGAGGGAAGGATAGGCGTTCAGGCGCTGGCGGCTTTGGAAACCGAGACTGGCGCCGGCACGTGCTTGGCAACCCGGGCGCGAAGCTCTTTCATTGAGAACTCCGCCTTCACCAGGCGGTCGGAAACGCCCAGCTCGCGCGCCACGGCGACCTGCTCGGCGGTCATCAGCCCGCTCAGCATGATCACCGGAAGCTTCGCCCATCTTGCCTGCGCCCGAATCGCCTGGAGAAATCCAAGTCCGTCCATCCGCGGCATCGCCATGTCCAGCAGGACCAATTGCGGATTGCACTGGTCGATGACGCGCAATCCGTCCTGACCGTTCTCCGCCGATACGACGGTATACCCCTGATTCTCCAGAACCCGCTGGAACAGCAACCGCATTTCCGGCTGATCGTCGACGACAAGCACTGTGCTCATAACTGGCGTCCGATAATTGCACCTGCCGCGCGCTGTGGGCGCGGCGCCTACCCAAAGAGTGTCGGATCGATCACACAACCGGTTTAGGTTCGACTGCCCTGGTGGTCCGGGGAATTATGGGTGCTACAATTTTGCCGCCAATGAGCAACGTCATGGACTACAGCTTATCGCCTCGTCCCTCGCAAAGGGCGGTGTGGGGACGGCGCGCGGTTGTGCTGCTCGTCTGCCTGGCGCTGGCGATGCTGTTCTACCAGGTGTATGGCACACAGCTCGGCGGTAAGTCTGACAATATCCTCTGGCTGAAAAATCTGGACGACGGATTCCGCCAGGCGCGACAGACCGGTAAGCCGGTGCTCGTCGATTTTTCCGCGAGTTGGTGCCCGCCCTGCCAGGAGATGAAACGCTCGGCATGGCCGGATGCCCGGGTCGAACAGCTTGTCAAACGGGATTACATTCCCGTGCTGCTCGACGTCGACGGCTCCGGGACCCAGGTCCCGGCCCAGCGGTACGGCGTCGAATTTATTCCCGCCGTCTTCATCCTCGACGCCCAGGGGAACATCCTCCGCCGCGGGCAGTTCATGTCGAAAGATCAGTTACTGGCCTTCCTGCGCGCCGATAAGCACGCCGGCTGAACCAAGCCCACAGCCGCCCGTGGTTCTACTTCAATGCCACCGTGCGATATAGACTACCGGCATGACCCGCCACGCCCTCAATGCGTCGTTCACCCTGTTTCTGGCGATCGCCTTGCAAGCTCTCGCAGACACTCCCAAGGCCGGACCGGAGTTTGATGAATCGAAGCTCGCCGCGGTCCCGCGGGCGATCGAGCGCACGATCGCCGATCACGAAATCAGCGGCGCCGTCACGCTGATCGCGACCCGCGACCGCTTCGTGCAGCTCTCGGCCGTCGGCATGGCGGACGTCGAGAACAAGACGCCGATGCGACCGGATGCGATCTTCTGGATCGCTTCGATGACCAAGCCGGTGACCGCCACGTCCATCCTGATGCTCGAGCAGGAAGGAAAGCTGTCGATCGACGACCCGGTGGCCAAGTACATCCCCGAGCTGGGCAGCCTGAAGCTTTCCGACGGCCGGCCCGCCAACATCACCCTCAAGCATTTGCTGACCCATACCTCCGGAATGCTGCTCGAAGCCCCGCGGGACGTAACGAGCCGGGCCCACACGCTCGCGGATTTGATCCCCGCGTACGCCAGGGCGCCGCTACGCTTTGAGCCGGGTACGAAATGGGAATACTGCCAGGCGGGGATCAACTCGCTGGGGCGGGTGATCGAGGTCGTCTCGGGCAAGTCGCTTCCCGAGTTTTTCCAGGAACGGATTTTTGTGCCGCTGGGAATGAAGGACACGACGTTTTATCCCAGCCCGGAACAGGCCCGTCGCCTCGCGGTGACTTACCGCAAGGCTGGAGACAAACTCGAAGCCGCGCCCTCGCCCGTGACGCCGCACGACCACTATCCCGCCGCCAACGGCGGACTCTACTCCACCGCCTCCGACTACGGCCGCTTCTGCCAGATGCTCTTGAGCGACGGCACGTTTGAGGGCCACCAGATCCTCCGGCCCGAGACTGTGAGGCGAATGCGCTCGATCCAGACCGGCGATCTCCACACTGGCTTCACAGAGGGCGACGGTTGGGGCCTGGGCGTCTGTGTCGTCCGCGAGCCCCAAGGCGTCACCGCCATGCTCTCGCCCGGGACCTTCGGCCACGGCGGCGCGTTCGGCACACAGGCATGGATCGACCCCGTGAAAGGCGTCATCTACGTGCTGATGGTTCAGCGACGGGACTTTGGAAACTCCGATAACTCCCCGGTGCGCAAAGCGTTTCAGGAGGCCGCTGCGGAGGCGCTTACCAGCCCGTGAGTGGTCCTCTTGCCAAGCCGGGTGCGGAGCGCGGCGAAGCCCCGGATCCTGATAGCGCAACGGGATCCGGGGCTTCGCTGCGCTCCGCACCCGGCTTGCAAATTATTCCAACACGCTGGCGCCCTCGGTGGCAGTGGTGGCGAACACCGCGGGCTGAACGTTGAACTTTGCTTTGTACGTGTTGGTGAGGTGCGCCGTCAGCGCTTCGACCGCCCGCGGCTGGCACAGCGCCACGATGCATCCACCGAAGCCGCCGCCGGTCATGCGGGCGCCGTAGACGCCTTTGACTTTCATCGCTTCATCCACCAGAAAATCCAGCTCCGGAGAACTCACTTCGTAATCATCGCGCAGGGAGTTGTGGCTCTGCACCATCAACTCGCCGACGCGATCGTAGTTTTCCCGCGTCAGCTCGGCGGCGGCCTCGCGGGTCCGGCCGTCTTCGGTGATCACGTGCCGGCAGCGGCGAAAAACGACTTCCGATACCGACCCTTTGGCCGATTCGAGCTGGGCCACCGTCACGTCCCGCAGCGCCCTGACGCGTGGGTCCTTCTGATGAAAGAATGCGACACCTTCCTCGCATTGCTTTCGTCGCGTGGCGTATTCTCCGCCGGTCAGCTCGTGCTTCACCATCGAATTGGCGACGACGACGCGCAGGTCGTGCGAATCAATCGGCACGAACCGCTTGGACAGATCGCGGCAATCCAGGAGCATCGCATGACCGGCTTTGGAGGACGCGACTGCCGTCTGGTCCATGATGCCGACCGGAACTCCGGCAAAGTCGTGCTCGGCCTTCTGGCACAGCAGCGCCAGCCGGCTGCGGTCCATGTCGCCCAGCCCGTTTACCGTCAGCAGTGCCAGTGCCGTGGCGACCTCGATGGCGGCGCTGCTGGAGAGCCCGCCCCCCACCGGCAGCGTATTGAAAATCAGCGCGTCGATCCCGGAGAGCGGGATTCCCGCCGCCTCCAATTCCGCCGCCACGCCCTTGCTGTAGTTCGCCCAGGCAGGCTCGCCGGGCTCGATCGGCTTCTGCACTGAGAATTCGACAATCGTCCCCTGGAACGCGGTTGACGCGAGTCGGACCGTGCCGTCATCGCGAAGCCGGCACGCAACCCGCACTTCCGGCTCGATCGCCATCGGAAAAACGAAACCTTCGTTGTAATCGGTGTGTTCGCCGATCAGGTTGACGCGGCCCGGAGCGCGGATGATATGGACCGGATGGCTGGGGCCCCCTCCCATGGCGCCGCTGCCGAAGGTCTTGAAAAACAGGTTGTGCAGGTCGGCCACCGAGGGCTCCATGGCATTGAAATCTAGGCCGCGTACGGTTTTGCCGCAAGGCGTGATTTCCACGAACGACACGAACAAAATGGAACCGGTACAATATTGATAGTATGCCCCGATCCCGCGCGTCCGTTTGCCTGCTGAGCCTTTGCGCCTGCATGATCTCGGCCGGCCCGGCTGACCAGACTGTGCCAGTGTTGCCTGCGCCAGCGTCGCGGGAGATCGATTTCGCCAAAGACATCAAACCCCTATTCGAATCCAGTTGCATCCAATGCCACGCCAAAGGCAAGACCAAAGGGGGTTTAAGCCTGGAGACCCGCGCATCGTTCCTCAAGGGCGGCGACAGCGGTCCGGCGGCGACCCCCGGCAAGAGCGCCGAGAGCAACGTCGTCAAGCTGGTGGCCGGCGTCGATCCCGACGAGCAGATGCCCAAGAAGGGCAAGAAATGGACGCCCGAGCAGGTCGGCCTGCTGCGGGCCTGGATCGACCAGGGCGCCAATTGGGACCCGAAAATCACCTTCGCCCGCCCGGAGCCCGACAACCTGAAAGTCCGGGTCGTCGAGCTGCCTTCGGTCGGCCAGCCGCACCCCATCGACCGGCTGCTCGCCCAGTACTTTGATTCCCATGGGATCGCGCCGTTGTCGGTCGTCGACGACGCGCGCTTTGCCCGCCGGGCATACCTCGACGCGATCGGCCTGATCCCGACGGTCGAGCAGCTCGACGCCTTCATCTTCAACCCGGCGCCCGACAAGCGGGCACAGCTCGTCCATAAGCTGCTGGCCGAAAAACGCGACTACGCCGACCACTGGCTCACCTTCTGGAACGACCTGCTCCGCAACGACTATCGCGGCGCCGGCTTCATCGACGGCGGCCGCCGGCAGATCACCGGCTGGCTCTACGAGGCGCTGGTCAAGAACGAGCCGTACGATCAGTTCGTCGCCCAGCTCGTCGACCCGCCGAAGCAGTGCGAGGGTTTTTCCCGCGGCATCATCTGGCGCGGCACGGTCAACGCCAGCCAGCTCCCGCCGATGCAGGCGGCGCAGAACACCGCCCAGGTTTTCATGGGGGTCAATCTGAAGTGCGCCTCGTGCCATGACAGCTTCGTCAACGACTACACGCTGGCCGACGCCTACGGGCTGGCGGCGGTCTTCAGCGACGGGCCGCTCGAGCTGGTCCACTGCGACCAGCCGACCGGACAGATGTCGGTTGCCCGAGCGCTCTACCCGCAGCTCGGAACGATCGACACCAAAGCCGACCGGGCCGGGCGGATGAAAGAGCTTTCGCAATTGCTGACAAGCCCGAAGAACGGCCGGCTTTCGCGCACGATCGTCAACCGGCTGTGGGCGAAGCTGATGGGCCGCGGGCTGGTCGAGCCGGTCGATGACATGGACAAACCGGCCTGGGACCCGGACCTGCTCGACTGGCTCGCCGACGATCTGGCCGCCCACCGTTACGACCTCAAGCACACCATCGAGTTGATCATGACCTCGCAGGCATATCAGCTCCCCGGCAGCGACGCCCCGGCGACCAAAGAGCAGTATGTTTTCCGCAGCCCGCTGCTCCGCCGGCTGACCGCCGAGCAGTTCTGCGATGCGATCACGGAGCTGACCGACGATTGGGCGCGATTTCCCGATACCCTCGACATCAACTTCACCGACGCGGGGCTGACCGGGCCGACCACAAAACCGATCTGGATCTGGACCGACGAGCCCGTCGATCAGGGCCAGGCGCGGGCGGATGATCAGGCGAGATTCAACTATCCGCTGCAGAAAAAGCCGGACGTCAAGAAGACCCCGAAACCGGACGACAAGGCAAACAAGCCGGACCCAAACGCAACAAAGCCGGATGACAAAGCGAAGAAGCCGGACGACAAGGCGAAAAAGCCCGACGCAGAGGCGAAAAAGCCCGACGACGCCTCGGCGGACGATAAGAAGCCGGACATCGATCCGCGCGACGTGCTTCCGCGGCACAAGGTGTCGTTCCGCAAGACGTTCATTCTCGACAAGCTTCCGCGCGAGGCCTACGCCGCCGTCGCGGCAAGCCAGAGCCTCTCGGCGTGGGTCAACGGCAAAGGGGTCGCGGTCGTCCGCTCCGACGGTGAACGCGCTGGCCGCATCATGCTTCTGGACCTGCGGCCCAACCTCGTGGTCGGCCGCAACGTCGTCGTGCTCGATGTTTCCAGCCACACCGGCAAAAGCCTGAATGACGCCGAGGTCGAGCAGTACCAGGCCTCGCGCAATCACCTCAACACGGTGAGCGGCGTCGGCTTCTACCTGCGCCTCGTCAACGACGACGGCAAGTTCACCGAGATGACCACCGACGACACCTGGCGCACGTGGCGCGCCCCAGAAGGAAAATACAAGGAAGCCGTCTACGACGATTCGGAATGGCTGCCGGTGGTCACGCTACCGGAGGGCGTGGCGCCGGTGGATGAAGGCCCGGCCCTTCCACCGATCACGCGAAACGACTTCGCCAACGAGCCGATCGAGATCGCCGAGCCGTTTCGCAACGCGATTTCCACAGCGGTCCAACCCGGGCACATCCGCGCTCCTCTGATGGCGGCGGACACGCTGATGTCCGCCCTGGACCGCCCGACCCGCGAGCAGGTGATGACCACCCGCATCACCGCGGCGACCACCCTCCAGGCCCTGGAGCTGACCAATGGGAATTCATTCAATGAGCGGATCAAACGCGCCGCCCGCAGGCTGGCGCCGCAGGCCGCCAAGGACCCACAGGCGTGGGTGATCCGGATTTACCGCCACCTGCTCGGCCGCGCTCCCGATGATTCCGAGCTGAAACTCGCAACCGAGCTTCTGGGCGACCCGGTCAAGGAAGCCTCTGTCGCCGATTTCCTCTGGGTGATGACGATGTCGCCGGAGTTCGATTTCATTTACTGAGGGATCGTGAGTGTGACACGGGTTTTTAACCCGTGCCGGGTGCAACACGGATGCGAGCGGCGATCCATTTTGGAAAGCCATCAGCATTAAAAACCCGTGTCACGGGAAACATATGAGCCCATTCTCCTGCACGCGAAGGGATTTTCTCAAGACCGCATCCGCCGCCACGCTGGCGGCGCTGGCCGCCCGCGCGCCGCGGCTCTATGCCGCCGAGCCGCTGGAGAAGATCACCCCCACCGCCGACACCGTCATCGTCCTCTGGATGGCCGGCGGCATGGCCCACACTGAAACATTCGATCCCAAGCATTACGAGCCGTTCGAGAAAGGCATGGAGCCCAAAGGCCTTCTGAGCACCTTCCCGGCGATCGACACCGCCGTGGACAACATCAAGTTCTCCCAGGGCCTGGAGAAGATGGCGAAGGTGATGGATCGCGGCACACTGATCCGCTCCTACACCGCCGGTGATCTGGGCTTCATCCTGCACTCGCGGCACCAGTTCCAATGGCACACGGGCTACGCCCCGCCGCAGACGGTGGCAGCCCCGCACATTGGCGCGGTCATCGCGCGCACGCTCGGGCCGCTCAATCCCGCAGTACCCGCGTTCATCAACATCGGCCAGCGTTTCGACATCGGCGAGGGCGAGGAGGTGAAAGCGTTCACCACGGCGGGTTTTTTGGGAAGCGAGTACGGTCCGTTCAACATTCCCTACCCGCAGGACGCCGCCGCCGCGGTCCGCCCCCCGGCGGGGATGACGCCGGACCGTTTCGAGAGCCGCGACAAATTCTACCGCAAGCTGCTGGAATCCAGCCCCGCCGCCGATCAGATCAGCTCGTACCAGCGCGAATCGTTTTTGCGTTCGATGGACAACGCGCATCGGCTGCTCAGCTCCCCCGCCGCCAGGGCGTTCGATTTGTCGCTGGAGCCGAAGGAATCGGTGATGAAGTACGTGCCGGCGGATTTCGACCCGGCCAATCTCAACACCCGCCAGGGCCGCGACGGCTCTTACGAAAGCAAGACCATCGGCCGCTTCGGCCTCGGCTGCCTGCTGGCCCGGCGGCTGGCCGAAGTGGGCGCCCGCTACATCGAAGTCACGACCGAATACATCCCCTTCCTCAACTGGGACACGCACGAGAACGGCCACTCCCGCGCCGCCGCCATGAAGGCGATGATTGATGGCCCGGTCTCGCAGCTCATTCTCGACCTGGAAGAACGCGGCCTGCTCAAGCGGACGCTGATCGTGCTCGCCAGCGAGTTCAGCCGCGACGCCTTGATCGAAGGAAAGCCCAACAAGCTCGTCCGCGATCAGGTCCGCGTGCCTGACAAAATCGATTCCCCCAAGTTCTACGGCATGCACCGCCACTTTACTGACGCCGGCTGTGTCCTTCTATTCGGCGGCGGCGTCAAGCAGGGCTACCTCCACGGCCAGACCGCCGACGAGCGCCCCTGCAAAACCATCAGCGACCGAGTCGTGATCGAAGACCTGCACGCCTCGATCTACCGCGCCGTTGGCATCTCCCCCCGCCTCGCCTACGACATCGAAAGCCGCCCCTTCTACGTCACCAGGGACGGCAAGGGGAAGGCGATCGATGCGCTGCTCACTGCGTAAACCAGCACGCCGCGACGTGGCCGGGGGCGCCTTGCTTGGTTTCGAGCGGGGGGCTTTCCTGGACGCACTTGCACATCACGCGGGCGACGTGGCCGGCGGTCTGGATCTGGATCGTGTCGGCGTCGCTGGACTCGGCGGCCTTCTGCCGCGTCAGCGGACAACGGGGATGGAATGCGCAGCCCGTCGGCGGGTTCGAGGGCGAAGGAACTTCGCCGGGCAGGACGATGCGGCGTTTTTTCGGCCGCGGGTTGGGCTCGGGGACCGCGGAAAGCAGCGCGACGGTGTAGGGGTGCTTGGGGTTGCGATACAGCTCGCGGGCCGCGGCCTTTTCGACGATGCGGCCCAGGTACATCACCGCAACCTCATCCGAGAAATGCTCCACGACCGCCAGGTTGTGCGCGATGAACAGGTAGGCGATGCCGCGTTCTTTCTGGAGGTCGTCCAGCAGGTTGAGGATCTGCGACTGAATCGAAACGTCGAGGGCGGAGACCGGCTCGTCGCATACTATGAAATCGGGCGAAAGGGCCAGGGCGCGGGCGATGCCGATGCGCTGGCGCTGCCCGCCGGAAAACTCGTGCGGATAGCGCGAGGCGTAGGAGGGATCGAGCCCGACGCGGGCGAGCAGGGCGCCGACCATCTCATTTTTGGCGGTCCCGCGGGCGATGCCGTGCACTTCGAGCGGCTCGCCGATGATGTTGCCGACGGTCATGCGCGGGTTGAGGCTGCTGACCGGGTCCTGGAAGACGATCTGCATCTGCCGGCGGATCTGGCGAAGCTGGCGTCCTTGAAACGCGAAAAAGTCCTCGCCCTTGTAGCGGACCGACCCGCCGGTGGGCGGGATCAGGCGCAGGATCGTGCGCCCAACGGTCGTCTTGCCGCAGCCCGATTCCCCCACCAACCCGAGCGTCTTGCCCGGCTGAATGTCGAAGCTGACGCCGTCGACGGCCTTGACGAAGCCCGCGGTCCGCGAAAGGATGCCGCGACGGATGGGGAACCATGTTGTGAGGTCGCGCACCTCAAGCAACGGCGTGCCGGCATCGGGCGCGGAGGCCATCGCGCCTGCCGCCGGCCGCTCGTAAGCCACGACCCCGGAAACCCCGTCGCTCATTCGATGATCTCCTGCATCACGGGCGTTCCCAGCGGAATGTCTCCGGAGGCGTCGATGACTTCCGCAATCACCTGCCGCCGATGATCGAGCTGCGGCACCGTCGTCGGCGCCTTGGGGTAATTCTCGGCAAAATGGCACGCCGCCCAATGCTGCGACTGGACTTCGTGCAGGAGCGGCTCGTCCTGGGCACAGACCTTCATGACCTTCGCGGTTTCCTCGGCGGCGCGAACCGTCACCACCTCCTCGGCGCCGCGCGGCCCGGCAAGCTCGCGCGTCCGCGGGCAGCGGGGGTGAAACTTGCACCCGGCGGGAAATTTTGCGGGATTGGGCACCGTTCCGGAAATCGTCAACAATCGCTCCGCCTCATGACCCAGCTTGGGAACCGAGCGGAACAGCCCTTCGGTGTAGGGATGCTGCGGCTTGTCGAAAAGGTCCTCGACCGTCGCCACCTCGACGATCCGGCTGGCGTACATCACGTTGACTACATCCGCGTTCTCCGCGACCACGCCCAGGTCGTGCGTGATCAGCAGGATCGACATGCCGCGGTCGCGCTGGAGCTTGCGGAGCAGCTCGAGGATCTGCGCCTGGATCGTCACATCGAGCGCCGTGGTGGGTTCATCAGCGATCAGCAGCTTGGGCCGGCACGAGAGGGCCATGGCGATCATGACGCGCTGCCGCATGCCGCCGGACATCTGGTGGGGGTATTCCGAAAGCCTTCGGTGCGGGTCGGCGATGCCGACGTCGTGCAGCGCCTCCTCCGCGATGCGGTAAGCCTGATCCTGCGAGACGCCCTGGTGGAGCGTGACGGCTTCGACGATCTGGTCGCCGATCGTATAGACCGGATTGAGCGAGGTCATCGGCTCCTGAAAGATCATCGCGATGTCTTTGCCGCGGACGGAGCGCATGTCGCGTTCGTGGAGCTTAAGCAGGTCGCGGCCCTCGAAGAGGACCTGCCCGCCGAGCACTTTGCCGGGCGGCTCGGGGATCAGTCGCAGAATCGAAAGGGATGTCACCGATTTTCCGCACCCGCTTTCGCCCACCAGGGCAACGGTCTGGCCGGGATAAATGGAGAACGAAACATCGCGCACCGGGCGCAGCAATCCGCGATTGGTTTCAAACCCGACGTTGAGATTGGACACCTGCAAGAGCGGCAGCGGCATGATGGTTTCTCGTGACACGGGTTTTCAACCAGGGTTTCAACCCGTGCTGGCGACGCCAACGTGCGAATACCTCGCCATGGCAAATGGACTCTCATTCAATCGCCGCCGGCACGGGTTACAAACCCGTGTCACAACGGCGTGTCATCAATCCCTCTTTCGCAGTTTCGGGTCGAGCGCGTCGCGGGCGGCTTCACCAATCAGATTATACGAGAAGACGGTGAGAAAGATGGCCAGCCCCGGGAAAAGGGCGATCCACCAGATAAATCCATTGCCACCCGCCCGCGCCTGCTCCAGAAGTGCGCCCCAGCTCGGCTCATCCACCAATCCCAAGCCCAGAAAGCTCAGCGTCGCTTCGTACAGAATTGCCGACGCGACCCCGAACGTCGTGCTCACCAGAACGGGAGTGAGCGCGTTGGGCAGCATTTGGCGGAAAATGATCCGATACTGGGGGTATCCCGCGGCAATCGCCGCCTGCACGAAATCGCGCTGCCGCAGGCTCAGGAACTCGGCCCGCACAAACCTCGCATAGCTCGTGAACCCGGTAAGTCCGATGATCGCCATCATCAGATAGATGTTGCGGTGCCGGGCCAGTGCGGAGATCGTAATCAATAGCACCAGGCGCGGCAGGGCCTCGACGATTTCGATGGTCCGCATGCTCAGCAGGTCAAAGGCGCCGCCGTAGTATCCCATCGTTCCACCGATCAGGAGC
>DATHPP010000537.1:0-19131 GCA_035483795.1 Tepidisphaeraceae bacterium | reverse complement strand
CGATCTGGGGTGGGGTTCGAGGGGTGGGCGGCGCCGGTCCGGCGGGACCCGCCGGTTTGGAACGTGTGAATTGCGCGTCCGTCATCTCACGGGAGAAAAGCATGTCGTCGCCGCGCGTCGGGGAGTCGGGGAAGTGTCTTCGTGACCTGAAAAGCTACGTTCATCGCAAGTCTATCAAAAGCAATGATCGACTGAGGGCGGCCTTCCGCGTTCAGGCGGAAGGGCTGGAACGGCGGTGCTGCTGGCGGCGGTGATCGCGGCGTTCCAGCAGGGCGCCTTCGACTCCATGGGCTTCCGGCCCGGCCCCGGCGCGGTGGCCGACTTGAATGGCGATGGCAAAGCGGACCTGGTGCTCGCCAACTACAGCGGCAACAACGTCAGTGTGCGGCTGGGCAACGGAGATGGGTCGTTTGGGGCCCAACAAACCTTTGCCACCCCAAAACCCCGCTCCGTTACGGTCGCGGACGTGAATGGAGACGGCAGGCCGGACCTGCTGGCGGTCAATGAGTACAACAACACCGTCAGCGTGCTGCTGGGGAATAAGCATTCTGCTGGGCAACGGCAACGGAACGTTCCACGCCCCGTTGACCGTGGCGACGCTCCACGGCGCCGACGCGATCGCGGTGGCGGACATGAACGGGGACGGCAAGCCCGATCTGGTTTTCGCCAGCGACTACCACACCGTGAACGTGATGCTGGGCAATGGCAACGGGACATTCCAATCGGAACGGATGTTCCTTTCCGGGCTGCCGGTCGGTGCCGCGGTGGCGGATTTCAATGGCGACAGCAAGCTCGACGTGGTGGCCGTCAACGAAGAGCAGCCCCTGAGTGTGTTGCTGGGCAAGGGGGACGGGACCCTTCAGCCGCAGTAGACCTACGCACTCGACCAATTCGCCGACAGCGTGTTTTTCGTAACCGTGGCCGACGTGAACGGCGATGGGAAGCCGGACCTGGTGTTCACCAACCAGGAATCTCCTGGCAACGTGGGTGTGCGCCTCGGCAACGGCGACGGCACGTTCCAGGCGCTTCAGACCTTCGGCCTCGCAGGGGGTTCGTCGCCGACCTGGATCGGGGTGGCGGATTTGAACGGTGACGGCCGGCCCGATCTGGTCGTCGCCGACGCGAACTACAACGGTGTGTGGAGGCTGATGGGCGACGTGCCGCCGGTCGTGCGGTCGATCAATCGCAGCAATCCCGCCGGGCTCCTGACAACCGGCAGCGCCAACTTCACCGTCACGTTCAGCGAGCCGGTAACCGGCGTGGATCCCACGGATTTTGCGGTGGCGAGCAGCGTCGGCGTCATCGGCACGGACGTCTCGGTCAGCGGCTGCGGCGCGGTTTATACCGTGAGCGTCAACAGCGTTTCGGGCACCGGCACACTCGGTTTGAACCTCGTGGACGACGGGAGCATCAAGGACGCCCTGGGCAACCCGCTCCAGCCGGGCACGGCCGCGGCCTTTCAAACCCGGCAGACCTTCGCTGTGGGAAAGTATGCCGTCTCGATCGCGGTGTCCGACCTGAATGGCGACGGCAGGCCAGACCTCGTCGTCGCCAACATCAACAGCAACGCCGTGAGCGTTTTACTGGGCAACGGGGACGGCACGTTCGAAGCCCAACAGGCGTTCCCTACGGGTGAAAGCCCATTGTTCGTCGCGGTGTCAGACGTGAATGGCGACGGAAGGCCCGACCTGCTCATCGCCAACGTGATCGCCAATACAGTGAGCGTGCTGCTGGGAAATGGCGACGGCACGTTCAAGCCGCAGCAGACCTTCGCCACGGGTTTAGAGCCGGAGAGCCTCGCGATCGCGGATCTGAACGGCGACGGGAAGCCCGACCTGGTGGTTGCCAACTATGAGAGCAACACCGTGGGAATTCTACTGGGCGCCGGCGACGGCACTTTCCAGACGCAGCGGACCA
Organism: Tepidisphaeraceae bacterium; assembly: GCA_035483795.1. Taxonomy (GTDB): domain Bacteria; phylum Planctomycetota; class Phycisphaerae; order Tepidisphaerales; family Tepidisphaeraceae; genus DASXMX01. The sequence goes on along the minus strand of DATHPP010000537.1, from coordinate 17,214 downwards.
TCGCTACCGGCACCGGCCCGCGATCCGTCGCGGTGTCGGACGTGAACGGCGACGGCCGGCCCGATTTGGTTGTCGCCAATCTCAAGGACAACACAGTGAGCGTGCTGCTTGGCATTGGGAACGGCGCCTTCCGGCCCCAGCAGACCTTCGCCGCCGGCTCGGGCGCGCGGTCGGTCGCGGTGTCGGACGTGAATCGAGACGGCCGGCCCGACCTGGTAGCTGCCGACGACACGTTCCCCGGAACCGTGAGCGTGTTGCTGGGCAACTCCAACGCCAACTTCACCGGCCAAGCCTACACCGTCTCGACTCCCCAGGACATCATCAACGGCAGCTCCAACTCCGACAGTATCACGCTGCTGCAGGACGCCGACACACTACACGGTGTTCATCAGTTATGTCTCGCTGGCATCGGATCCGATCGCGGCCATCAAGAGCTACCTTCAGGTCGGCTACAACAACGGCGCCTGGAACGGGACGGCGTCTGCTTCCACCGGTGCAATTACCTCAATTCCCGCGGGGAACAACCCGAACCACAATACGGCGATCGGCTACGCCGACTCATCCGACGGCCAGGGCGTCAACACCACGCCGAATACCATCGAGTTGAAATACACCTTGGCCGGCGACGCCAACCTCGACGGGCAGGTGAACAGCGCGGACCTTCAGATCCTGCTGGCGTTCCTCAACAGGGCCGGTTCATGGGACCAGGGCGATTTCAATTACGACGGGCAGGTCAACAGCGCCGATCTTCAGGCGCTGCTGTTCACGCTCAACACGAGCCTGGGCAATCAGACCGCCGCGGCGACGTACGCCGCCGGCGCGATGGGTCCGGTCAAGGCGCAAAACGTAAGCGGGGAAAAGACGGTGACGGCCGCGCCAGCCGTAATGAGCGGCGCCGCGGGATTAAAATTGTCCGCGGCTCCGGAACATGCCCGGCGCGCAGGTCGGACGAAACATCGTTGATCGGTTGGCGGGGAAACCGCTCGGGCAAAAAAGGCGGAGATCCGAGAGAAACTGAAATATCGCCACAGATAAACACAGATGGACACAGATGAAATCCGAAGTATGAGTTGGCTACCTGTGGCATGGGCATCCTGCCCATGAGAAGCGCTACGCATGGGCAGGATGCCCATGCCACAGGCATCTTATCTGTGTTCATCTGTGTGAATCTGTGGCGATTCGTCGTTGACGCCGCAAAGCGGGCACATTGGTGTCCGTCTGCGCGGGCGGCGGGGAGAAAAAACGGCGGGCGTGGGTGAGGTGTCACGCCCGCCTGGGTCCGGAACGCGCGGGGCGGTCCGGATTGGTCTTTTTGGTCCAGGAGCCGCGTCGGTTGCGGAGGGCGGCGTCCTGGCCGGGGTAACGCGGCGCCGGTTCGGGCTGGACTTTACGCATCGGCGGACTCCTTGCTGGCAATGCCGAGTTCTTCTTCGGAGATGTGGGATTCGGGCTTGTCGCCGGGGCCGCCGGCGCGGATCTCACGCTCGATGCTCCTCACCACCTCGCGGATGCTGGCCGACGAGGCTTGACCGGGATGCGATGCCGCCGGGGCCGGGTCCGGCGAAGCTTTGGATCGCTTCTCGCCGCTACCGGCGACGACGGACCGCTCGTGAACGGCGGCGTTGCGGCCGTCGATGGTGCTGGCGTACTTCATGCCGATCGTCGTCTCCGGCTCCTCCAGCAGCAGCCGATTCACCAACTCGACGCCTTGCATCAAGGTGTGGTCGGTGTTGGAAACTTCGTACTTCCACATGCCGAATCGGCCGCGGCTGTAGATGCCGTGCTGCTCGAGGAACGGGATCGCCTGAGCCAGAATGCCGTCACGCTCGACACTGGGCGTCGGATAGCTGTAGTCGGCGTGGTAGGCCCAGGTGTCGACGATGTCGCGCTGATCCTCTTTCTTGATCAGGCCCGCCTTGATTAGGCCGCGGATGGTGTCGTCGACGATCTTCTTTCCGTCGACGGGCTTGAACTCGCTGTAACTGGTCTCGCAGAGCAGCGAGTAGTACCGGTCCTTGTCCGGCGTCATGAAGGGGGAATAGTTGCTCAAGTACGTCACGCGGTAGAACGGGCAGTTGTCCTCGGGGAAATACATCCAGCTCTTGGTGCTGGGGCAGGGCTGCTTGATGCCGATGCCGACCATGTACCCGCCGCTGTGCCGCAGGCCGGCAGTGGCTTTCTTGATTTCGCGCGGCACTTCGCCGTTCAGGACGTCGTTGCAGAGCTTGTCGAGCGGCATGGCGCTGATGAGCGTGTCGTATTTGACGATTTCGCCGTCCTTGAAGCGGACTTCCTTTTTCTTGAGGTTGATGAAATCGACGGCCTTGTTGAGGTTTACGTGGCCTTCGAGCGGCTTATCGAAGCGGCGGTAGAACTCGCCCGTTCCGCCGAAGAGGGGGAACCTGAACTGATTATTGGGTCCCCATCCGAAATCGTCGGTTCCCAGGACGACGTTCCTGATGGCGCGGCTGATGTCGATCATGGCGACGCGCTCGCCGATCCATTCCTTGTTCATCAATTCGGCGGGGTGGGCCCAGACCTTGAAGTTGTAGGGCTCCATGAAGTGCTTGACGATGCCGTCGCCGAACACGGCGTCCATAAACTCGCGGAAGTTTTTCGCCGCTTTATGATCGCGCCTGGTTTGCGCTTCCACTAGGCCGCTGAGGCATTCGTAGGTGATCTCTTTGGGCAGGTAGCGGATGTTGTTCTGGAATGGGTAAGGGACCCAACTGTTGAACATGCGGACCCAGCACTCGCGGTTGTTGAGCTGGAAGTCCTTGCCCATCAGCTTGTCGAAGACGTCATCATAGTATTTGTAATGGCTGAACATCACGTGGCCGCCGATGTCCCAGGTAAAGCCGGCGGAATCGGTGAAGCTGCTGGCCAGGCCGCCAATGGACGGCGATCTTTCGTAGATCTGGAAGTTGGTATACCCCAGTTCCTTCAAGCGGTACGCCGCCCCCAAGCTAGTGGGGCCGGCGCCAATGATGACGATCTTTCCTGTCATGCAACTCTCCGTTCTTTTTGTTCATTCAACATCGTTCTCACGAACCTTGCGTCGCCTGGAACACGTATTCCAGTTCCGCCTGATCGAGCGGTGTGATCCGGCGGGCGGACCGGCGATCGCTCCTGCCGATCGCCTGCTTAATCAACTTCTGCATCTGATCCACGGTGTTTTCCCAGCCGCACTCTCTGGCCTTGTCGATGCCGCGTTGGATGCGGTCGCGGTCCGGGTTCCTCAGCAGCCGGTCTGCGGCATTGATGAATTCTTCGTCGGTTTTGACGATCTCGACGAGGTCGCTGTACTGGCGGACGACGTCTTTGACGGGCGTACTGATGACCGGTCGCCCTGTCGCCAGGTATTCAAGCGCCTTGGTCGGGTTGATGTATTCGGTGGACGCGTTCATCGCGAACGGCATGATGCAGATGTCGAACGCGCGGCAGTAGTTGGGCAGAACCGAGTAGTCGCGCCCCCCGAGCCAGTAGAGGTTCGGGAAGTGCGGAAGCAGGTTGGGATCGACCTTCACGACCGGGCCAAGCATTGCGAAGGACCAGTTCGGCCGCGCCCTGGCCATTTCACCGACCATGTTGTAATCGACGCGCTCGTCAACCACGCCGAACCAGCCGAGGACCGGCCGCGCCATAAAGTCGATGTCCGGCGGGATAGTGGCTGAGGAGTCCTGCGCCTGTGCAAAGTGGTCATATTCGACGCCGCAGCCGAAGAAATGGACGTTGTCGTGACGTTTCTTTTTCTTGAGCGAGAGCTCGTAGCCGCCGGCAAAGACGATGTCGGCGTATTCCATCAGACGGTTTTCGTTGTCCACCAGCGCGCGGGGCGCACCGCTGAACTGGGAGAGCTCGTCCATCGAGTCGTAGACGATGCCACGATTCTGGAAATGGCCCAGCGACCAGGCCGAGTCCATCGGGCTGTAGTACCAGAGCAGCGGCCGGTCGAATTCGCCGGTCTCGTTCATCTGCTCGATTGCCTGCTTCGCCCACTCCAAAAGCTTTTGCGGGAGCTTGGGATTGCGGTTCCAGGACCGATCGACGTGCGGCGCCACGACGGTCACGTTGGGCATCACGCGATGGAACGTCAGTTCGGGCTCATTGCCGATTGGCTTGTCGAAGAACGGCTCCTCGATGAAGAGGACCTGATGCTTTTTGGCGAACCGTGAGAGGAATTGCTGCGGGCGTTGCCAGACGAAGCCCCAGCGGAGATGGCTGAAGACGACGATGCCGTAGCGGTCGGTTTGTTTGTCGCCGGCGATCTCGATCTGGCCGGAGCTGGTGACACCGGGCTCGGCGGCCAGGCCGGGGGCGGGATCGGCGCTGACGCGCGAGGCCACCGTTGTTGCGTGGCCGTTTCCATTTCCGTTGCCATTAGCTTTGCTTTTGGCGCCGGAGGCATCGGCGGTGGTGATGCGCGAGCCGGGCTCCAGCTCGACGCCTTGGCTCAGCGGGTGGATCTCGAATTGGGTAAGCGTGGCCCATTCCCCCAGCGGCGGAAGCTGCTCGTCGTCGACGCCGGCCGGAATGGCGATCTGCTCGAGCTTGCCGATCCTTTTTTCGCCGGCGGCCATGGCGTCCTGGAACTGGCGGACGAGCTGCGTTTTGGCGCGGACCAGCGTGCCGTCCTTCTGGCGGTTCAGCGTGTAAAGGCCGACCTGGTGGACCTTGCCGATGCGGTGGGTGAGGGCGCCGTCCCAGTCGAGCTGGTCGATCATCGGCCACCAGATCAGGCCGAACATGGGGATGCCTTCCTGGCGCAGCTGGCGGATGTGATCGAGCGTGGTGTCGAGCCAGATCTCGCGATTGATTGGTTTCCCATCCACCGAGGTCTCGGTGAGCATCAGCGGAATGCCGTAGCGATTGTAGTAGGCCGTGCCGACACCATAGAGGCCGACGGGATTGTCGGCACGACGCTGACGGACGTAACCGTTCTCAAATGCGACCTGCCAGTCGCTGTGCGGGTAATAATCCAGGCCGAGCACGTCGGGGACCTGCGGGTTGGAGCGGAGCCACTCGATGTCCAATTCGCTCATGCCGTAGCTGGTGAGCCAGGAGAACAGCGGATGGAAGCGGTCGACGCGGCCGGTCAGCAGGTCCATGACGACGAAGCGGCGGAGATTGCGGCGTTGGACCTCGGTCTGGAGATCGGGCGTGCGGGTCTTAAAGTTTTCCGCGGCGTCGCAGAGGATGACGGTCGCCTCGGGCATCGCCTGGCGGATGGCGCGGATGCTGCGGTTGGTCGCCTGCACGATCCGGCTCAGCACCGGCATGTAGCCGCGCCACTTGCGGCTGTGCGGGGGCCAGAAACCGAAATCCCCGCTGAACAGCGCGCTGACCAGCGGTTCGTTGAACGGGCACCACCCCTTGACGCTGCCGCGGTAGCGGCTCACGAGCTGCCCGGCGTAACCCTCCAGGGACTCCGGGAACTCCGGGTCGCCGACGGCCTGCTTGAGCCAGAGCGGCGTGCCGAAGTGCATCACGTCGAGAATCACATTGATTCCCAACCGATCGAATTCCTCGATCCGCTGATCGCTGTAGGCCCAGTCGAATTTGCCGCGCTGGGGCTCGAGCTCGTGCCAGGGGAAAGCATAGCGCAGGGTGGTGATGCCGAGTTCTTCCCGCGCCCGACGCAGATCTTCGCGCCAAAAGCGGTCGTGCTGCGTCCAGCGGAACTGGTCGACGTTGATGTGCGGCAAAAACGAGCACTCGATCCCCGAGCCGAAGACGAACTGCCCAAACGGCAGCGACTCGGGGCCGGCGCCATGCGCAGGCTGTGTCGAAACTGTCTCTGTGGCACCAACCATGCGCGTACATCCTTCCTTGCAAGCGATTCAACGCCTGCGCGAAACCAAAACTTCGTTTGTCTTTCAAACCGCCTGGCCGTCAGGCATGAAAGCCGCACGATCATCGAGCCGAGGTCAAGCGTCGGTCGATGGTTCCGATCTTAACGAGCACAAAACTGTTTGAGACGGCTGTCGATGTAGCGCGTCCAAACGGGTGGGGGCACAGGCGTGTCTGGACGTTTGTCGTCCGCTTTGCCCCACGGCGTGTTGGTCTGCCCACCCGGCGCGGAAAGCGAAACGGTTTTGTTCCCCGGTTTCACTTCTTGATGTTTCATGAGGACCTCACCTGAACTACCACTCGAATCGATCCCAGACACTCCCCGTCACTGCATGTGCCGAGCAAAGAGTATGCCTCCAAGGGCGGATAAAATAGCCCGCGGGAGCGCCAAAATGTTTTCGCAGTGGAAATCTGGGGGTTTTAACGTGAAAAAAATTAATTCTCGGGAGAAGTCTGACGGCGCCGACAACCGAGCGCGACTATTTTTCGGGACAGGGTGTCCCGGCCACGTCAGCCTGTCATCTTAATAAGCGGCTTGGAGGCGGGCGCGCAGGCGAGCTGATCCGAGCTAATGCGTGTCAACCGGCTGTGAGGAAGGCAACGGAGCTTCGCCGTCGCCCTTGCCCTGTCTCTGGCCGACCAGCGTTGCTGTGACTTCGACCTCGACCCGGCGATTGAGCGCCACGGAATCGGCCGTGTAGGCGCGAAGTTTGACCGGCTCGAAGGTGGAACAGCCTTCCAGGCGCAGCACCTGTGGATCGACGCCGTGAGCGGCAAGGTAGTCGACGACGGCCTGTGCCCGCCGGACCGACAGCTCCATTTTCTGCTGTGCGGTGGCGTTTTCCGGCAGATCATCGGCGGCGGTGTGGCCTTTGACGCGCACGATGGTGAAATGCCCGCGGATTTGGCCGGCGATCTGATCCAGCGCCGCCTGCACTTCGGGAGAAAGCGTATTTTGGCCGCGATCGAAGAGGAGTCGGCCGCCGGTCACGGTATTTTTTCCGTCGCGGATGGTTTGCACTTCGGGATCGGTGCCGTCGGCGGAGCGCTGCTCGACGCGATTGCGGCTACCGAGCTTCGGCCCCTTCACCGGGTTGATGGTGTGCATCTTCTTGAGCAGCATGTGCAGGTCGACGGGGTCTTTGCTGTGGGGATCGGGGAGATAGCCGAACGCTTCGCGCACCGCCGCGGCGACGGCGATCCAGTCGTCGTTGGCCGAAGGGTTGTCGTCCGCTTTCCCCGGCGCCGGCTTGAGCACCCACAGGATCACGAAGAACCCCATCATCAGCATGACCAGGTCGGCGAAGGTGAAGATCCACTCGGGGCATTCTTCGCATTCGGGGCATTTGTTGCACTTCGCCATAGAGTTCACCTCAAGCCGGGAATGACGAAGCACGCATGACGAATGACGAATCAAATCCGAATGACCGAAATAGGGTTCCCATCCGCGATTTATCGCGGATGGGAGGCCCGAATGACGAAACGAAGACCCTGCCGGGCGGCAGTTTCGAGCTTCGGCCATTCGAATTTCGAATTTGATTCGTCATTCGTCATTCGAGTTTCGTCATTTGGCCTCCTATGCGGCTTTGGGCATTGCCTCCTGCTGGCGGCTGCTGAGGAAGCTGAGCAGTTGCATTTCGACGACGCGGGGGTTGTTGCCGGCCTGGATGCTCAGGACGCCCTGGAGGATGATCTCCTTGGCGAAGATTTCCTCCTGCGAGCGGAACATGAGCTTCTCGGCGACGGGACCGGCGATCAGGTTCTGGAGGATGCATCCATACAGCGTGCCAGTGAGGGCGATGGCCAGGGCCTGGCCGATCACGCTGGCGTCGCCGTCGAGGTGGCGGAACATTGCGACCTGGGCGATGAGCGTGGCCATGAGGCCGAAGCCCGGGCCGAATTTGGCCATGGTGTGGAAGAAATGCTTGCCGTGCTTGTGCCGCTCGGTGGTGGCGTCGATTTCGATGCGGAGGATGCGTTCGATGATTTCCGGGTCGGTGCCGTCGATGGTGAGCTGAAGCCCCCGGCGGAGAAACGGATCGTGCGCGTCGCGGGCCACCGACTCCAGCGCCAGAACCCCGTCGCGCCGCGCGGTCTCGGCGTACTGCACCATCTCCTTGATCAGGTGATCGATGTGGGCGTCCTTGTTCAGGGCCCACTTTTTCACGTAGGCGACAACGCCGGTGACGGTGTGCAGCGGCATCGAGAGCATCGCCGCGCCCAGCGATCCGCCGAACACCAGGAAAATTTCCGGCGGCTTGAAGTACGCCCCCATCGCCCCTTCGGACGCGTGGAACATCGAAAACAAGACCGCGCCCCAGGCCAGCAGCAGTCCGAACAGGGTTGCTAAATCCATGGCCGCGTACCTTCGGCGGCGCGGGCGCGGACCGTGATGGCCCGGCCGGCCGACAATCCCTTCCCACGGTCATTTCGGCAAAATCCCCGGCGTCCGATGAGATATTATCGGAAGTTCGTCGCTTGCCCGATCGACGGCGCGGGGGTTGAATGACCTCATGGAAGAATCGTCCGAGCCCAAAGTTCTGGCGCTGGTGCGCGACCTGATGTTCGTGTCCCGGATCACGTCTGTGGCCAAGGCCACGGGAGCGGCCATCCGTGTAATCCGCGACCCGGCGGCGCTGGGCGACCAGGCCAGCCAACTGCTGCTAGTGGACCTGAACCTTGCCGGCGCGCTCGAAGCCGCCGCGGCGTGGCGACGCTCAACCGGCTCGGCGGTCGTCGGATTCGTCTCGCACGTTGATGCCGAAACCATTGCCAGGGCACGTGAGATGGGCTTGGATCGGGTCATGGCCCGCAGCGGGTTTGTCGAAGCCCTGCCGGCCATTCTTGGAGCGATGGTATGCGGGGATGCATCATCTGCACGCGACCTCAAAAAATGATGCATTTTGTTGCAAAGTGCTGCATTACTTATGCTCCATATGATGTCGTAAGATCAATTGAATAATGTAATTAGGACAATTTTGGAGCACTCTCCAAAACGGGTGTCGATGATACATTTGTCTGGACCTGTTGCATCGCAGCGCACTTGCCGGTGAAGCATGCCCGTGGGCACAATGCGCCGATGCGATTTCACGCTGCCGTCAGTGACGACGAATCCACGCGGGAGGCGGTCGAGGGGGTGATCGGGCAATCGCAGGAAGCGACCGGCGGGCAGGTCGACGCGGTCTTTGCCTTTGTCACCGGCCACTATGCCGATGATGCCGACGACATCCTGGAGCGGCTCTGGCTCGAGCTGGACCCGCAGGCGCTGATCGGGTGCTCTGCCGAGGGAGTGATCGGGGGCGATCGGGAGATCGAGCGCGCTCCCGGCATTGCGATCCTGGCGGCGGCGCTGCCGGACGTGCGGCTGCACCCGTTTCATATCGGCGAGCGATCGGACTGGCGGCAAATCCTCAACGACCAGGAACAACTGATCGACCGCGTCGGAATCGGCCCGCAGACCCGCGCGATCATCGCCATGGGCGATCCGTTCACGACGCCGATCGATCCTTTCATGGCTGCGCTCGACCAGCACGCGGCGGGCGTACCGCTGGTTGGAGGCATGGCCAGCAGCGCGCAGCAGCCGGGCGAAAATCTGCTGTTCCGAAACGACCAGCGCTTCGATCGCGGGCTGGTGGGAATGAGCCTCAGCGGGCCGATCGCGGTGGAAACCATCGTCAGCCAGGGCTGCCGGCCCATCGGCAACCCGATGATCATCACCCGCTCGCACGACAACGTGATCGAGCAGCTCGGCGGCAAGCCGGCGCTGCGCGCGCTTCAGGATTCGATCGACAGCCTCGACCCGCGCGACCGCGAGCTGCTGGAAAATGGCTTGCTCGTCGGGCGGGCCATCAGTGAATACCGCGAGAAGTTCGGCCGCGGGGATTTCCTGGTCCGCAACGTGGTCGGGGTCGAGCAGGACAAGGGCGCGATCGCCGTGGCGGATTACGTGAAGACCGGGCAGACGATGCAGTTTCACGTGCGTGACGCCGCCAGCGCCGACGAAGACCTGCGGTTGCTGCTGGAGGCGCGAAGAACCGCGGCCCCGGCGGGAGGGTTGCTGTTCAGTTGCAACGGCCGGGGAATCCGGCTTTTTGACGAGCCGTGCCATGACATCCGCGCGGCCCGCCGCGCGCTGACGGCGGCGCCGATCGCCGGGTTCTTCGCCGCCGGAGAGCTGGGCCCGGTCGGTGGGAAAAACTTCATACACGGACATACCGCCAGCATGGTGCTGTTCAGTGAACCTCCGCAGTCGTGATGACGTTGGTGGACCAATGACGAAATTCGAATGACGAATGACGAATCAATAACCAATGACCCAAACTCGAATGACGAAACGGCCGCAGGGGCTGCTCGTGTGTTTCGTCATTCGGTCTTTGGTCATTCGAGTTTGATTCGTCATTCGTCATTCGTCATTCGAGTTTCACCGCTTCGACCCGCAGGATCTGAGACTGAAATTCCACCGCCGGACGAAAAAGCCGAGAAGGAAAAGCTACCTCCGCGGCGGATTAGTCCCGAACTCGCCTACATCCTCCCGATGGCAGTCTTCCTGGTGCTTACCTGGGCCGGCGGGCAATGGCCGGCTCTGTACGTTGCCAGCTACGTCTCCAAGACACTGATCACGCCGTTGCTGTTGATCGTGCTCTGGCCGAACTACACAAAGATCCGCTGGACTTACTGGTGGCTGGGCGCGGTCATGGGGGTGATCGGCGTCTTCCAGTGGATTGGAATGGAGAAGGGGCTGATCCATTTGTGGCCGAACTTTCCCGAGATGCACGCCGAGGTGTTTGATCCAACTAAAGCGTTTTCTTCGTCCGCCGCCTTCTGGTCGTTCGTGGCGGTGCGGTGGGCGGGGGCGAGCCTGGTGGTGCCGGTGATGGAGGAGCTTTTCTGGCGTGACTTTTTGTGGCGGACGGTCGCGGCCCCAGCGGATTTCCTGGCGGCGGCCATCGGACAGTGGGACCGCGGCGTGCCGCTCCTGGCCGTCTCCGCCGCCTTCTGCCTGGTTCATCCGTTCTGGCTCACGGCATTTGTATGGGGGATCATGATCGGCCTGCTGCTGGCTCTCACGCGGAGCCTCGGCGCCTGTATCGTCATGCATGCGGTGACAAATTTCCTGCTGGGGGCGTACGTGCTGTGGTTCCACGACTGGCGATTCTGGTGAGTTGGATCGGCCGGGAATATGCACCTGCGCCGGACGCACTCCCAACGTTTCTTGTCCGAACAGCCCGCTTCTCCATGCATCTATTGCACAGCGGCCCAGGTTGGCTGCGGCATAGAATACGGTCCCTCGGCGCGTTTTATGAGAGATGTGATGTATGAAATCCTACAATAGTTCGGGGCTGGGGCGGACCGAATCGGTGCCGGCGATCGAACAACTCGAAAACCGAAGATTGCTGTCGGCGGTGCCTCTGATGAGCGGTACGACCGCGGCAGGTGGTTTAATTCAACCGGCAGTGCGGGCGACGCACGCTGTGCACAATGCCAACGTCGTCGGGACATTTACCGGCGCGTTGCAGCTCGAACACGCTGTGCCTGCGCTGGGAGCCGTGCACAAGGCGTCCGTGACGGTCACCGTCTCCACGCAGAGCAGCGATGGACAGGTCAGCGGCAGCGTGGCTTTGGGACAGTTGGGGACCTTTACGTTCACCGGCACGGTCCACGGACATACGGTTGCATTCCTGTTTGATGCAGGTTCAGGCGCGTCGGGCAAGATGACCGGCAGCGTCAGCGGAACGGGAAAGGCGATTGAGCTGCGGCTCAATTCCCTGGTGAACGGCCAGCGCGTGGACGGAACCCTCCACGCGTCCATCGGTGGGACGTCCGTGGGTGGGACGAAGCCGGCCGCTACCTCGAGCGCGAACGGCGGTGGGGGCCACCATGTGCCTCATGTCGTCGCCCATTCTCCGACCGGCGGTAGCAGCCTCACCCAGGGGACAGGGTCGATGACCGGCATGGGCACGGGTACCGGCCACTCAAGCACGACAACGAACAATGGCTCCGGCATGATGTTCGCCGGCCCAGGCTCGCCGACCAGCGGTCCGGGAAGCGCAACCAGCGGCCCAGGTTCTGCGACGAGCGGCCCCGGCTCGGCGACCAGCGGACCGGGTTCACCAACCACCGGGCCGGGCTCCGCGACGGCAGGGCCAGGTTCCGCGACCGGCGGTCCCGGGTCGGCCACGAGCGGGCCAGGCTCCGCGACTGGCGGGCCGGGCACGGTGAACGGCGGTATCACGCCGATGGGCAGCTTCATTCAGCCAACAATGAATCTCGCCATGCCGGCGTTTGGCATGAACTTCGTCCAACCCATGAGCATGGGCTCGGGAATGATGATGGGTTCGGGAATGATGATGGGTATGGCCATGCCGGTCAGCGCTGGCGTTTTCGGGTCCACCAGGATCATGTGAGGCGTGAGTCGCCCGACGGAATCCCCGCCATAACCTTCCCCCGGAGTACCCCGGGGGAAGGGGAACCACGCAACCCCCAACCGTCGTCAGCCTCTCATGGAAGGGACCCAGTCAACCCGCTGCGCATGCCGTTTGCTCCGTGAGTCTCAATGGAACTTCCAAAGAGACTGCATATGAAACACCATCGTTTGACACCGGGAACTATACCTTTTGCCACCATTGAGCCGCTGGAGAACCGGCAACTGCTCTCCGCCAGTGCTCCGCTGGGAAGCGCCTCGATTTCCGTCGCGGCAGCGGGGCCCAGTGTTGCTGTAACCCGCGCAGCACGAGCGCCAAACAACGTCAGCCTTCTGGGGACCTTCAGCGGAACAGTCAGCCTCAACCGCCCGGCGCCCGCAGTTGTGACCGGACACGAGCTTTCGTTTGTGATGACCGTTTCGACACAGAACGCCGACGGGCAGATCAGCGGCAGTCTAACCCTGGGCCAATTGGGCAACTTTTCGTTCAGCGGCACGGTTCACAAACATGCGGTGCAGGTCGTGTTCGATGCTGGCTCGGACTCAGGAAAACTGATCGGCAGCGTCAGCGGAGCGGGAAACGTGATGCACGGGCGGCTCGATGCGCTGGCGAGTGGGCATCGCCTGGATGGAACCATTCGCGCGAGCACGGGAACGGCGCTCCAAACGAAGCCGCACACGACGCACGGGGCGGGCGTGGGCGCGGGAGGCACCGGCGGAACTTCCGGAACTCATACCCCCGTCGTGAGGACCGTTACCACTACCGGAACCAGCGCCAATGGGACGACTTCCAGCGGAAATACCGGCACGACCAGCACGATCGTGAACGGTGGTATCACGCCGACCGGAACCTTTATTCAGCCGTCCGTCAACTTCGCCCAGGCCATCGGATCCGGCATCAGCTTCGTCCAACCGACTGTCATCCCCAGCATTGGCTCGGCTTCCACCATTGCTGATACGCTGCTCAACGCCGGCAGCCACGACATCATCAGCGTTACCGTGCCGGTTGATGGCGGTGTGTTCGGGTCCACAACCATCGTGTGAATCTCTCACATGAACGTCGTGACACGGGTTTTCAACCCGCGCTGGAAGCGATCGCCGAGGAACACCGCCTGCATGCGAGGTTTTCCCGGGCACACCGCAGGCACGGCTTGAAAAGCCGTGTCACATTAAACAGTTCGACAATACTTGTTATCACGGCTAATCTTTGGCAGTGAGCACACGCGGCGACATTGGCGAATCGAAACCGACACGGACACTGGAACAAACGGTATTTCTCAACCTGCAAAAGACCGCCGACGTGCTGATGGGGGAGTTGTCGGACCTGCTCAAGCCTTACGACTTGTCGCCGACGCAGTACAACGTCCTGCGGATTCTCCGCGCCGCCGGGGGCGACGGGCTGCCCTGCGGGAAGATTTCTCAGCGCATGCTGACCCGCGAGCCGGACATGACCCGGCTGCTGGACCGGATCGAGAAACACAAGCTGATCGAGCGTGATCGGGATAGGACGGATCGCCGGGTCGTGCGGGCGACGATCACAGCCCGCGGGCTGCAATTGCTGGAAAAGCTCGACCGGCCCATCCTCGATCTGCATCGCAACCAACTGGGGCATCTGGGGCGCCAGAAGCTGCGGTCGCTGGCCGACCTGCTCGATTTGGCGCGGCGCCGCGGCTGAAGCGGCGCTATCGGACCCTCGGTCCGAGAAGTCGGACGTTCCTCGGACATTCCTGTTTTTGGGGCAAATCCTGCGGCGCGTCGCCGCCACATTCACCCGGCAATTTCGCCGATGACATTGAAGGTTGCGTCCGGACATCGAGCCGGACGCGTGTGGGGATATTTCAGGACGTAACAGGAGGCGAGAGATGCGGAGACTTTCAACGATCAAGAACGCTGCTGCCGTGACGGTGGCGGCGATGGGATTGTGGGGATCGGCGGCCCTGGCGGGCGACCTGAGCTTTCAGCTTCGGATCGGCGGCGCGCCGCCGCCCCCTCCGCCCGGACCGGTCGTCGTCACCTACGAGACGTACTGCGTCGGCTATCGCGCCAACCTGTACGACGCCGACTGGCGGCTGCGGGTGGCGCTGCGCGAGCAGTGGCGGGCCCAGGACGACCTGGGCGCGGCGCGCCAGCACGAGGGCGAGGTGGCCCTGGTCGTCGACGACCAGGAAGCGCTGGTCGAGAAGTATTCCAAACAGGGGGCCGCGGAAGAGGCGGCGGCCGCCGCCCGCGCTCGCCTTGATGCTTACGAGAAACGCATTGCCTCCGCCCGCGCCGACCGCGACGCGGCCCGCACGCTCAACGACTCTGCGGGCGTCGCCGACGCCGAAGAGCGGATTCGCACGAACGAAACCGGCGCCGCCCGCGCCGCCGAGGAGCTGCGCGTCGCCCGCGAGGACGCGGACCGTGCCGGCGAAGTGCGGGCCCGTCTCGAGGCGGCGCAGGCGGAGTTGCCGCGGCGCCGCGCCGAGCTTGCCGCCGCACACGACGACGTTTTTGCCTCCCAGACGCGGCTGGACCGCGCCAACATGGACGTGGCGATTGCCATTCATGATCGCGACGAGGCCCTGTGGATGCTGCACCGCGATGAGATCATGCGGGGCCGCTGCGCCTTTGACGCCTGCGGCTTCTACATCGACCTGGGCTACTGGGGCGGGCGGATGCCGCGCGACCGCGAAGTCGTGCACGCCTACTACGTGCACCCGGCCGACTACTGGGTGGAGCGGCCGGTCGAGGTGCAGACCCGCATCGTCGAGGTCGAGCGGGTGCGCGAGGTGTCGAAGGTGCGGGAGTTCCAGGCCAAGCGCGAGCCGCGGGCGACGGAAGTGATCGCGTTCGAGCGATCGGTTCCGGTCGAGCAGCGGCGGCAACGTGCGGAGAGTTTGAAGGTGGAGCGCGAGCGCTTTGCCGCGGAGCGGACCGAGCGTGCCGCGGCCGCCGCCGAGCACCGCGCCCCGCGGATCACCGAGGCCGAGCGGATCGAAGCGCGGGCCGTCGCGACCAAGGCCCGCGGCGATGCCAGGTCCGAGCGGATCGAAGCCCGCGGCCAGGCCGAGTCCGAGCAGATCAAGGCCCGTGGCGATGCCCGCGCCGCCGAGACCGAAGCGCGCGGGGAAGCCCGATCCGACCTCACCAAGGCCCGTGGCGATGCCAAGGCCGAGGAAACCGCGGCCCGTGCCGACGCCAGGGCGGAGGAAACCAAGGCCCGTGTCGACGCGAAAGCCGAGGAAACCAAGGCCCGCGCCGATGCCAAGTCGGAAGAGACCGAGGCTCGCGGCAATGCCCGCGCCGAGGAAACCAAAGCTCGCGCCGATGCCAAGGCCGAGGAATCCAAGGCCCAGGCGGACGCCCGGTCGGAGAAAGCCGAGGCCAAGGCGGATTCGAAGTCGGCCCAGTCGTCCCGGTCCGGTTCGACCAGCTCACGCGGCTCATCCAACGACTACGGCAACAGCTCGCGCGACGGCCAGTCGAGCTACAACAGCCGCTCGGGCAAGACCACGACATCGGCCAACGCGAAGGACCCCAAAGACCCGAAGGACCCCAAGAACAAGAAGGACAATACCTCGGCGTCCAACGATTACAGCCACTGACCCGGTAGAGAGATTGGGGTAACGACCGGCGGCCGATATTCGGCCGCCGGTTTTTCGTTGTTCAGCGACTTAACCACAGAGCCCACAGAGGACACGGAGAAAAATGCGGAAATAATGCCGGCGCACCCACCCGGTCTCTGTTTTTCTTGCGCTGTGCCCTCTGTGGTCTCTGTGGTCTCTGTGGTTAAATCACACGCCCGCGGCGGCGCCGCTTCGGATTCATTTTCTTCAGGGGGACGCGGATGAGCCATCACTCTCAAAGACCGGGGTGGTGACCTCCTCCAACTCGTCTTCAAAATCCGTGAGGTCGTGCGTATCCCAGAACTGTTCGAGGTCGCTAATCGAGTCTGCCTTGGGCAGCTTTCTGGCTTTCATCGGTTCTTCCATTGCCCATACCGTCGCCATCCGGCGGCTAAAGTGCAACCTACTGTTGAACCTCCGATTGCCTCTGGCGTACGATATCTGTTATCACGAATAACGTGAAAACATATTAAAAGCAGGAGCCTTTCCATGATCACCATCATCCCCTCGGCCCAGCGTCACCATGCCGATCACGGCTGGCTTTCGACGTACTGGCATTTTTCCTTCAGCGATTACCACGACCCCAAAAACTTGAGCTGGGGCGACCTGCGGGTGTTCAACGACGACGTCATCCAGGGCGGGGGCGGCTTCGGGCTGCACCCGCACCGCGACATGGAGATCGTCACTTACGTCGTCGACGGGGAACTGGAGCACCAGGACCACCTGGGCAATCGCGGCGTCGTCGAGCCGGGCGAGGTCCAGGTCATGAGCGCCGGCCGCGGCATCATGCACGCCGAGTACAACGCCTCCGACACCCGGCCGGTGCACCTGATGCAGCTGTGGATCCTCCCGCGGAACAAGTCAAACCCGCCGCGTTGGGAGCAGCGGAAATTCGCGCCTCAGCAGCGGGCCGGCAAGCTGCTTCCCGTGGTGTCGGCGGGCGACGTGCCCGGCACGCTGGCCATCGACCAGGATGCGGTCATCTACGTTTCCTCGCTCAAGCCCGGCGAGCAGGTGACGCACCAAAACAAGGGAACGCACGCGTATCTGTTCGTCATCGACGGCGCCGTAGCGCTGAACGGAAAACCGCTGGCCAGAGGAGACCAGGCCCGCGTGGCCGATGAGCGGAAGCTGGAGATCCGCGCCCAAGAGGACGCCGAGCTGATCCTTCTCGATCTGCCATAACCCGGATTATTCACCACGAAGTTGTTCATGAGGCGGCGCCTCACCCTGAGAGGATGAAAATGGGGCCGTCCCGCAGTTAAAGTATCGTTGCCGACGGGCCGGGTCGAGGCCGGTTCGCGAGTTGGAGCGATGGAGCCCGACACGAAGTTT
>DATHPP010000536.1:0-7605 GCA_035483795.1 Tepidisphaeraceae bacterium | reverse complement strand
CGGTTCTTGATCACAATAATGAGCGGCTGCGTGCTGAACGCCACCCGCTGCTCGACGTACTGGTCGGCATAGTAATACCCCGCCCCGCCCCCGCCCAGCAGAACGCAGCCGATCAGCAGGTGGGTGGTAAGCCTGATCATCCGCCGCCGGCGCTCCGGATCGGCCAGCTTCTTCAACTTCAACGGCTTGGGTTTCTTGTTTCGCGCCATGCGGCCATTCACCCCTCGTCGAGGGAATAGAGAATCTCCCCGATCCTTATCGGACGAGAAGGGAAGGGGGCTGCAATAAGCGCGGGGCGGCACAAACCGATTCTGCGTCATCTTGAAAAAACGTATCATTTCTTCCGTTACGGCAAACGAACGAGGCAACTCGCAAATCACGGTTCGACGTTTCGCAGACTGGTGAAACCATGATGACCAATCGCTCCGTTCCCACGAATGTCCTGCTGCCCCACGTCGTCTATGAAGACGTCCCCGAGGGGGCGGCTTGGCTCACGAAGACATTCGGCTTCGTCGAGCACTACCGCTACGGCGACCCCGCCCAAGGCGCGCAGATGCGCCTGGGCGACGCGTGGATCATGCTCAGGCAGGCCCGACCGGGAGAATGGACGCCCGCGAAACTCGGGGCCGCGACACAGTCGCTCACGATCTTCGTCGAGGACGTGGACGCACACTATCAGCGCTCCAGGGCCGCGGGAGCGAAAATCGTCGAAGAGCTGAACGAGACGATGTACGGCGAGCGGCAGTACGGTGTTGAAGACCTGGCAGGTCACCACTGGTTGTTTTCAAGACATGCACGCGACGTGCATCCCAGCGGAGTGGGGGGCGAGGGTCGTCGGGGAGTCGCCTGAAGGGTACCCGAACTAAGGGGTCCCTTTGATCTGTTAGGCAGCAATGGCCCCCGTATGGGAGGTTCTACCGGCCGCCGCACTTGGACAGAGCAACTACAGAGCGAATTGGGCGATAATTCTCACGCATGTTTATTCGTAAATAACACCAGAATATAGACTTATCACATAAATTACATTATTGCAATGTCATGGCCTATATGTTAACGATAATGTCATGTTTGGTTTTGTTACCGGCGTTAGCCGTCGATTCCGCGCCCCAGCGGCGGCAGCAGAATGGATCGGAGACGATTGGCCCGTTCTCAAGCGCGTGCGACGGCGGCTCCTGATGCCGCTGTTCCGAATTCCTGACACCGGCCTGCTCGGGCTCACCCGGCTGCGGAAGCACATTCTCATTTGCGGCTTTCCCCGGTCCGGGACCACGCTGCTCCAGCTCATGCTCGAAAACGCGTTGCCACAGGCGCGGCGCTTCGGCCGCGAAGTCGGCGGCTGGCGGGCCGCCACCTTCGCCTGGCGGAATCATCCGCTGCTGATCTCCAAGGTGCCGCACGACGTGTTCCGGCTCGATGCGTTGCGCAACTTTTACGTTTCGCGCCCAGCGAGTCTTCGGATCATCATGATGATCCGCGATCCGCGCGATGTCCTGACCTCACAGCGCAAAGATCGCGGCTCGGATCAATACGTGGTGACGCCGCACCGCTGGCTGCGTTACTACCAGGCGGTGCAGCGCCACCGCCACGCGCCCGATGTGCTTGAAGTGCGATACGAGGACCTCGTCGGCGCGCCGCAGCGCCAGCAGGAGCGGATCGAGGGTTTTCTTGGCGTCCAAATGTCGATCCCGTTCTGCCGCTTTCATGAAGTGGACCGACGCGACTTCGACATCAGCACGCTCAACGGCCTTCGCCCGATCGAGCAGTCGCCGGTGGCGCGATGGGCGGACGATTGCCACCGATCGCGAATCGGGGAGGTGTTGGCGGAATTACCAGCATTGCCGGAGGCGATCGTTGAGTTGGGCTATGCGGAGGATGGCTCGTGGATCGCCCCTTGGTGCCAGGGAGCTGCCTAGCCATTTCGCGTCTCCCGTCATATGCGAAGCGTTCCTTCTCGCTGAGCCGCCCCCGCTCGCGGGGCGCGCCCCGAAACACTCTACGACGCGCCCAGCAAGTTGGGCGGGTAAGCGAATAGGAATGCTTGGCATGTGGGCGAGGCCGATCCTGCTGGCGTGGCGCTTGGCGTCGCGTTAACATTCCCGGTCGCTCGCACTATAAAACTCGTGTGAACATTTGGCCTGAGGAGGTCCGAAATGAACCGCCGGGATTTCTTGAAGGTTGGGGCAGCGGGATTGGCGACGTCGGTGCTGAACAGCGCGTATGTCGCGGGTGCGTCGGACTCGAAGACCTACCGCGCCGGGCTGATCGGCTGCGGGTGGTACGGCAAGAGCGATCTGTGCCGGCTCATTCAGGTGGCGCCGGTCGAGGTCGTCTCGCTGTGCGACCCGGACCAGCACGTGCTCGAGGCCGCCGCCGGGCGGATTTCCGAGCGCCAGAAGTCACACAAGAAGCCGCGTCTGTACGGCGACTATCGCCAGATGCTCAAGGAGAAGGACCTCGATCTGGTGCTGGTCGGCACGCCGGACCATTGGCACTCGCTGATCATGATCGACGCGGTGGAAAGCGGCGCGGATGTGTATTGCCAGAAGCCCATCAGCCGCGACGTGCTGGAGGGCGAGGCGATGGTCGCGGCGGCGCGAAAGAACAACCGCGTGGTGCAGATCGGCACCCAGCGCAAGAGCACGCCGCATTTGATTCAGGTGAAGAAGGAGATCATCGAGACGGGGATGCTGGGGAAGATCAGCCACGTCGACATTTGCTGTTATGAACACATGCGGGCCAACGGGAATCCGCCGGACAGTACGCCGCCCGAGTGGTTCGATTACGAAACCTGGACCGGCCCGGCGCCCAAGCGGCCTTACGACATGCTCCCCCATCTGCGCTGGTGGCGCACGTTCAACGAATACGGCAACGGCATCGTCGGCGACATGTGCGTGCACATGCTCGATACCGTGCGCTGGATGCTGAAGCTAGGCTACCCCACCCGCATCAGCTCCCGCGGCGGCATCTACGTGCAGAAGGAAGGCAAGTCCAACATCAACGACACGCAGACCGCGTTGTTCGAGTACCCCGAGCTGAACGTGGTTTGGGAGCATCGTACGTGGGGCAATCCCGCGGACCCGGATTACGGCTGGTCCGCCATCTTCTACGGCGAGCACGGCATGCTGAAGGCCAGCACGATGCGGGCCGATTTCATCCCCGAGCGTCGAGGCGGCAAGCCAATCCATTTCGACTGTGTCTACGAGCGCGAGCAATTCCCCGAGGACGTGACCGAGCCGCAGATCGAGCTGAACGCCGCCCCGGCGACACGCCTGCACATGAAGGACTGGCTGCATGCGGTCGAGAATCGCGGCCGGCCGGTGGCGGACGTCGAGGAGGGTCACATTTCCACCGCCTCGTGCATCATGGCGAACATTTCCTCACAACTTGGCGGGCGACCGTTGTCATACGACTCCGCCAAGCGCGAGGTTGTCGGCGACGCCGAGGCGACGGCGCTGCTCAAGCGCCCGTTCCGCGCCCCGTACCAACACCCGGCGGACAAGTATCTGAACGGATGAGGCAAATGCTGAATGCTGAATGCTGAATTCTGAATGCTGAATCGAAGAGCGAAAGTTTTCATTCAGCATTCAGAATTCAGCATTAAATAAGAGCCGCGGCTCAATCAACTCCGTCCCAAGCCGCTGAGTCGTGGGCCGCCTCCCGCTGGTCCGGCGCCTCCGCCGGTTGCTGCGGCGCCTTCCTGCAAATTGAGCGGGCGCTGGATCGTCTGGGTGATTTTGCGCAGCAGATCGACAAAATCGACTTGAGCCAGATTGAGCGCCTTGATCTTCAGATGTGACACGATCTTGCTCTGAAGCGACTCCAGCGCCTGCTGCTGGGCGTCGGTGACGGGCATCCCTGATGCCTGCTGGCGGCTCAGCGACTCGATCTGGCGGTCGAAATCGGCCATCAGGCGGTTCGCATCCGCATCCTGTTCGACGGCCTTGCGGGCCTCCTTGTAGCGGGCGACGGCGGGATGCTCTTTGACCAGGTCCCCCAGCTTGGCCGCCTCGTCCAGAATCTGCTGTGTGTCCACTGGCATGGGATTCCCTTTTCGCGAAAAATTCAACGGTCGTCCAACGTCCCGGCCCGATCATACTTGGGCTGGATGCCGGAGACTAGGTGCTTGGAGTTTAGGGTGGCAAAGGCTTAACCGCCGTGTTTTGCGGAGCGCGTTTGGGAGTCATGTGGTCGTCGCTTATCTGATCAACCAATATCCGCAGACCAGCCAGAGCTTTATCCGGCGGGAGATCGCGGCGCTGGAGTCGGAAGGAATTCCGATCCAGCGGTTTACCGTCCGCTCCTGGGGAGGAAAGCTGGTTGAGCCGGCCGACATTCAGGAAAAAGAGCGGACACGGGTGATCCTTGCCGTGGGGGCGGGCGGGCTGGCGATGGCGGTCGCCCGAACCGCTTTGACCCACCCGCTGGCGTTCCTGAAATCGCTTGGGCTTGCGATTCGCGTCGGCCGAAAGTCGGAGCGCGGCGTGCTGATGCATCTGGTTTACCTGGCCGAGGCGTGCGTGCTGCGGAAGTGGCTGGCCGAAGCGGGCGCGAACCATTTGCATGCCCATTTCGGGACGAACTCGGCGACAGTGGCGATGTTGTGCCAGGAACTGGGCGGGCCGCCGTACAGTTTCACCTGTCATGGTCCGGAAGAATTCGACAGCCCGCGGCAGTTGGCCCTGGGGGAAAAGGTGCGGCGCTCGGCGTTCGCGGTGGCCATCAGCGAGTTCGGCAGGAGCCAGCTCTATCGCTGGTCCGATGCGAAGGACTGGCACAAGATTCACGTCGTTCGCTGCACCGTCGATGCGAGCTTTCTCAAAGGCGAAACACCGCAGGTGCAGGCCGGTGTGTTTCCGGAGCCGCCGACGTTTGTTTCGGTCGGACGGTTGTCGGAGCAAAAGGGACAGGCGGTTTTGATCGAGGCCGCCGGGCTGCTCCGCGAGCAGGGAGCGAATTTTTTTCTGAATATTCTGGGCGACGGGGAGCTTCGCACGCATTTGGAGGCGATGATCGACCGGCTCAACCTGCGCGATCGCGTCCGGCTGTCGGGTTGGGCCGACGCCGGGACGGTTCGGCGGGAGATGCTGCGCTCGCGGGCCCTGGTGATGGCGAGCTTCGCCGAGGGATTGCCGGTCGTGATCATGGAGGCGCTGGCGCTGGGACGGCCGGTGATTGCGACGTCGGTGGCCGGGATTCCGGAGCTGGTGGAAAGCGGAATTTGTGGATGGCTCGTCCCGCCCGGCTCGGCGCCGGCGCTGGCGGAAGCGATGAATACCGCATTGGCAGCGCCGGAAGTAACCTTGCGGCAGATGGGCGCGCAAGGCGCGGCACGTGTCGCGCGATGGCATGACGCGGGATCGGAAGCTGCAAAGCTGGCGGCGCTTTTTAGAGCCGGGGCGTGTCGCCCCGGTCGGGCCGAAGGCCCGGGCCCGGTTCTCTCGGACCTTCGGTCCGACCGGACCGACACGGTCCGGCTCTGACACGACGGGAATCCGATCGCGCGTCAGGAGAGGAAGTTCGACGTCATGTGCGGAATCGCGGGCATCATCGGGCGCGTGGGCGAAGCGAATCTGAGCGCGCTTGCGAAGATGAACCGCGCGATGCGGCACCGCGGGCCGGACGATGAGGGGACATGGTCGAGCCCGGCGGGCGCGGATGGGCTGGGGTGCATGCTGACGCACCGTCGGCTGTCGATCCTCGACCTGTCCCCCGCCGGGCATCAGCCGATGATCGATCCAGTGGGCGGGCAGGCGATCGTCTTCAACGGGGAGATCTACAACTACGTCGATCTGCGACACGAGCTCGTGGCGGGGGGGCACGAGATCAAATCGACCGGCGACACCGCCGTCATGCTGCGGGCGCTGGCCGTGTGGGGTACCGACGCGGTGCGGCGGCTGCGCGGAATGTTCGCCTTTGGAATGTGGGATCAGAAGACGCGCCGGCTCCTGCTGGCGCGCGATCCCCTCGGGATCAAGCCGCTATACCTTTGCCAAAATCCCGAGCCGGACGGCGACTGGTCGCTCATGTTCGCCTCCGAAGTGCGGGCGATCCTGGCGTCGGGGCTGCTGAAGAATCCGAGGCTGAATCCGGCGGCGGTCAGCTCGGTCGTGTGGAATGGATTTGTCGTCGGACCGCAGACGGCCGTGGTGGGCATTGATTCTCTGCCGCCCGGAGAACTGATCGAATTCGACGAGCGGGGCCGAACCTCCGGCTCGCAGCAGTTCTGGACGTTCCCGCACGACCGGTCCCAATCGGCGAGCGAAGCGGATGCAGCTCACGCGATCGAGGAGTCGGTCCGGCTGCATCTGGCCAGCGACGTTCCGATCGCTGTGTTTCTATCCGGCGGGATCGATTCCTCGGCCGTGGCGAACCTGGCGCAGCGGCAGTCACAAACGCCTGTCCACACTTTTACGCTGGTTTTCGAGGAGGAAAAGTTCAACGAAGGCCCGCACGCAGCAAAAATTGCCAGGGCGATCGGCACGCATCATCGGGAAATCATGCTGACCGAATCGCGATTCATCCAGACGCTCCAGGAAGCGATCGGGAGCCTCGATCAGCCGACCTTCGACGGGTTGAATTCCTATTTCGTATCGCGCGCGGTCCGCGAGGCGGGGCTGGTGGTGGCGCTGAGTGGGACCGGTGGGGACGAGCTGTTCGGCGGGTACACGAGCTTTTCCCGGTTGCCGAGATTGCTGAGGCTCTTTGGCGGCGACGGGCTTCACCGCAAGCCGGCCCGGGTGCTGGCGGCGGGCGCGGCATCCGCTGCTGTTGCGGTCGCCCGTCGGGGACGCGGCTCTTCAGTTGGGTCGCAGACGGGCTGGGTGAAGCTCCCGGACATCCTGGCGCAGACGCCGAACCTGACCGCGATGTACCAGTTGGCCTATTCACTCTTTCTCCCCAAGTTCCAGCGCGAGTTGCTGGGCGAGGCTTGCCGGGCGACGGCGTCCGATGACGGGCTGAACGACCCGTTTCGCCGGCGGCTTTCGGGCGAGCTGGACGGGCGATCGCCGCTGTCGGCGATCGGCACGCTGGAGCACCGGCTGTTTCTGGGTGAGCGGCTGCTGCGCGACACCGACGCCGCCAGCATGGCGGTTTCGCTGGAGACCCGGCTGCCGCTGGTCGACCAGAACGTTTCCGAAGCGATCGAGGGCGTCGACGAAGCCGCGCGTTTTGAACCGCTTGGGCGCAAGGCGATGCTCCGGCGGATCGGGTTGCGCGGCCTCGATCCGAACCTGTTCGAGCGGCCCAAATCCGGGTTCGTCCTCCCGTTCGATGCATGGATCCGGCGGGGAATGGGGCCTGCTGTTTCGGAATCGTTGCTCGACGCCAGCCGCGTTTCCGCGAGCGGTTTGGAATCCCGCGCGGTGGCGAAGCTGTGGAACGCCTTCAATGACGGCCATCGCGGAATTTACTGGTCGCGGCTGTGGGCGATCTTCGCGCTGGTGGACTGGTGCCACCGGTACGGCGTGCTGCTGTAAACCACGCGCGATTTGCGGTCTACGTCGCTACGATAGGTAGCGTTTGTTAGAGCCGGGGCGTGTCGCCCCGGTCGGGTCGAAGGCCCGCGTAGCTTTTTCGGACCTGCGGTCCGACCGGGGCGACACG
>DATHPP010000535.1:0-5143 GCA_035483795.1 Tepidisphaeraceae bacterium | reverse complement strand
AGAGGTTGTTCCAGCCGGCGCCGTGTCCGCCAACGTGGAAACCGCCACCCAACCGCGCGTCGGCAAAGTGGCCTCGGATTTCGTGCGAGTGGATGTAGCCCCCCGGTCCCCACCACCCATGCCAGCCCCAGCGCTCACCGGGATGGTCATGCCACCAACGCTCATGCCACGGGTAGCCGAACCATCCTATTCCGCCGCCCCAGTACAGCCCGACGTCGAATCCCCAGGTGAATGCGAATGGGTCGTAGTACGCCCCGAAGCCCCACGTGCAGGGTGGCGGGAAATAGACCGAACCGTACCAGCCCGGATACGAGTAGCCGGTGCCGTAGACGATCGTCGGGCCGTACACGAAGGTGTCGGTGTACCCGGGTAAATAGCCGCAGGTGACGTAATCGGGATAGTAGTCGTATATGTAGCAATACCGCACGTGATAGTCCGGACAGCTCGGAGGCAGCGTGTAAATCACTTGCGGCACTGACACGCTCACAGTCCATGGACCGGCCGGCTCCGCGGATTCGTACCACGCCGCCTGGTGGCAGCAGTAGTAGCGCCCGTCGACGCGCAGGACGTCTTCCGGCGTGTTGACCGCATACGCGACGCCTGGGCTTTCGGGCACATCCTGGAATTGCGGATCGCCGTCGTAACCGACGCTGAGCTGGGCGCCCGCGTCGCGGCTGACATATCCGGTCTGCGGGACGCCCGCATCGAGCACTGCCTCATGCGCCTCGCTCGTTCCTGCGACGAACGGCAGCACGTCGGCCTTGGGCGAATCGGCCGGGATCTGCGCGAATGCCGGCGGAAGGCGATCCGAGGCGACGTACTGCCACGGCCCCTCGAACGATCCGGCCGCGTACCACCGGCCGGACAGCAGCACATAATAGCGATGGTCGCCCTGGTCGAGGAACAGGTCGGATGCGGTGTTGCTCGCGTAGAGAAGCTCACCGCCCGCGCCGCCGGGTACGGCAGTGAACTGCGGATTGCCCGTCGTGACAATGAGTTCGGTCGGATCGGTGACGACGATGACCTTCGCATCTGCCGCCGCCGGCGAAAGCTCTGCGCCCTGCGGCGCGGCCGGCGCAGTGGCCGCCGGCGCGCCCGGAACTGCCGATGGTTGCGTTGCCGGCGTGGCAACCTGTGTGCCGACGATGGCGATCGCCGGTGGAACGCTGGTCGTGTCTTGCCACGGGCCCGCCAGGTCCAGCGCAGTTACCCACCGCGAGCCGGCTTTCAAGTAATATCGCCGCTCGGCGTTATCGAAGAGAATGATGAAAGGTGTGTTCGCTACGCGCGACACTTCGGGCTCGCCTTCCACTGCTTGGAGGCGCGGAGGCCCGTTCACGGAGATGACCGTCGCCGGCACCGTGCTGAACAGGATCCGCGGCGGCTTTGTATCGATCTGATGTGCCTCGGTCCGTTCCCGCTGAGCAGTGTCAAGGCTTGCCGTCAGTTGGTCCAACGGGAACATCATCTGTGCCGCCGAGAGCCGCGCGCCGATCGCGCGGGCGAAGTCTTGTTGCTCAGCGGCTGAAGCGCCGGGAACGCGGACATCCGTGACTGTGACTGCCTGAATCGTCACCATCCGTATATCGCGGTCGGTCGTCACTTGTGCAGTGAACCAGGCGGTCCCGAAAATCGGCGCGGCCGCTCCCGGTCGCGTCAGCGATACCGCCGCCCGTGCGGTGAGTGTATTGCCTCTCATCTGCCGGGGCTGCGGCTGATAGACCTCGATCGTCCCCTCGGTAGCCTGCAAGGTGACCGGCCAGTAGCTCGAAGACGCAACGAGCGGATCGCCCGCGTACGCTGGCGGAGGCGGTAGGTCTGGCGGATCATACGAAGCGGCACATCCGCCTGCCGCCAATCCCAAAATGAGCAGAACATATGCGAGCGGATAACTAAACCGACGCTCATCATGCGAGTTGTCAGCGCTCATTGAAAACATCACAGACCTCCGTCGTCATTTCCGCATAAGTCCAGTTTCGAACCCACATTCAGGTACGCGAGCCGGAGCAGCCATACCGCACGATCGACATCCGCCCCGGTCCGAACATCAAACACGACCCGATCCGTCTCCGGATCACGCGTGGCCATCTGCTCGGCCACGAGCCGATCCCCGAGTTCAGGCGCAAACGGCAGATCGATTCTCCCGTTCCAACGGAGATGGCCCAGCGTCACTCCGCGCATCCCAACACAGAGGCCGTTGGGATCGGCGGCGATGGCTACGCCCGGCCACGCCCCGACCGCCTGCACGACGTCCCACATCTCTTTCAACATGCTGGTTCGGCTCCAGAGAAATGCCATTGGCGCGGACGGGACCAGGAACGGGTGTTCTTCGAAGACTTCGCGTTGGGTGATGGACTGTCTCATGGGGTTCGAGGCTGGTTTTGTTTTGGATGTCATAGCCACCCCTGAGCAACGGCCGGACCAATAAGCGGAGCCTCGATTCCAGGCGGCTTCGCGAGCGCACAGACACGAAACGACCAGCGCCCAGTCGGCGTACGAACCTGGGCGTGTTAGCAAATCTCCCCATTGGGGCAGAATTCGATCCGCAGGACGACGCCGAACTTGAAAAAAAGTCGCTGACGACCCAGCGATGCCTGCGGCACGTCGCTTGCCTTTGGGCTGTTGAGCCAGACCCCACGGCTCGTTGGAAAAGGATGCAAGATGTTTGCTTCAGCGAATCTTCAGATGACGCGACGATGCTTCTTCCTGCAGACCACGCTGGCGGCGGCGGTGCCGTCGGCCGCCGCGGCATGGTTGGCAGCACCAGCGCCCGTCGACGCCGCCAGCGATTCTCCGGACACACCCGATTTACCGGCCGTCACTCTGCTCAATTCCGGCGAAGCGCCGGCCTATCTGCCCGTGTTCCACACCGGCCAGGATCGCAATAACTGAGCTTGCCAAACAAGAACCCTTTTCAGGAGCTTCAGATGAGCAAATCCATCGCCACACGAACTTCCCAGAGTCCGACCCCGCTGACCAACCAACGCGGGCACGAGATCCAAGCGTTCGGAAAACTCGTCGCAATGCCTATCGCGCTGGCCGAGAGCATCCGCCAGAAGAGCGTGGACAATTTGAACCAATTGCTCGCGGACACCATCACACTTCGCGACCTCTACAAAAAGCACCACTGGCAGGTATCCGGCCACACCTTTTATCAACTCCATCTCCTGTTCGACAAGCACTTTGGCGAGCAGAGCGAGCTGGTGGACTCAATCGCGGAGCGGATCATGGCGCTCGGGGGCGTAAGCATCGCCATGGCTGCGGACGTCGCCGAGACGACCCTGATCCCGCGACCGCCCAAAGGCCGCGAAGAAGTGCCTGTCCAGATCTCCCGGCTGCTCCACGCGCACGAGATCGTTCTCAAGGAAGCTCGCACCATGGCCCGCCAGGCGGACGAGGATGGGGACGACGGTACCAACGACCTGCTCGTCAGCAGCGTCATCCGAACCAACGAAGCCGAGGTCTGGTTCGTAGCCGAGCATGTGGTCGACGAGCCGCTCGTGCGGGCCGACGGACGTGAGGACGATTAAACCGAGGCCGTGAAATGCCTTTCGCCAACCGAGCTGGGTTGTACATGACGGTGCTGCTGATCGCGGGCGCCGGGCTGATTCCGATCAGTTCGGACACAGGGACGGCCGCACCTGACGCACCGCCGCCCGGCCAGGCACCGCCCGTTCCGCCAGCGGGCCCGTTAGCGGCGCCCAAGTCGCTTCAGCAGGTCGGCGTTCCGTTAGACGCGACCCGCGAAGCGGTGCCGCCGGACAATCCGCAGACTCCCGGCAGAATCGCACTCGGGCAGAAGCTGTTCTTCGATCCTCGCCTGTCGGCCGATGGAACTGTGGCTTGCTGCACCTGCCACGATCCCGCTCGAGCCTTCACGGATGGACGGCCCGCGTCGATCGGCATCAAGGGGCGTCTCGGCCAGCGCAACGCACCGACCATCCTCAACGCGCTTTACAACAAGACGCAGTTCTGGGACGGCCGCTCCAAGACGCTGGAAGAGCAGGCGGCGCTGCCGATCGTGAACTCGGTTGAGATGGGGCAGCCCAGCCTCGATGCTACCGTCGCCAGCATCGCATCCATGGACGAATATCGGCGGGCGTTCGCAACCGTTTTTGGGCGCCCGCTCAATGGACTCGACCTCACCCGTGCCATCGCCTCTTACGAACGAACACAGATTTCTTTTGATTCTCCGTTCGACCACTTCATCGCCGGCGACAAGAACGCCATCGACGATTCCGCCAAGCGCGGATGGGAGTTGTTCAATACCCAGGCCCGCTGCAACAAGTGTCATGCGTTGACGGACACCAATCGCGACCCCACATTCTTCTTCGACAAAGACTTTCACAACATCGGGATCGGCATCATCCGCCACAACGTAGTCACCCTGGCGGCGCAAGCCGAGCGGCTCATCAAGTCGGGCGATACCAAGGCCATCGATGACGCTGCGATTCAGACCGACATGTCGGCGCTGGGCCGTTTCCTGATCACCAAAAAAGACACCGACATCGCATCCTTCAAAACACCGGGCCTGCGCAACGTGCTAGTGACCGGCCCCTACTTCCACGACGGCTCTCAAGAAACGCTCTGGGACGTCATGGACCATTACAACAAGGGTGCCGGGCTGCACAACCCTTATCTCGATGAAGACATCCAGCCGCTCGCGTTGACGGAGAAGGACATCGAGGACGTCGTTGCTTTCATGGCGTCGTTGACGAGCTCGCAATACAAGGAATTGGGGATAAGGGAGTTGGCTCGCCAGCGCGAGCTCTCCAGGACAACTCGGCCGCAACGCGATACAGCTCGGGCCTTTGGCCCAAAGCCGCCGCGCCCTGCACCGCCGAGCCGCTGATTAGAACCAGGATTCACGCAGAAATGAGGTCATCATGAAAATCGGATTCATTGGACTTGGACGGATGGGATCAGGCATAGCGATGAACCTGCTCAAGGCCGGCCATGACCTGGTCGTTTACAACCGAACGCCCGGCAAAACGAAGGCCCTGGTTTCGCAGGGCGCTCGCGCCGCCACGGACGTGGCGGACGCCTGCCGCGGCGACGTTGTCATCACCATGCTCGCGGACGATGCCGCCGTTGAAGGCGTCACATTTGGGGACAAGGGAGTGCTCGCGAGCTTGCGACCGGG
>DATHPP010000534.1:0-3012 GCA_035483795.1 Tepidisphaeraceae bacterium | reverse complement strand
ACATGACTGGCGGCCGCGTCGTCGTCATCGGTGGTTCGACCGGTCGCAACTTCGCCGCCGGCATGAGCGGCGGAATCGCCTACGTCTACGACGACTCCGGGCAGTTCCCCCGCCTCTGCAACCATGACATGGTCAGCCTCGAAACCCCCGACAAAGACGAGGACGTGCAGACCCTCCGCTACCTGCTGGAAAACCACGTGAAATACACCGCCAGCCCCGTCGCCAAGGAGATCCTCGACGACTGGGTCCGCCAGCTGCGCTATTTCGTGAAAGTGATGCCCAACGATTATCGCCGCGTGCTCGAGCACCTGGCCGAGATCGAGGCCCGCGCCGCCGCGCTCTCCAAGCGCCAGTCGGCGGCGGTGTGAGTAAATTGCGGATTGCTGAATGCTGATTGCGGATTGCTGATTTGAGCTGGGTTCTTTAATCCGCAATCAGAAATCAGCAATCAGCAATTCCTTCGATAGAGATCGTTTCGGGAATGAGAGCAACGTAAATGGGTAAGCCTACCGGTTTCAAAGAGATTGTCCGCGAGATGCCCAGGCGCCGGGCGGTCGAGCTGCGCGTGCTGGATTGGGAGGAAATCTATCACGAGTTCCCCGAGGACAAGCTTCGCGCCCAGGGCGCCCGCTGCATGGACTGCGGCATTCCCTTCTGCAACAACGGGTGCCCGCTGGGCAACATCATCCCCGAGTGGAACGACCTGGTTTACAAGAACCGCTGGCACGAGGCGCTGGAGATGTTGTTCAAGACGAACAACTTCCCCGAGTTCACCGGCCGCGTCTGCCCGGCGCCGTGCGAAGAGGCGTGCGTCCTTGGGATCAATGAGAAGCCGGTCACGATCAAGCTGATCGAGCAGAACATCATCGACCGGGCCTTTGCCGAAGGCTGGGTGAAGCCGCGGCCGCCCGAGAAACGAACGGGAAAGAAGGTTGCCGTCGTCGGCTCCGGGCCCGCGGGCCTGGCTGCCGCGGCGCAGCTCAACAAGGCCGGGCACCAGGTCGTCGTCTTCGAGCGCGCCGACCGCATCGGCGGCCTGCTCACCTACGGCATCCCCAACTTCAAGCTGGAAAAAAAGGTCGTCGACCGCCGCATCAGACTGATGGAGGAGGAGGGGATCGCCTTCAAGACCAACGCCAACGTCGGCCAGGACGTCAGGATCGAGGACCTTCGAAGCGATTTTGACGCGATCGTTCTGTGCGGCGGCGCCACCGAAGCCCGCGACCTCAAAGTCCCCGGCCGCGAGCTTGTGGGAATTCACAAGGCGATGGATTACCTGCCGCTCCAGAACAAGCGGAACCTGGGCGACAACATCGCCGACCACGAGTTCATCACCGCGCAGGACAGGAACGTCATCATCCTGGGCGGCGGCGACACTGGCGCCGACTGCCTCGGCACCGCCCAGCGCCAGGGCGCCAAAAACATCAAGCAGTTCGAGCTTCTTCCGCGTCCCCCCGAAGCCCGCACCGACGACATGCCGTGGCCCTATTGGCCGATGATTTACCGCACCAGCGGGGCCCACGAAGAGGCCGCGTGGGGCTACGGCGGCGATGTCCGCGATTTCAGCATCAACACCAAACGTTTCTCGGGCGAGAACGGCATCGTGAAAAAGCTCCACGCTGTCCGGCTCGAATGGTCCAAAGGCGCCGATGGCCGGTATGTCATGAAAGAAGTGCCCGGCAGCGAGTTCGAGCTCGACTGCGACCTCTGCCTGCTGGCCCTCGGTTTCGTCCATCCCGAACATCCTGGCCCCATCCAGCAGCTCGGCCTCAAGCTCGACGCCCGCGGCAACGTCGCCGTCGACGAAAACTACATGAGCAGCGTGCCCGGCGTCTTCTCCGCCGGCGACATGCGCCGCGGACAATCCCTCATCGTCTGGGCCATCAGCGAAGGCCGCTGCGCCGCCCACGGCGTCGACAAATACCTCATGGGCCGCTCCGAGCTGCCGTATCTAACGCTGTTCTGAACCGATTTATCGGTCGTCTCATGCCAATCCCGCCGATTGCCGACGATGATGTTGGTGCGGTCTGTCCGTGTTGCTTCAACGTGACACGGGTTTTTAACCCGTGCTGATGGCGTTCCCGTAGGGGCGATTTGGCTTAGCCTGCATCCTAAAATCACTGGTCGCCAGGCACGGGTTGAAAACCCGTGTCACAGGCAAGTCGTCCGAGAGTCCGCATGTTGCTCATCCGTCCCATTGCGCTGGGCGATTTGGATCCGCTGGGGTCGCTGGCGGCGCAGACGGGGTACGGGTTGACCACGCTGCCGCGGGACGCCAATTTGCTGCGCCGGCGGATTCGCTCTTCGGTCCGCGGGTTTGAGAAGCTCATCGACGACGACCGCCCCCGCGGCGAAACCTACCTGTTCGTCCTGGAAGATCTGGCCAGCGGGAAGATCGCCGGCACGTCCGCGATTATTTCCAAGGTCGGCGGGTTCGAGCCGTTCTATGCCTACCGCATCGAGACCGCGGTCCACGAATCCAAGATGCTCAACGTCCGCAAGGAAGTCAAAACGCTGCACCTGGTCGAGGAGCATGACGGGCCTTGCGAAGTGGGGAGCCTGTTTCTTTCGCCGGAATACCGCAGGACCGGCGCCGGAAGATTATTGTCGCTGTGCCGGTTTGTGTTCATGGCGCAGTTCCCGGAGTATTTCGATCCGGTGGTGATCGCGGAGATGCGCGGCGTGGTGGATGACCAGGGCCATTCGCCGCTCTGGGAGCATCTGGGCCGGCATTTTTTCGACATCGACTATCCGACCGCCGACTACCTGAGCATGGTGAGCAAGCGGTTCATCGCCGACCTGATGCCCAAGCACCCGATCTACATCCCGCTGCTTCCTCCTGAGGCGCAGGCGGTAATCGGGAAAGTGCATGAGCAGACGGAGCCGGCCATGCGGATGCTGGAGGACGAGGGTTTTCGCCGCCACGGAGTGGTCGACATCTTCGAGGGCGGGCCGGTCGTGCGATGTGGACTGCACGACATTCGCACCGTGCGCGAGAGCGCGGTCGCGCCC
>DATHPP010000533.1:0-6370 GCA_035483795.1 Tepidisphaeraceae bacterium | reverse complement strand
GGAGAACAGTCGAGCAGTGGAGGAGATCGCGCGGACGGCGGTTTGGGCAATGCCCGAAAACAGACTCGCGTCTGGCTTCGGCGGAAAATGGAGTGCCCCAAATGTCGCGAATGTCGCGGAATGTCGCACTTTTTGGGGGTGCGACAAGTGCGACATTTGGGACATCAGTGCAGGGCGTTGGAGGCCCAGCAGAAGGCGGCGCCGGCGAAGAGGGCGAAGAGCATTCCGCCGTAGAGGAAGAACATGAAGCGGTCGAAGCGCTTGGTGCGGGTGGGGTCGGTGCTGAGGTCGTGGAGGTATTGCATGCGGTTGGCGATGCTGCCGTGACACCAGCTTCGGGCGCGGACGGGGATGTTGTTGACCATGGCGACGCGGTGCAGGGCGGAGCCGAAGACGGCGGCGCCGTACTGGCCGACGTGGCCGGGGGCGCAGTCGGAGGTGTATTCGAGAACGGGGACGGGAAGGCAGGTCGCCGTTGCGGTCGAAGCGCCGGCGCTGGCGGCGGTTTCGGCGCTGAGCTGGCGGGCGGCCAGGAGCATCTCGGAGGCGGCGACATCGGGCACACTGGCCCGGCTCAGCTCCATGGTGCGGGCGGCGAAGACGTCCGCCTGCCGCTCGAAACGCCGGCTGACGAAGCCGAACAGCAGGAGGAATTTGAATAAATATGCGGTCCCAATCACGATACCCTGGGCGGCTTCGCTGCTCATGCCGCTCTCGGACATCCACCGCCCCACCCACGCCCCGCCGCCCAGGTTGAACAGCGTCAGCACGATGATGAAGACGACCAGCCAGGCCATGTGGCGGTGAACGATGTGGCCCAGCTCGTGGGCGAAGACCGCCTCGACCTGCTCCTCGGTCATCGTCTCGATGAGCAGGTCGGAGAGCAGGATGTAGCGATAGCGCGGGACGAAGCCCATGACCGCGGCGTTGCCGACGTTGTTGTCGGTGCGCCAGAGGAGGATGTCGCGATACTTGACGCCGGTACGGCGGCAGAGGGATTCGAGGCGTCGGCGCAGCGGCGAGTTGGCCAGCGGCTCGGTGTGCAGCACGCGACGCAGAATCTCCGGGGCGAAGAGGAAGACGGATGTGGCCGCGATCAGCCAAGTGAAGGGGTTCTCGGCGTCGCTCAGCCCCCACCGCGTCCCCACCGCCAGCGTCGCGCCAAGCCGGAGCAGATCGTGCAGCAACACGATCAGACAGACCGGCACGATCATGAACAGAAGCTGGAGCCGCAGGTTACTCAGGAAGTAGCTGCGGAAGCCGGGCGGACGGTGGACGGGCAGGTCGAGGTCGAGTTGGGCGAGAACCCCCTGCTCGCGAAACGCGACCTCGGCGGGATACTGCGACCACCAGAGCCCGATCCACGCCGCGAATGCCGGCAGCGTTCCGAGCGTCACCCCGATCAGTGTTTGCGTCAGGTCCACCCGCGGCGTCGCCAGCAGCCGCTCGACGATCTGCCACCAGCCCAGAAGCCCGATCCCGACGATGAACCACAGCGGAATGAAGATTCGGGCGACAAAGATGACCCGATTGAACCGCTCGAGGCTGGTCCTGAAATTGACCCCCGCCACCCGCCGCGACAGCCACCGGCTCCACGAGCCCGTCCCCAGAATCAGCAGCGCGTACACCCCCAGAAACAAAACCAGCGACGGACCCACCCCGAAAACGGGCGGCCAGTTGTATTCCGGCTTCCATGCCAGCCAGAACACGAACATCAAAAGGATCAGGATTCGCGACACGGCCTAACCACCCGGTTCGAATCACCCGCCGGCACTCACCAGCAGAACGTACATCCCAATCGCCTTACTGTCGAGATTTGCAGTCGGTTCACCACTGGGGCTCATCACCGGAGCCCACTGGGGCCGATTGTAGGCAGCAACCGCCGGTCTGATAACCGCGCACAACTCCTGACCCTCCGAGTTTGCCCAAACCGCCAAAGTCGCTCCCGCGCTGGACCGATACGAACGGCGGCAGAAGAACCAATCTGGCGACATCAAATATAGGAGCCATGTCCATGACCGCGCTTCCCCGCCCGCTGAGTCTTCCAAGCCTCCCGGTTTCCCGCATGCGTTTGGCGGGCGAGCGGCGTCGATTTCGCCGGCACGATCTCGAGCAGCAGGGAATCACCGTCGAGCGCTGGGACAGCGCCCGCCAGACCAGCGAGCCGCTGGGCAAGCTGATCGACATCTCCGCGGCCGGCGTCCGACTGCGGACGAAGGCTTCCGTTCTCCGCACCGACAACCAGGTCCGCGTCCGCCTGTCGCTGCCCGCCTTTGCCGGCATCTGCCCGTTCATCGACACCACTTCCGACGAGCCCCGCCCCAAGCGCGAATGGACCGGCTGGATGAGCGTCAACCGCGTCCAGAAAACCACCACCGGCGAATACGATGTCGCCGGCACCCTCGTCGACATGGAAGACATGGACCGTGGTATGCTCGGGCTCTACCTCTCCACCCAACCGCTGGCCGCGTGAATTGAATTCTGCATTCTGCATTCAGCATTGGCCCGATGGCTCACTGTGGCTCATTTTGGCTCATTTTTCGCGATCTTCATGAGCCAATGTCCCAAATGTCCCACTTTGTCCCATGTTTTGAGTGAAATGGGACATTTGTCAAATTCTTGTACGAGACATTTGTCGTATTTTTGCTAGCGACATTGCCGGCCTCGCCGCTCTTGCCCAGACCGCCGCGACCTCGTCCCAACTTTGTCCTTTTGTCCCTCCGTCCCTACCTTTTCTCCCTCTTCTCCCCTGCTCCCAATCCATCTCCTGCCCTGCCTACTGATACAAACTAATTATTTCCTTGCCCCCGCGCTAGGAACTTGTTAGGGTTCGGCAGCCGGTAATGGTATATTTAGCGGATTCGTAATCGGGCGATTTGTCGCACCCGGATTCGACGCGGAACAACGGTACAATTTGGACATGAGCACGCCACAGGCCGACGAAGTTCAAGCTGCGGTTCGCGTGGGCAATGAGACTGCCGCTCGGCACTCGGGGCCATTGCCCGCCGACGTTGAGGCGGCATGGGCGGCATGGTCCTCTGGCGTCGGCAAGGTTGACGAGCGAACCATGGCGTTGCTCAGAGCCGCGTTTGAGGCCGGCGCAGAAGTCGGGAAGTCGATCCGAAAATGAAAATCCCCTGTCCCATGCTTATGGCAGCATTTGATGCTGGTGTCGACGCGGGCGGGTCGACTCGACAGTGGGAGTCGTCAGTCGACTGGTCGACACCCTATTCCGCGCTGGGTATAGCTCCGGCGGGAATAAATTGCCCTGTGCTGTTTCCGGCTCCGGCAGTGCCTTCGGCTTTGCGGGGGCCGGTAATGGTCGCCGATGAACTTTGTAGAACAGTTCCTCGAATGGCTTAGTCCCAGCGCCAGCGTCGACCAGCGTCAGAATCGTCGTGGTTGACGTAACTTGCTTGTCGAGGTGGGGTATTCCAGTGTGAAGTGTCAGGAATTGATGATTCTTGTTCTTTCGGTATCCGGATTCCTGCATCGGATTTAGCTCGTGGATTCTGTCGAGCGCGCCGGGCGGGAGCTGATCGTAAATATATTTGTTGATGAAGTGCGCGATGCACTGCGGTCGTTTGACCGATCCGGGCGTATACGGCCAACCGTACAAGCGATAAAGCTGCTTAAAAAACTCATCGGGGAATCGTTCGGTCCATGGCAGAAGCTGCGGACTGATGTACTGCTTTAAGATTTCCGTGATGTCGTCGCGGACCTCTTGTTCCAGGAAACCGGTTGCCCGGTCGACCATGGCGATAATCCCATCGGTGGCTAGATCGCCCAATAGATCGTCACACGCGCGAACAATGTGTTCCTGTTTCGGGAGCAGAACCCCGCGAAATTCAACATTCCTTTTTCCTGAGCTAACCCGCTTCTGATATTCCTTGAGTGCGGCAACGTGCGCGTCGCGGGCCTTGCGATAGACATCAATCACCTGCGGCAACAAGTGCGCGTCGTACCCGTAGGCGATCGCGTTTTTCATCGTGCGAAAAACTACGGGCGTAGCGCTCTGCCGTAGCTTGTCTGAGATATATGGCACCAAATTCTCGGCAGCGAGAAACGGCGGCAACCCGTCGACCACCTCTGAGTCCATGAGTCGTCGACTTCCTTTGCCGCCCTTGGCCTTGCCCGCCCGGCCAACAGCCTTCAGAAACGTCTCTTGCGTCAGTACCCGCAACTTAGTGCTTAGGACCGCACATGCGATGCGTCGACCGGCAATACTCACAAGCCCTTCGCTCAACGCCTTTGGAACGCCCCATCTCGCCATTGCTGCCGTTCTGCCGATTTCGCTCTGCCGTTCCCTTGGCAATGACTTTGCCCGAGCACGGGCTGCGTTGGCTGCAATAGTCGACCTGTCGACCACCGTTATTTCCGTCGACTCGCTCATAGAAAAGACTCCCGAAAGAGGTGTCGACCCGCTTCGCATTATGACCATTTCGCATGCATCCAGGTCGACAATCATGCATGCATAATTTGATTTTAGTCTTGCATGCATGCATCTGTCAAGAGTAGAATGCATGCATGAATAAGATGTCGACCGAACGGCGCGCCGCGATTCTTTCGGCTCTGGTTGAGGGCAACAGCATCGCGTCGACCTGCCGCATGGTCGACGCGAACAAAATCACCGTCCTGCGTCTGCTGTCCGATGCCGGTACGCTCGCCCACGATTACCACGATCTAGTCGTGCGTGACCTTGCGACGAAGCGCGTTCAAATGGATGAGATTTGGTCATTCTGCCACAGCAAGAATCAGAACGTCAGGTCGAGCGATTGGGGCAAAGGCTATGGAGATTTGTGGACTTGGGTTTCGATCGACGCCGATTCCAAGCTCGTCATCAACTGGCATGTTGGTGGTCGCGACGGCGGGGCCGCGACCACATTCGTTGCCGATCTTGCCGATCGCCTAAACGACCGCGTTCAACTTACGAGTGATGGTTGGGCACCCTATCGAAATGCGGTTACTCGGGCGTTCGGCAGCGACGTTGACTACGCAATGCTCATCAAGACTTACGGTCCCGATCGAAGCACCGCGACCCGTTATAGCCCGCCGCAACTCACCTCAGTTACAACAGAAGTTCGCTGCGGAACCCCGGCGGAGGCGCATATCAGCACGAGCTTTGTGGAACGCCAGAATCTGTCGATGAGGATGGGAATGCGTCGGTTTACCCGACTGACGAACGGGTTCAGCAAGAGGATGGAGAATCACAAGCACATGATCGCGCTCTACTACTTCCACTACAACTTCATTCGTCCTCACATGACCATCAAGACGACCCCGGCCCTCTTAGCGGGCGTTGCCGACCACCAGTGGACGATGGTTGAATTTGTCGAAAAGCTCGCATGGAAAGAGGCGGCTTGCGGCGGTCGGCTGACGAATTACAAGGCGTCAAAACGTCGTGCGTCCTGAAAATATACCATTACCCGGCAGCCATGCCCGATCAAGCCCCGAACACCGCCGCCGGCCCCGCCATCTACGCCCACACCCTGCCCGGCCAACCCCAATCCGCCTGGGAAACCCTCGACGCCCACGCCGGCAACGTCGCCCGCCGAGCCCGCGATTTCGCCGCGGCGTTCGGCGCCGCCGATTGGGGCGAATTGCTGGGACTTTGGCACGACTTGGGAAAGCGGTCCGATGCGTTCCAGCAATACATCCGCGCAACCGCCGACCCCGACGCCGCGGAAAATGAGAACGCGCCGGGGCGCGTCGATCATTCGACATTTGGCGCTCAGTATGCAGCCAAGTCATTCGCCGGACATCTCGGCCAAATCCTGGCGTTCTGTATCGCCGGACACCACGCCGGGTTGGCGGATGCCTTCAGCGACGACGAATCGACGCGTAACTCGACCCTGCGGGCCCGCCTGTCGAAATCCGTGCCCGAGGTCACGCTTCGCCGCGACCAGCCTGCCGTTCTGAAGCTGAAAATCCCGTTCATCGTGAATCGGGAACGCGTAGGTTTCCAAGTTGCCGTCTTCACGCGGATGCTCTTCTCCGCGCTCATCGACGCCGATCGCACTGCAACCGAAGAATTCTGTAATCCCGCGCTTTCCACGGTGCGCGCCATCCGGAAACCCGAACTACCCGACCTTCGCCAGCAATTGAATCGATTCCTTGAACGGCTGCAAGCAACCGCGCCGCCGACCGCGGTCAACCAAATTCGCACAACCGTTCTTGCCGACTGCCGCGCCGCTGCCAGCCTCGCGCCGGGGTTCTTCTCGCTCAATGTCCCGACCGGCGGAGGAAAGACGTACGCGTCGCTCGCCTTTGCACTTCAACATGCCCTTGTCCACGCGGAGTCGCACCCATTCCGTCGCGTGATCGTCGCGATCCCCTTCACCAGCATCATCGAGCAGACCGCCGACGTTTA
>DATHPP010000532.1:0-7943 GCA_035483795.1 Tepidisphaeraceae bacterium | reverse complement strand
CCGGAGCTCGACCAGCAACTCAGCCAGGCGCGGGCGAACCTACAGCAGGCTTACAAACAGTTGGACTTGCAGAAAGCGAACTTGGAACTGGCGCGGACGACCATGGAGCGCTATAAGGGAGCGGACAAGGAGCAGGCGGTTGCAAAACTGACCGTCGATCAGGCCGTCGCCGGTTACGCCACCGCCCAGGCGTCAGTGGCGGCCGCCCAGGCCACCGTCGATTCCAACCAGGCCAACGTGGGCCAGTACGAGGCCATGACCGGGTTCGAGCACGTTGTGGCGCCCTTTGACGGAATCATCACGCAGCGAAACGTCGACGTCGGCGCTCTGATTACCGCCGGTAGCCCCACCAACAACATCAGCGTCGCGCCCACCAGCGTAACAGGGGCCGCTACCGGGCTCTTCGAAGTCTCACAGACCGACACGCTGCGCGCGTTCATCAGTATTCCGCAGGTCTTCGCCGGGAACGTGAAGGTCGGGATTCCGGCGCAGGTGACGGTTCGCGGCGCGTTGGGGTCGCCCGTGCCGGCGACCGTCGCGCGAACTGCCAATGCACTCGATCCCGGCACGCGCACCCTCCTCACCGAAGTGGATATTCCCAACGCCTCACACATGATGTTCCCAGGCCAGTTTATCTACGTGGCCATGAAGATCGATCCAGCGGGCAAGCGCTGGAACCTTCCGGCGACCGCCTTGATCTTCGACGCCCACGGCACCCAGGTCATGCTGGTCGAACCGGGAGGCAAGCTGCACATTCAGCAGGTCGTCGTCGGTCGCGATTTCGGCGACACGATCGACATCCAGGCCGGATTGAGCGGCAACGAAACGGTCGTCAAACAGCCGGACGTCTCTCTTCAGGACGGACAGGTGGTTACTCCGATCGAGTCACAGAATGCGCTGCAAGGTTAACATTCTCCTTTGCATGCTCGCCTCCCTGGCGATCGTGCTGGGCGGTTGCGAGGTGGGACCGAATTACGTTCGGCCCAGAATCGAGCAGCCGGCGGCGTTTAAGTCAGAGCCCCAGACGCAACCCACCACCCAACCCGCGGCGACGATCCCCTCCGACTGGTGGCGGCTTTATCACGACGCCGAGCTCGATCAGCTCATCGCCACCGCCAACGAATCCAACCAGAACCTGCGGCAGGCCATCGCCAGCCTCGATCAGGCCCGCGCCCTGGCCCGCGCGGCAGCCAGCTTTCTGCTGCCGACCATCACTGCCAACCCAAGCTACACGCGGAGCCGCACCTCGGCCAACCGGCCCAGCGTCATCACAGGACAGCCGGTTGGCAAGTCAACTGTCTTCAATGACTGGCAGATCCCGTTCGATCTCACCTACGAAATTGACGTGTGGGGCCGCGTGCGCCGTTCTGCGGAGGCTTCCAACGCCCTGGCCACGGCCAGCGCCGATGACCTTGCGGTCGTTCGTCTCACCGTCGCCACCGATGTGGCCACTTTTTATTACACGGTCCGCGCGCTGGACGCCCAGGAGCAGATTCTCCGGGAAACGGTCACGAGCTACGCCGAGCAGGTGCGGCTCGTCACGGCGGAGCTGAAAAATGGACTCGTCTCCCCGATCGATTTGTACCAGGCGCAGTCCCAATTCGAGGCAACGCAGGCCCAGTTGCGCGATGTGCGGCGGGCTCGCGCCGATGAAGAACATGCGTTGGCGGTGTTGTGCGGGCGTCCTGCACCGTTGTTTGCCGTCGCGGCCAATCCGCTACTCGAGGCCGCGCCGCCAACCGTTCCGATTGGGCTGCCGGGACAACTGCTCACACGCCGGCCCGACGTTGCAGAGGCCGAGCAGAACGTCGTCTCCTTCAACGCCCAGGTCGGCGTGGCGACCGCCGAGCTTTACCCCACCTTCACCCTGACCGGCGCCGCCGGCTTCGAGAGCGCCAGCTTCGATCACCTTCTGGATTGGCAGAGCAAGGTCGCCTCAATCACCCCGAGCATTTCCATCCCGATCTTCGAAGCCGGCCGGCTCCAGGACAACCTCGCCGCGGTCAAGGCACAATACCGGCAGGCCGTCGCCGCTTATCTGAACCAGGTGCTGACCGCATACAGCGACGTCGAGGACGCCCTGACCGATTTGCACGCGCTGACCGAGGAGGTGGTCCGCATGCGAGCCGCGGTCGCCGCATCGCAAGACTATCTCAGAATTGCCCAGGTCCAATACAAGCAGGGGCTGGTGAACTATCTCATCGTTATCGACGCGGAACGAACGCTGCTGTCGAATCAACTGACCCTGTCGCAGGACATCAACCAGCAAATGTCCGCCAGCATTCACGTGATCAAGGCACTGGGCGGCGGATGGGATGCAAGCGCCCGCGACTTGGCGGAGCAGCAAGATGAAACCAGTGGTCATGATCGATAGCGCAGACAACTGCCCCGCGGAGCCGCTGGAACGCAGGACCACCGGGCAACTCCATGCCATCGCCCGCGTGTTGCGCGCCAGGGCAAAGGGAGGCAGATATGCTCGGTCGGCGGATCGGAGGCGGTGCTGCGGGCTGAGGTCTTTAGTCCAGCGACGATTCATTGCTTTCGATCGCGGCGCCGCCGGTTTCGACCTCGCGCCGCAGCTCGGCGATCGATAGCTTGGACACTGCCTGTGGCAACTGGCCCGCGATCGTGTTCAGTTGTTCCAAAAGACCCGCAGCCTTGTCGAGCTGTCCGCGGGCGGCATGGTCTTCCAATTCGGAGACGACGGCGCCGGCCCCGGTCGAGAAGGCGGCGACCATTCCGAACAACTTGTGGGCCGCTTCGCGCAGGCGCGGCGCATCCTGGACCGCCAGCGCTTCCTGGAGGGTGGAGAGATGATCGGGCAGGCGGGCGCGGAGCGTGTCGCAGATGCTCTTGAGGATCGCGTCATCCCCGCCGCACGCGGCAAGCAATACGCGCGGATCGACGAGGCTCAAGGTGGGTTTGCCGGTTGGCGCTGCATCGGTCGGGGTAGCAGCGGCGATAACGCGATCGATGGCCGTCCATAGGTCGGCGGCCTGGATCGGCTTGGCCAGGAAATCGTCCATTCCCGCCGCCAGACAACGTTCGCGATCTTCTTGCCGCGAGCGCGCCGTCAACGCAACAACGGGCAAATGCCTTCCTGTCTCGCGCTCGCGCTGGCGAATCGCCTGGACAACCTGGAATCCATCCAACTCCGGCATGTGGACGTCCAGAAGGAGCAGGTCGGAGCTGTCTTCCTCTGCCAGAGTCAGCGCCTCGCGGCCGTTGCTGGCGAGCCGGACGCTGTGGCCGCGTCGCACGAGCAGTTGCTCGAGAAGCTCGGCGTTGAATTCGTTGTCCTCCGCAACCAGGATGCGCAACGGCACTGACGCCAAAGGCTGCGCCGCAGCAAGGTCCGACGCCCCCGCGGGCCCGGCCGGCGGCGCAACGTTGCCGTTGCTCCGAATCATCGCCCGGTAGATCGCCTCCAGCAGCTCTTCCTGCTGGACCGGCTTGAGCAGGTGGCCGTCGACGCGCAATTCGCGGAAGCGCGCCAGGTCGCCGGGCCGGTCGCTCGATGTGAGCAGGATGATTCGGCTCCCTGATAATTCGGCGCGCTCGCGAATCTTGGCGGCGAGGGTAACGCCGTCGGTGTCGGGCAAACGGGCGTCGAGCAGGACCAGCGAGTGCGGCTTCCCGACGGCGACGCCGTGCCATAGCGCGTCCATCGCCGCCATTCCGTCGCCGACCGACGTCGCCTCCATCTGCCAGTCGCCAAGCCACTGCTCCAGGATGTGACGGTTGGCCGCGTTATCGTCAACCACGAGCACCCGCAGATTGCCCAGCGACAACGGTTCCAGTTTGGCGCGGGTTGACGGTTGGTCTGCTTGCCTGCCGAATCGAGCAGTAAAGGAGAAAGTGCTGCCCCGGCCCGGCGCGCTTTCCACCGCGATCTGCCCGCCCATCAGCGCCACCAGCTGCGCCGAGATCGTCAAACCCAGACCGGTGCCGCCGTATTTCCGGGTCGTCGACGTGTCCTCCTGCTCGAACGCCCGGAAGATCGTCGACTGTTTCTCCCGAGGGATGCCGATTCCGGTGTCGCTCACCTGGAAGCGCACAGCGATCTCACCATTCACTGCGGGCTCGATGGCGGAATCGACCTGCACCACAACTTCGCCGTTCTCGGTAAACTTGATCGCGTTGCCGACCAGATTCAACAGCACCTGGCGCAACCGCCCGGCGTCTCCGATCAGCGCATCCAGCGCGTCTGGTTGTACATTGCAGACGAGTTCCAGCCCTTTGCGGTGGGCCCGCACGGCAAGCGCCCGCAGCGTGTCGCCGACCACCGCCCGCAGGGAAAACTCACCCAGGTGCAGCTCGAGTTTGCCGGCTTCGATCTTCGAGAAGTCCAGCAGGTCGTTGATAATTCCCAGGAGGCTGTCGGCGGCGGATTTTACCGTGCGGAGGCTCTGGCGCTGGTCCTC
This sequence comes from Tepidisphaeraceae bacterium, assembly GCA_035483795.1. GTDB lineage: Bacteria > Planctomycetota > Phycisphaerae > Tepidisphaerales > Tepidisphaeraceae > DASXMX01. The sequence goes on along the minus strand of DATHPP010000532.1, from coordinate 3,519 downwards.
GCTCAGCGACGTATCGAGCACCAGGTCGGTCATCCCCAGGATGGCATTCATGGGCGTGCGAATTTCATGGCTGACGTTGGCGAGGAACTCGTCCTTGGCGCGGTTGGCCGCCTCGGCGGCTTCCTTGGCTTGCCGAAGCTCCTCCTCGAACTGTTTGCCGGCCGTGATGTCGGTACAGGTTCCGAACCATTTGTAAATGCCCCCCCCGCTGTCCCGGATCGGCACGCCGCGTGTCTTGAACCAGCGATACTCGCCGTCGAACCGGCGGACACGGTATTCCACGTCGTAGGCGCCGCGGCCGCCAAGCGCGTCCGTCCAGGATTTGCGCGTAGCGTCGCGGTCGTCGGGGTGCAGCGTTTCCAGCCAACTCCAGCCCAGCAAATCGTCGGTAGGCACCCCGGTATGTTGCGTCCACTGCGTGCTGAAGTAATCGCAGGCGCCGTCGGGCGTCGCCGTCCAGACCAGTTGCGGCAACGCCTCAGTCAGGCTCCGCCAACGCTGCTCGCTCTGGCGCAGCGCCTCTTCGGCGCGGCTTCGCTCGATGGCAATCGCCACCGTGCGGGCCACGATGTCCACGACGCGCAGGTCATGCGCGGTCGGTTCGCGCGGCTGGCGGTAATACATGGCGAAGGTGCCCAGCACCTCCGCCGCACTGGAGAAAATGGGCGACGACCAGCAGGCCCGCAGCCCGTGCGACAGCGTAAACTCAGCGAAGGGCGCCCACCGGGGATCGGTGGCGATGTCCGAGACGAAGACCGGTGCGCGCTGATACGCGGCCGATCCGCAAGAGCCGACGCCGGGGCCAATGGCCAGGCCGTCGATCGCCTTGATGTATTCCTCCGGAAGGCCCGGCGCCGCTCCGTGACGCAAATGAATCCCGTCGGCGTCGAGGAGGAGCACTGAGGCCAGCATCTCCCCTTGGGCCATGTCCTCGATCGTGCGGCACAGGAACGTCAACACCTCCGCCAGCGGATCGCCCTGAATGATCCGTTCCAGAATTCGCTTCTGCCCCTCCAACAGCGCCTCATCGCGTTTGCGCGCGGTGATATCACGGGCCAGGGCCACGCTGAATCGTCGGCCGCCCTCCGAGAAACCCTGGCCCCTGACCTCAACCGGAAACTTCGTCCCATCCCTGCGGCGGTGTCTTGACTCGAACGCCAACGGTTCTCCGTTGCTGAGCCTGACCTTGAGTGATTCCAGATGGGCGGGGGTCACATCCGGGTCGAAGTCGAGCGGGGTCATCCCGATCAATTCCTCACGGGTGTACCCCAAACTGTCGCAGGCCTGCCGGTTCACGTCGAGCAGGACGAATCGGTCGTCGAACAGGAAGAACGCATCGGTGGCATGGTCCACGAATGTCCGAAATCGCTGCTCACTCTCGCGCAGTGCTTGCTCGACGCGCTTTCGATCGGTGACGTCTTCTGCCAGCCCGGCGATCCGCGAAATGCTGCCGTCTGCCCCATAAACGGGAAAGGCGCGGCTCCATAGCCATCGAATCGCTCCATCGGGCCGCAGGATCCGGTATTCAATCGAATTGAATATTCCGCGCCGGCGCTGCTCGATGTTCTCAAGCATTGCGGCGCGGTCATCCGGATAGATGCGCTCGAGGCTGGCGCGGGCCTGCTCAGTAACATTGTCGGAGACGCGCCCGAAGATCGATTTGAAGAGAGGATTGACGAACAGAATCCGCTCGGATCGGCCGTCGGTAATCCAGAAAAGCTCCTGAATGTTCTCCACAACCTGACGAAGCCGCTCCTCGCTCTCGCGCCGCGCCTCCTCACCGCGCCGCCGCTCTTCGGCCACCAGGTGGCGCCGTACCCGGTGCAGGGACTCGCATAGCGCGCTAATCGTCGTGCCGACCAGCACGAAGAGGCACAGGGCGGCGATGTCGTTGACCCTGGTGAAGTGGAAGCCCGTAGGCTGCTCGGCGACAAAGTAATTTGCGGCAAAGGCGCTGAGAATTGTGGCCACGAACCCGGGCCAGAAGCCGCCGACATACGCGGCAATCATGACCGCCGGGAAAAAGGTCATCTGCGGGACGGCATTCCCCAGCAGAGGCCAGAACGGCCAGCGAATCAAGAGCGACACCGCCGTCGCCACAAGGGCCACGCCGTAGGAAACCAGCGGGTGCCGCGGCCTTTCGAGCATCCGCACCTCGTCGAACAGTAGCATAGCCATTTGACTGCCAAACCGCACAGAACGCGGTCTTTCCGCGCGCTCCCATACCGTTCCCCACGAAGTCAAAAGCAATGAACGGGCCAAACCGTTGGCACGCCCCGATTTGCAGCCGCGGGCGTTAAGATGGAGAATAGTGGATCAGAATTGCGGCCACGTGGATTGAAACTGATCCGCGGCTGCATCGCCCCGTCCATGGTTGACGGGCCGCTCCCGCCAGACTTATCTCATGGACGATTTGGCAGATAATGGCTCACCTGTTACTCATCGACGATGATCCGGACCTGATCCCGCAACAGGTGCGCCAGGCCTTCGCCCCGCCCGGCCACCGCGTCGAGGTGGCCCCCACGGGCGCGGCGGGCCTCGACCATGTTCGCACACACCGGCCCGACGTCGTTCTTCTCGATTTGCGCCTCCCGGACCAATCCGGCCTCGACGTCTACCACGCCATCCATGAGATCGACGCCCGAATCCCCGTCATCTTCGTCACCATGGCAAAGACGGCGGACACCGCCATCGAGGCGATGAAGCAAGGCGCCTTCGACTACTTGTTCAAGCCGCTCGATCTCCAGCAGATGCGGCGCGTCGTGGGCGAGGCACTGGAGGTCGGTCGCCGGATGCGCGCACCGGCGATCGTTGCCGAGAACCCCTCGGATGCCGACGCCGACGGCGCAATCCTCGGCGGATGCGCCGCGATGCGCGAGGTTTACAAGGCTATCGGCCGCGTCGCTGGCCAGGATGTGACCGTCCTCATCACCGGTGAGACCGGCACCGGCAAGGAACTCATCGCCCGCGCCATCTACCAGCACAGCGCCCGCGCTAAGGCGCCGTTCATGGCCCTCAACTGTGCGGCCATCCCGGAAAACCTGCTCGAAAGTGAACTGTTCGGCCACGAAAAGGGCGCGTTTACCGGCGCCGATCGCCGCCGTATCGGTAAATTCGAGCAGTGCAATCACGGCACGATTCTGCTCGACGAAATCGGTGATATGCCCCTGGCTCTTCAGGCAAAGATTCTGCGCCTTCTGCAGGAACAATCATTCGAGCGCGTGGGCGGGAATGAAACGGTGCGGACCGACGTGCGGGTGATCGCCGCCACCCACCGCGACCTCAAAGCCTTGTCCGCGGACGGTAGATTCCGATCCGACCTGTATTACCGGCTCAGTGTTTTCACGATCCAACTGCCTCCGTTGCGCGACCGCGTCGAGGACCTGCCGCTGCTGGTGCAGCACTATCTCCGACGTTTCAGCGCGGAACTCGGGCGGGAGGTCCGGGAAGTTGCTTCCGAAGCGATGGAGCGGCTGAAGAGCTATACCTGGCCGGGAAACATCCGCGAACTTCAGAGCG
>DATHPP010000531.1:0-20602 GCA_035483795.1 Tepidisphaeraceae bacterium | reverse complement strand
GCTACGGTCTGTGCATCGTCGAAGAACTCCCGCTCCGCGCCGAGCCCGGCGAGCACAATCGCAAGTACCTCGAAACCAAGAAAGAGAAACTGGGACACAAGTTGTAAGACAGCAGGTAGAAACCAGCAGGCGGCATGCCGTGAGAAAGGGATATGATTCGGGCATGAGTTCATTTGGCGGGCTGGGATTGACGCCCCATCGGGCATCGCGATTCGAGGAGCCGAGAATCTCCTACGTTCTGCTCCAGCGTCCGCTGCACCGGGTGCTGAATTTTACGGGCCATTCGATCGACGACGTCGTCAACAACCCGATCGTGAAGAACAAGGTTCTGGGCTTCTACAAACTTCACAGGTTCGTCCACCGTCGCTGTGAAATCGTCGACCTCGAGCGGCAGTGGAATGCGCTGGGCCAATAGCTCGCAACCGCCGATAGGCAGCCCATATTGACTGCCGTCGCTTTATGAACTAATCGTAGCCGCCCGGAGCATCAATCTGACTGACGGCCGCGCGTGAGTTACCTCGAACCCATCATTCTTGGCATCTACAGCATCCTGGGACCTGGCATGTGGGGGTTCTATTCTGTCGGATTGGAAGCCGGCCGGCGAAAGATGGTGCTGATGAAACGCCCGCCGCACCCCATCCGTGGACAGCCCCCGCACGTCAGCATTCTTATCCCGGCCAAGGACGAGGGAGAGCGAATCCGCGATTGCATCGAGTCTGCGCTCAAACAGGATTATCCCGAATTCGATGTGGTCGCAATCGATGACCGCAGCACGGACAACACCGGCGCCGTGATGGACCAGATCGCCGCCGCCAATCCCCGGTTGCATGTCGTCCACGTCACCAAGCCTCCGGAGCAGGGATGGACGGGCAAGAACAACGCCTTGTTTCAGGGCGGCAAACATGCCACGGGAAGCTGGCTTTTGTATGTGGATTCGGACGTCCTTCTTCAGCCCGATGCGCTATCGGTGGCGATGTCGGTTGTGCTCCGCAAGGAGTTCGACATGCTGAGCCTCCTGCCTCGTTTGGAGAGCCATTCCTTCTGGGAGGGCCTGCTGATTCCCTTGTGCGCAGGGGCGGCGTCGACCATGTACGTGATCGCATTGAGCAACAAGAACGAGATGCCGAAGCAGGCGTTCGCCAACGGGCAGTTTCTGCTGATCAGCCGCTCGGCCTACGACTCGATCGGCGGTCACGAAACCGTCCGTGACCGATACTGCGAGGATGTCGCCATCGCGCGCTTGATGAAATCGCGCGGGCTTCGGCCGCGAATCTCCTGGGGCAACGAATTCTGCTCGGTGAGAATGTATGACAGCCTGGCGGCGATCATTCGGGGGTGGAGCCGGATTTATTACGCCGCTCGCGTGGGTAGCCCGTGGCGCATCCTGGCGGCGTTGCTGTTTCTGGTGTTCTGCGGGCTTTCAGCTTATGGCGCCCTGGGTTGGGGAATCTGGCGGACGCTTCATCCCGCCGGCAGCGTTGTCTCGCTGAGTCACCTTCTGCTGGGACCGCTGTGGCTATTGGCATCCGGATTTCACCTGGCTTATATGATGGTCGGGGTTGGCCGGATTTATCGCTGGAGCGGTAACTCGGGGAAATACGCGGCTTTCCTGCCACTTGGCGGCGCCTTGCTGGGCTACACGCTGCTGCGGGCATTGAAGCTGTGCATCACCAAAAAAGTGGAGTGGCGCGGGACGGCGTATTCCCACACCATGCAGGCCGTTCCTGGCGAAGAAGGTCCGCCTGCCGTCTCCCCGCGCCCCGAGCAGTCCCAGACCGTCGTGTGAGGGCGCCCGCAGATTATTTCTCCAGCCGATCGAGCCTGGCGCGACGGAGCAACAAAGCATTTCCGATGACGGTCACGTCCGACAGCGCCATGGCGGCGGCGGCGATCAGCGGGTTGAGCAGCCCCAATGCCGCTACCGGAATCGCCAGCACATTGTAAATGAACGCCAGAAACAGGTTCTGACGAATCTTGCGCATCGTTGCACGGGAAAGGCGGATCGCCACTGGCACGCCGCGGAGGCTGCCGCTCACAAGAACGATGTCGCCGGCTTCCTTGGCGATGTCCGACCCGCCGCCGATCGCGATCCCCAGATCGGCCTGCGCCAGCGCGGGCGCGTCGTTGATGCCGTCGCCGGCCATGGCGACATGGGATTTGCGGCTCGAAGAAGATTGCAGTTCCCTGATTACCGCAGCCTTCTGGGCCGGCTTCACTTCGGCCCGCACATCGTCGATGCCAACGAGCTTTGCGATCGCCTCGGCAGCGGCGCGGTTGTCGCCGGTGAGAAGCACGATGCGAAGTCCAAGGCGATGAAGCTCGGCGATGGCTTCAATCGAATCGGGTTTGATCTCATCGGCCATTTCAATCACGCCCAGCGCTTCGGCCGCGTGTGATTGGCCTGCCTTGCGGGCAACGAAAACCTGCGTTCCCTTCGCCCCGTCAACCGAGGCGCCGCCGAGCTCGCGAAGCAGAGACGCGCTGCCAACCAGGATAGTTTGCCCCTCAACCTCCGCGACGACACCAAGCCCTGGCTCATTGTTGAAAGTGGATGGATCCGGAATGTTCAGTCCGCGCTCTCTGGCGCGGGTAACGACGGCTTTGGCCAGGGGATGCTCGCTGTATTGCTCCGCCGCCGCGGCCAGCCGAAGCACTTCGTCCGGCGGCATGCCGTTCAACGAAGTGATATTCGCAACCACCGGCTTGCCGCGCGTGATTGTTCCCGTCTTGTCCAGCACGACCGTATCGATTCGCTCTGCCTGCTGAAGCGCGTCGATGTCCCGAATCAGAATGCCCATTCGCGCCCCCCGACCGGTGCCAACCATCAGCGCCGTCGGCACCGCCAACCCCAGCGCGCACGGGCAGGCGATGATCAGCACGCTGCACACCGCATTCGCAGCATGCCCCCATATGACAGCGGGCGCCCAACCATGCGCCGCGCCCCAGGCCCACCACCCGATTCCCGTCACCAGCGCGATCAGCAATACCGCGGGCACAAATACACCGGCGACCTGGTCCGCCAGCTTCTGCACGGGCGGCTTACTCGACTGCGCCTTTTCAACCAGTGCGACGATCTGTGCCAGCGCCGTCTGACTGCCGGTTTTGGTGACGCGAACGACTAGCCGCCCGTCTTGATTGAGCGTGCCGCCGATAACGTTATCACCGATCGAGCGAACGACCGGCAGCGGCTCGCCGGTGATCATGGATTCGTCGACATTCGAGCGGCCGTCGATCACGACTCCGTCGGCCGGCACGCGATCGCCGGGCCTCACGAGGACCCGGTCGTTGACCGCAAGCTGCGCCGCCGGCGTTTCGTGCGGCTGATTGTGCTCGTCCAGCCGCATCGCCATCGATGGCGAGAGGTCCAAAAGCTGTCGAATCGCCGAACCCGCCGACTGCCGGGCCCGCGCCTCCAGCCAATGCCCCAGGCTGATCAGCGCCAGCAGCCCCGAAGCTTCCATGAAATAGAGATGGTCCGCCGTGGGCGGCGTCACCAAGCCAGCCAGCCCCGCGGCGAAAAACGCCAGGCTGTACCCATACGCCACGCTGGCGCCCAACGCGATCAGCGTGTCCATGTTGCTCGTCCGCATCCGTAGCGCGGCAAATGCGCTGGAATAAAACCGGCTGCCGACATAAATGAGGCCGATCGTCGCAAAAACCAGCGACACCCACCCGATCCACATGGCCTGCGCCGGCATGGCCTGGTGGTGCCCGATCAGCCGCATCACCCAATGCGCGGCCTCCAGTGGCAGCCACAACAGCACACCAACGATGGCGCGGTTGAACCACGCTCGCGCCTCGTGCGCCTGCCGCTCCAGCCGCCTGGCCTCGGCGTCGCTCGGATCGTCTCCGGCTTGGCGCGGCGAAGCAGGATACCCCGAACGCGTAATCGCCTCGGCGATCACAGCCGGATTCGCCCGCTGCGGATCGAACCTGACGCTGGCCGACCCGCGTGCCAGATTCACCTCGCACGCCTCCACGCCCGGAACCGACTGCGCCGCCTTCTCGACATGCGAGACGCAGCTCGCGCAATTCATCCCTTTGACGTCGAGCGTCGCGGTACCACCGGGGTTCAGGCTGTCGCCTGCGATCGGCATGGCTGATTATATGCGGGAGTTTTCGGCGATCGCCGCGATTAGAGTGGCAGATATCGAACACGATTCGCGAAATCGGAAGGTTCACCCGCGAAGCAGATTAGTTCCAAGTCGTCAACGCAAGCTCGCACCCCGATTTTGTTCAATTCGACGAAGATCACCCCGGCGAAGTGCTCGCCCACTTTCTGACGGCGCGCCGCTTCGACGAGAAAATCATGATCGTTCGTCGTCACCACGCGTCCCAGAACGCCGGCGCGGTCCAACACCTGTGGATCGGGCGCGCGAGCAATGCCGTCCTCTTGAACGGTAATTACATCGGCGCCGCTGGCCCGAAGGGCTTTGGTAATCAGCGACGGAATGTGCTCATCCATGAACAGCCCGACGCTCACCGCGACTTTCCTCTTGCAAGCAAGCGATCGCGAAACGTCGGATCGGCAGACTCGGTCCGCAGAAACTCGGTTTCCTTTGCAAGCCGCTCCATCTCCGCGTCCATCTCCATCTTGTGGTCGTAATAGTACGCGAGTGCCGTATAGATCTGCCCCAAGGAAAGATGAGGATATTGTTCCCTGGTCTGCTCCGCGTTCCACCCCTGACCCAGCATGATCGACACGAGTTCGATCACTTTGAAACGCGAGCCTTGAAGACACGGCCTGCCCTTCTGGTCCAAAATGATGTGTTGCATTGGCTCTTTATCCATCGGACACTTCCCGCCACAATTGTATGCAGGCCTCACGCGATCTGCTTCAGCCGGTTGGCGTGGCTGGCGCGCTGGATGCCGGGGACGACGTACTCGCGGGCGACGTGGTCCCAGCTCATTTTCTGGGCCAGGGCGTAGCCGCGATCGATGAACTGCTCGAACTCCTGGGGCGTTCGCGGCAGGCGTTTGATCAGCTCCCCCGCCACCATCGCCGCCACGGTCGCCTCGATCTGGTCGCGCTGCGGCTGGCCGATCGACATGAGCTGCTCGGGCCGCAGGCCCTTTTCGGGAAGATCGGTGTAATCGGCGACGATCACGTTGGGCGTGGGCCCGCCGGCCGCTTTTTCCACGAAGCCGGCGCACCCGCAGACGTTGCTGAACACGCAGATGCCGCCGAAGCTGATCGGCTCGACCTGGGCGATGCCGAAGGGCTCGTAGATGCTCTGTCCGAACTCGACATCGGAGCCTTTGCGGATGTCCATGAATTCCATGTCGGCGGGCATGCGGTTGCCGCACAGCTTGCGTTCCCAGCCGAACTGGTTGACGAACACAACCTTGATATTGCGGCTCTGGGCGTTGAATTCCTGGACGCCCTGGTAGTATGCCGCCTCACCCCCGGAAAGGTCCGGCAGTCCTTCGCGGTGGACGACCGGCCAATGGTAGTTCTGCTCCATCCGCCGGATGTCGTCGCCGCGCCGCCCCGGCACTTCCGTGCTCAGGGCAAAAAGGACCGCCGTCTCGTTGCGGACGCGAAGCTGCTCCTCGAGGGCCTCGAGCACGCGGAAGTCGCGCCACATCCCCTTGCTGGGCACCAGGCGCGTGACGTGTGTGAAAACGTAGGTGGGATCATACTTCAACAACGTCTTGCAGTAGTCGCGGAGCTTGCGGCGGCTGTTCATCTTCTCTTCGACCCCGATCTTCCAGCACGGCACGCCGTTGTACGCCAGCTGCGCGTCCACGTGCACGAAGTCCTCGCCCAGGAACCGCACTTCCTTGAGCGTGTAATCGCCCACGGCGAAGATCGAATCGCAGTAGCGCGCCGCCTTCACCAGCGCGTGCTTGTAGAACCCGCTCTGGTCCCCGAACACGTCCTCGACGTAGTGCTCCTGCGCCATGGCCGAGCGCATGACGTTGTAGAACATGGTGTCGTGGCCCGGATGGCCCTCGACGATCCGCCGCATCGTCGCCACCTCGTGGGCGTAGAAGATGGTGCGGAAATTGGAGCGCTCGCCCTCGAGCACCGCCGCCAGCGCCGTCGGCATCCCCATGTACTCGTGCGAAAGAATCACGCACGGCTCGACCGAGCTGGCCGCCCCCAGCGCATGCAGCGCCGCCACGGCCGGCTGCGCCAGCCGCACGTATTGCTCGTAATCCCAGATGTTCTCGTACTTGCTGGAGTCGATCCCGAAAGTCTTCCATAGCTCGAATTTGAACACGCCCAGCTTCTTCGTGTCGTAGCGCCCGACATCGATGAGCAGCACCTCCGGCGTGCTGGTGACCCCGCTTTCCTTGTCGGTGTAGCGCCGCCGGCCATACACGATCCCCACGTCGAAGGTCTGCTCGATCTCGCGGAACCGCGCCACCAGCGGCGAGCGGTACAGGTCGTCAAAGCTGCTGTAGAGCACTTCGCCCTGCGGCCCCAGGCGATGCTCCCCCTTCTCATCTCCCGGCCAGAATGGCCCGACCAGAATGTTCCGCTGGACACTGTCCAGGTAAACACGGCTCGTGAGCAACCCGTGCAGAACCGCGCCGATGCCGCCGATCTTTTGAATCGCTTCGTGTGTGACGTGAACGACTGTTTGCATAATCTGTTTCCGTTCCTCTTGGCCTGACAACGCTGATCGGATGCCGGATGATTCAGTTCCGTCCGGTGGCCCGAGCAACTCCCGCACCAGCTCGGTGTTGCCCAGTGTCATTCAACCCCCTTTTTCGCGCGGGGTCAAACTTGCGCGCGGGGTCAAACCGGTGTTGGACCGATAACACCGACCTTGACCCGGCCTGGGCGGTCGAAATGGCTGGTTCCAGCAATTGCACGACAAAACCGCGCGGCGGGAAAACGCCCACCGATCCGCGACATTCCGCCGCCTTCGGCCTACCACCGAACATGTTCAGCCGGCGCGAACGCCTGGCGATAGTTCCGGTGTCGCTTGAAGAAACCGGTGCGCGAGCTAGACTTAGCCGTTTCGCGGAGTTTGCGTCCAGAACACGGTGCGCGATTCTCCTCATCTTCAAGAGGACCGGGTGATTGTGTCGCCCGGTGCGGCGATGGAATAAAATTGGCCGAAAGGACGGTTGCATGATTAAGGTTAAGTCGCGGGGCAACGAAACCGCCGAGCAGATGCTCCGGCGGTTCAAGAAAGCGTGCGAGAAGGAAGGTCTGACCAAGGACATCAAGCGCGTCGCATATTACGAGAAGCCCAGCGAGAAACGCCGCCGTCGCATGCGCACCAAGCCGAAGGTCAAGATCGGGCGATAATTAGCCGCGATGTTGACCGGTTCTGTAGAATTGAATCAACCATGACCGCTCTCCCTGACGAAGCGCTTCGGATCGAGCATCTGAGCAAGGTATACAAGGACTTCTGGGGTCGCGACAAAGTCCGCGCGCTGGACGACCTGAACCTTACCATCCGCCGCGGCGAAGTGTTCGGCCTCCTGGGCCCCAACGGCTCGGGAAAGAGCACGACCATCAAGCTGCTGCTGGGTCTGATTTTCCCCACCTCGGGCTCGGCGACGATCCTGGGCCAGCCCGCCGGCAGCACCGAGATCAATGCTAGAATCGGCTTCCTGCCGGAAGAATCGTACCTTTACCGCTTCCTCAACGGCGAGGAGACGCTGCGGTTTTACGGGCGTTTGTTCAAGATCCCGCGCCGCGAGTTGAACCGCCGGGTGCCGGAATTGCTCGACATCGTCGGACTCGACGCCAAGGCCCGCAAGCGAAAGCTTCGCGAGTATTCCAAGGGCATGGCCCGGCGCATCGGCCTGGCCCAGGCGCTGATCAACGACCCCGACCTGATCATGCTCGACGAGCCGACAACCGGCCTCGATCCGATCGGCACGCGCGAGATGAAAGACCTGATCCTCTCGCTCAAGGCGCAGGGTAAGACCGTGCTCCTGTGCAGCCACCTGCTGGCCGACGTTCAGGATGTATGCGATCAGATCACGATCCTGTTTCGCGGGCGGATGATGGAGCTCTCGCGCGACGCCGATGGCCGGCCGATGGGAATCGCGCCCGTCCGCGACGTGCTCCAGATTCGCGACATCACCAACATCGAAACCACCGGATTGAACGACGCGCAGATTGCCGAGTTGCGCGAGTTTCTCCGTCGGCTCGGCGTGAACACCCCGAAGGTCACGCACCCGACGACGACGCTGGAAGACCTGTTCATGCGCGTGGTGAAGGAAAACACCGGCGGCAACGGCCGCATCCAGGCGGGGGCGTAGGGTCGGATTGCGAGGACGGAAACGGGTGGGCAAATGACCCGAGTTGGAGTTTCGTCAAATGTTTTGCCTGTCAGTCGCGCTAGCCGTGAGCATCCCGACTTGGATTCAGGATTATCTGATCTGGTGGGTCGCCGCCGTCATCGTCATCGGCGGTTTGCTGATTTTCGGGTTGGAAGAGGTCCGAAGGCTTTCGGGCCGTCGCATCTGGGCCATCTCCAGCGTCTGCTTTGCCGAATCGATCCGGCGCAAGGTGCTTTGGGTCGTGCCTCTGGCCATTCTGGGGGTGATCGCGGTGTCGCTGCTTCAGCACGCCGCCGATCCGCAGGAGGCGATCCGCCAGACGATTAAATTCTGCCTGTTCGCATCCGGCCTCATGGTGACCGTGACGGCCGTGATCCTCGCCTGCACCAATCTCCCGCGCGAAATCGAAAACCGCGTCATCTTCACCATCGTCAGCAAGCCGACGACCCGGCTGGAAATTGTCCTTGGCAAGGTCCTCGGGTTCGTCCGCGTCTCGGGATTGATCGTCCTGATCATGGGCGTGTTCACCTTCGCCTATCTGGGAATCGAAAACCAGCGGCTGGGCTCGCAATTGGCCGAGCGGCTCAAGACGGAAAAAGACGAGTCGACGATCCAGACGCTCAAAGGCTATCAGACCGCCGGCCTGCTCAGCACCAAGAGCCTCGAAACCCCCGTCGATTTCCAGATCTTTGAGCATGATGCGACTTCATCCGGCTCGCACTGGACGACCGGCGGCTACGGATTCACCTTCATGGTTCCGTTCGATCTGACGGATCAGAACCGTGCCGACCTCGAAGCCGCCGCCACCGATCCCGAGCACAAGGCGATCATGGTCATCAACACCATGCACCTCAAGCGCAACAAGCCAACTCCGACCGAAGAACAATGGATCGTCGGCCGCAAGCTGGCCCTGGAAAACCAGGGCATCGGCCCCTTGCCGAGCGGCCAATCGATTTCGCCGATCCCGATCCCGCAACTCACGCTTCGCGTGCTCGACCCGAGCATGAACGTCATACTTGCCGAGAAGGACATCAACGGCGGCAACATGGCCACCGCCAAGGCCGGCATTCCCCTCGACTCGACCGACCCGTACATCCTCACCGCTGGCCTGAACATCGAAGCCGTTCATGCTCTCACCCAAATTGGCAAGTTCTACATTGAGGTCATCCCCGAAACCTATGCGGTCGAATATGAAGCGTCGCTGACCCCGACCGTCCTGGATATCTTCGACGCCACGACCAAGACTGACCATAAAATCAACGCGTCGGGGGAGCCAAGGTACGTCTCCTCGTCCGGCCGCTATGGCATGAAGATCATCGGCAAAACCGATGGCAGCGGGTCGATCGGTTTCTACCGCTTCAGCAACGCCCAGGCCACCGCCGATGCCAACCAGTCGGTCGCCTTCCGCTTCCGCGCCGGCATCGAACGCACCGGCGATTACGACGCCAGCAAACCCTGGTCGCCGCTCACCCTGACTGTCTACAACCGCGACACTCACGAGACTTCCCCCGCCATCCCCTTCCATTCCGAAACCAACCAGGATTTCCCGATTTCCGTACCCGCCAAGTATGTTCAGGGCGGCAACTTCGACGTTTACATCCGCGGCATGGACAACGGACAGTTCATCGGGCTGACCAACAGCTCGGTGCAACTGATTTCCGCCGAGCACAGCTTCGTGCTCAATCTTCTGGCCAGCTTGCTGATCCTCTGGCTGTTGTCGGTTCTGGTGGTGACGATCGCCATCTTCACCAGCACGTTCCTGTCCTGGCCGATCGCAATCGTGCTGACGCTACTGCTTCTGCTGGGTCACTGGGGCGTCGAGCAGCTTGGCGACACGCTGAATCCCGGCGTCGGCCGCAGCGTCGCCGCGGACTTCGGCGTCTCCGACAAGACGCGCACGCAGGTCATCAGCTCGTCCATCGACGCCCTGGCCAAGGTGCTGACCGCGGTCGCCGCCGTCCTTCCGGACCTCTCGAAATTTCCGGTGATGGAGAACATCACCCGCGGCGTCGCAACCCCGCCGCGACAGCTCGCCCAGGCCTTGGGCGTCCTGTTCTCCTACGGCTTACCCATGCTGGTCGTCAGCTTCATTATCCTGAAAAACAAAGAGGTGGCGCCGTGACGCAGCTTGCCGAACCGCGCAGCACAAAACCGATCTCCTCCGCACCGGTGCCGCGCAGCGAGCAGTCCGGCCGGTTGCCGGTTGTCGTCGCGCTCGTTCTTGGCCTGCTTCTGAGCGGCCTGACCCAAAACTGGGCCTCCAGCTGGAAGGACCACAATGCCGGGGCGCAACCCGCCCTCGCCGAACGAGGCGCTCTTGGCGGCATGGACAGCTACGCCCTGGCCCTGATGCTCGGCGGGCTCCGCGGGCCGCTGGTCATGGTCCTGTGGTCCAAGGTCGAAAACCAGAAAATCGACCGCGACATCAACGACTTGGACACCATGATCGAATGGATCCGGCTCCTCCAACCGGAATTCGACACCGTTCACATCTTCCAAATCTGGAACAAGGCCTACAACATCAGCGCCCTGATGGCCAGCTCGGCCAGCAAGTATCAGACGATCCTCGACGCCGTCGACTACGCCCAAAGGGTCGACCGCGATCGCCCCGGCGATATCAATATCATGGATTCGCTGGCCCGCGTCTTTGCCGAAAAGCTCGGCGGAAAAAACGTCACCGAACGCGTCTTCTACCGCAAGCAGTTCCGTGAAGACTCGATGACCGACAAGAATCGCGGGGATGCCTATCCCGAGGACGCGGACCATCCGCGAATGGGTTTCAAGTTCCTCGGCCCCGCCAACGGCCCCCTGCTGGACAAGGCCAACAACATCGACCCGGCGTTCCTCAGTGCCCGCACGCCCCGTCCCGTCGCCCTGCCGGCGGAAAGCGAATGGAACGACGGCTCCGATTTCCAGTACCTCGCCCGCTATCAGCCTTTTCCCTATGGCATCCCCCCTTCCGCGATCGGCTACAACTACGCCAAGCGGGCGCAGGTGGCCATGACGGTCGGCGGGCAGCGTCCGCTCCAGACCAGCGATACAGTCATTGACACGCGGCCCGGCCTGCTGCTCAAGCAATGGTCGCAGGAAGAGTCTGACCGCGGCATCACAGAGGAAACTCGCGCCTTTGGCTTTGCCGCCAACGCCGACCCCACCGCCCTCGAGGGCGTCACCGCGGCCCTGGCCACCGACGCCAAGATCGTCGATCCGCACGCTCTGGATTCTGCTATTTACAGTTACGCACTGGCCGTCAGAATCTGCGACGACGCGGCCGTCGAATACCACCGCCACCTCGCCCGGCCGCAATACATCAACCCCTACCAGACCTATACGTCCCACCTGGACGAGTTGCAGACGCTCAAGACCCTCTCATCGGCGGACCACGATTTCCTGGCGGCCATGCTCCCCGGCGCCGATCGCGGAAAGCTGCTCACGCAGGCTGCCATTGGCTATCGCGCCGCCCGCGCCGATTACGAGTTGCTGACCCTCAAATACGCCACTGAATACTCGGTTGCCGAGCCGCTCTATCTCAGCAAGCACGTCGACCTGGATCATCTCAGTCCCGACGATCTTCACACGCTCTTCCTCCAAGCCCTGGCAGAAGTACAAAGACTCACCGTGCTACAGCGCGTGAATGAGGACACGCGCGAGGAATATCTTCCGTACGCCACCCGCGCCGACAAGCGTCTGGCCACCCTGTCCGCTTATGCGGCGCCATCGGTGCTACAGATTCATTGACGCGCTATAATGCCGCTAAAGTGTGCCTCGTTGGAGGTGAGTTATTCCAAGCCCGCAAGAGTCGACATCGATCTCAACGATCCAATCGGACCCGTCGGAACGGCTGGATTCGGCGCGCCGCTTCGCCATCGACGCCGCCAGGCTTCTGGCCGACACCCGCTGCACGAACATCACCATTCTCCATGTGAGCGACATCTCCCCGATCACCGATTTTCTGGTGATCGCCACCGGCACCAGTCCGCGGCAGATGAAGACCGCGTGCAACGACCTGGAGGAAATGGCCGAGCCGCGGCACTTCAAGCCCCTCTCCCGCGCCGGCGACGGCGGCTCCAACTGGACCTGCATCGATTTTGTCGACGTGGTCGTCCACGTCTTCAGCCAGGACGCCCGCCTCTACTACGATCTCGACGGCCTCTGGGGCGACGCGCCCAAAGTTTCCTGGAATCCCGCCGGCTGAGCGCGACCGAACGCGTCCGCTCGTGCAAGGCGACCACCGAGTCGGATCCGACAGCAGTCGCATTCATTTCGCCGGACGCGGCTGTTTGATGAGATCCTCGACTTGCTGCCGCGTGCCGAACCATTCGACATGGCCGTCGGCAAAGCCCACGTTGTTTCCACCGGCGAATTGCTCGTAGACAATTGGCAGGTCGGCTGGAGTGGAGCGCGACGGGGTCGATGGCCTGACGTAAATAAACCCGAGCTTCTGCTCCGGATCGAGTGGGTCGATTAGCACGTCCGGCGACATGTCCTGGTCTTTCACCGTGATCGCGAGGTCCGGCGGGAATTCGCCCTTATGGTTGTTGGCATACATGATGATGCCCAGCAGGATCTGCTTCATGTTCTCTGCCGAGTGGCGTCGTGCGGCCTGCGTGGCGGATCGCACGAGCATCGGCTTGACGACCGTCACGATATCGGGCGACCATCGCAGCTCATCACCCGCGACGGTGGGCTTGAGAATCTGCGCCAGGTCGTCGGAACTGGGCCGCAATCCCTGCATCGGGAACTTCTGATCGCGTAGCATGCCAAGCAGCTTCGTGACGGCGTCCCCCGCCGCCTGATTTGACGCCTCATCCGCACATTTCGCCACCATCGACAGCGACGCCTGCGGCGGAAGCTTCACCGAAACTCCAACCCACTTGATCCCGCGCGTGAACGTCGTCATCGCAATCGGCCCGGCGGGGCTGGGAATGTTCGGCGCATTCTCCTCCAGCGAATGACGAAGCTCATCCCCTGCCACCAGCGCGACGCGGATCGGCGTCTCACCCTTGAGGGCTTCGACCCAATCCGCGCTCAACGCATTCGACGCATTCGCGCCGGATTCCCGTCTATCCTCGCTGGCCACAACCACCGAGCCGACCTGATGGGCATGCAGCATCGGCTTGCCGTTGCTGGTCGTGATTCCTTGGACGAGCAGATCGCCGACCGCCTGCGCCTGGCCGCCTTCATCCAGCGGCGCGACCCACAATCCCTGTGGACCCTGGGGACTGAGGAAGTCGGACAGCCGGCCGATCCAGTAAATGCGATTCACCTTTGCCCTGGCCAGCCCATCGAGCATCTGATCGAGCCGCCCGGCATTTGGCTGCCACGCCCTTCGCAGCGCATCGACTAACACCGCCGGAACGTTCTGCTGACCGATTCCGCTCAGGATCCAATCCAACAGGCCAGACGCATTGACATCTCTGGTATTGGTACGGACGACGACGATAGTCGCGGAATCGACATACGGCGCGATCACTGCATCCGGCGACTGCTGAGCGAGTGCCACGCCAGCAACCGCGAGGAAGACAAACGACGCTGCAAGATAGTTCGTATTGTGCATGATGTCCCTCGGCAGAATTACTTCGTGAACGTCAACTCGTAGCGCACGGCGGGTGCCCCAGTGGTTGTCCCCGGCGCGCTGACGATGGCCGTTTGGCCATGGCTCTCGTAGGCGAACGGCTTTCCACTGATGGGATCGATCGGCACCGGCAGATCCACGATCTGATCGAGCGCCGCCGGCGGCTGATCGTCATGGCGGGCAGCGTAATCCCGCAATGCCTCGATCACGCGTAACGCACAGATCTGCCGGTCAACCCTGGCAAAATTCACCCGGGCCCGGGTCACGGCCGGCGGCAGGAGCAGCAGCGGATTCTGCGAAGTTTCCCGCTCCTGTTGAATTTCCTTCATCGCCCGCTCCAGCGCCTGGCGCCCCTCCCAGTACGGCAGCATCCAGGCTTTGTAGCATTCGTCCGAGAGCTGGCGGTAGCGGATCAGGTCGTAGACCCCCACCGCCTGGTCTACCGACATGGCGTCGACTTTCTCAAGCCCAATCCCCATCGCGACCAGATGCTGTCGCGCCTGTGGCGCCAGAGACGCCGCCACGAACGCGCGGGCGATCTGCCCCTCGATTCCGTGCGGATTTTTGGGTTGAGACTCATTGAGCTTTTCAAAGCTGGCGGCGACCTGACGCCACTGCTCCGGCGTGATCGCCAATGGGTCCGCCTGATTCAATTCGGGAAAGGTGTAATAAATCAACGCCCGCTCGTTCTGCTGCATCGGCCGCAGGTCGAAGAAAGGCTGCGGCAAATTGCTGAGCGACCAGTAGAGATTGGGCGCGCCGGGCTGTGCGATCCATTCCTGCACCCGATCGAGCATGATGGACGAGACTCCGCATGCCACGAGCCCCTGTACGAGCACCGCCCGCCGATTCATTTGCAGGCACATCGACAGGCCGGACTGAAGCGTGTAGTTGGCGGCGTTCCAGTCGCCGTGCGCCAATTCCAGCCGCGCCCGCCAGCCCAGTAGCTTTGCGTCCCGCCGAAGGTCGCTGAGGTACGGTAGCAACGCGCTGACCCCGTCCTGCTGAAAAGTTGTGTCCCAATGCACTTCCTGCCGCCGGGCGGCCAGATCCGTAAAGCGCAGGCGGTTTGGGAACATGGCCAGTTGTTCCGGGACCTTGCTGGCCGGCAGATCGTGCAGCGGAATGTCAGCGTAATCCCGCCCGGTCAGCTCTTCCAGTTTGTCCGTTGGGCTGCCCAAACTCCCGGCCAGCCAGTAGACAAACGTCGCCTCGCCCGGCGTCATTTGCGTTTCTTCGGGGAGCAGCGCGTAGCGAAGCACCGGTCGGGTTGTCGCAATCGGGTGAAGTGTTATTTGGATGACGTCGGGCGATCCCGGGGCCGGTTTCGATTGCGACACTTGCGCTTCTGATTGCGCAACACTCGCCAAGAGCGCCACGGCGGCAAAAGCAATTCGCAGCAGCATGTTCAACCTCGATTCGGACGTTCCAGGGATGGGTCGATGGGCCAGGGCGTCACGGTTTTGGGCGCATCGTGGGTGGCTTCGGTTTGCGGCGTCGATGCGGCTCGCCAGCCTGAAGTCTCGACGGCGTTACGCAACACCAGGTACGATGGAACGGCCGGCGCCCCACCGGATGTCTGCGCGATGGAAAGATTCGCGGGAGAATTCGGCAGATAAACGTAATGGTCGATTGTGACCGGATTGGCTCCGGGTCGCAGCAGCGCGACCCCCGCGGCCAGGACGATGACCGCAGCAGCCACGCCGCGCCAGAAGTTCACCCGCCTTCGAGCTGCGCGCAACCCGGCGCGATACCAGATCTCCTGCTCCCGAATCGCGCCCTTCTCGGGCCGGAGTGATTCGAGCGAATGCTCCAGTTCGCGTTCAGGCTCGTCTAATGGTGTGAATTCCTGCATAATCGCTCCAGAGTCTCTCGAATCTGCTTCAAAGCATCCCGGTATTGCTCGTGGATGCTTGACACCGGCAGGCCGGTGATGTCGCGAATCTCGGCAAGCGTCAACCCGGACCAGATTCGCAGCGTCACGATCTCGCGTTGGGCCGGCGGAAGTCGCCGCATCGCCTCCTGAGCCAGCGTCGCGTCGAGGCGGTCTTCGGGGCTGTGGACGAACCACGACGCCGGGGCCGAGATCTTCTCGCGATGGCTGCGACGGCGACTGGATCGCCACGCGCTGATCGCGGCGTTGCGAACGCAGCGAAAGAGCCACGTCCGCGGCTCGGCGGGCATTCGATCGCCCGCCAGCAGCCTTGCGAAAACGTCCTGAACGACGTCCTCGGCGCCGGCTGCGTCCAGCCACTGCCGCGCATACAGCAGCAGAGCGGCCGAATGGGCCTGGAACAGCTCCGTGACTTTCGCGCCGACCGGCTGCTTCATCGCCCGACCTATCCCATCACGCCGCCAAAGCAAAAGTTTCCAAAAAAATGGGGAAGCAAGCTCACTTGTGGCACAGCCGCCCCGGCTGTGTTCGACCAAAGGTCGAGGAAGGATCGGCAAATGCTTCCACCTTCGGCGGGAACACAGTCGAGGGCCACTGTGCCACATAAATCACAGCCGGGGCGGCTGTGCCACATCGGTTCCTGCTACTTGGCTGGCTTGGTCGTCGGGGCGGTGGCAGGGTGAGGCAATCGGCTGTTCTGGAGTTGCTCGCGAAGCTGCTGGCCGCGGGAGACCATCGCATCCGGATCGACGTGCACCAGCGATTGCGGCTTGAGCGTGTAGGAAACCTTGTGCTCGTCCTGGAGCGGCAAGGGAACCAGCTCCGCGATCAAGTCAAATCCCAACCACTGCCACCAGGGTGCAATTACCGGCGTGGTTGTAGTAAGTGTCTGGTAGCCTTCCTTGCGGACCTGCACGTCGAAAGTGCCGTACCAGATAAACCGTTTGTTCAAGGGCGTGCGGCCGATCTCCATGTCGTTGAGCGTCACCAGCGCGCCCGGCGGAGTGCTGCTGATCGTCAAGGTCCGCTCCACGCATCCCCCGCCCAGCAGCAATCCGATGCAAAACAGCCCGATCCCTCGCATGGGTGGCGGAGTATAAGCGGGTAATCGGCCACGGCAAGCGCGATCTAAGTAACCGAAATCGCTGCACTTGTTCACTTGCCCCCGTTTAACCGCCGGGCCGCAGGTCCGCGGCCCGTCCGATAACTTCCCCGGGAACACGGGCTGGCCAGAGCCCCAACGAAACGTAATAATCTGAGGGTCGTGACGTTGAATAAGGAGACGGCTGAGCGAAAGTCGATGCTGCCAGTGGCGCGTGAATCACCTTCGCCGGCCGTGAGCGACGAGGCGCTGTTGCGGCGGCTGCGGGAGGGAGACGCCGCCGCAGGCGAGACGCTCGTCGGCCGTCACTGTCAGGCCCTGCTGCACTATTTGCAGCGCGTCGCCGGTGATCAGGTCGCCGAGGAGCTCCATCAGCAGACGTGGCTCAGTGTCTTGGACCACATCGACAGATTCGATCCGTCCTTGGCCGGAGGCGGGTTCAAGGCGTGGCTCTTTCGCATCGCGACGAACAAAGCCAATGACTTTTGGCGCTCCCGCGGTCGGGAAAAGGCGGCCAAAGATGGGTTGCGGCTGGTCGTCGATGAACAGGCCCCCGCTGCCGGACAGCGGATCGAGCAGCTCGAGCAGGCGGAAAAGCTCAAACGAGCCATCCTCCTGCTCCCGGAGGCGCAACGGCAGGTATTGATGTTGCGGTACTACAGCAATCTTAAGTTCGTCGAAATTGCCAAAATGCTTGGCTGCCCGTTGAATACCGCATTGGGCCGAATGCATAAGGCAATGCTAAAATTGAAGGAGCTGATGGGCGAAAGTTGACTCGCCGTCGGCAAGGACGATTGCCATGATGGGGACATTTGAAAACGACGAGCAGCTTCTCCTGCTCTACCTGGCCGACGAGTTGCCGGCGGCTGACCGTGCCGAGTTGGAGCAGCGTCTAACCCAAGACCCGCGGCTCGCCGCCCGGTTGGACCGACTGGCTTCGCTTCAGTGTGAAATAGAAGAGGGGCTCGGTCAGTTGGACAAACTCTCGCGAGGGACGATCCGCCCGGAAGTGGTCGGCCGTCAGGTCGGTCGGGAGATCCGTCAGCGCCTCGCCCGTCCAAAGCTCCAGATAAGTCAGCGGCCGACAGAACGGCAACATCGCATGCTGCCCTGGCTCATTCCGACCGGCGTCGCCGCGTCGCTGATCGTCGGCACGATCGCCTGGGTGCACCATCGAGCAATGGTGAACGAGCAGATGGCCGTCGTCACCGGGCCGCCTGCGACGCCCCACGTCACGTCAACGATTCCAGCGGACAGTGAAGTCACTGTAGAATTGCTGGAACAATCGTTCCAGACACCTGATGATGCCGTCGCACGCGCCGATACCACCGACGAGCTATCCGGATATCTTCTGAATCTTGAAGCGGCGCATTAGTGGGCAAGCCGCTTTCGGGGCGATATGAATCGAATGAAGGCCATCTATCCCATCGCTTATGTCTGTGTGGCGATCCTCATCCTCGCCGGGTCGTCGCAAAACCCCCGGCGCGAGCTGGCGGGGCCCCAGGCATTCCCCGGCCAGAACCGCGCTGCCCTCCAACAGCAGCGCGCCGGCGAACCGGTCAGCGAGAACGAGTGGCAGGACGTCGTTAACTGGATGCAGGTCCACTGCCCCAATCAGATGGACTTCTACCTCCACCGCCTGGAGAACAGACCCCTCCAGCAGGCAGCCGTCAAAAAGCGAATCGTCGAGCTTTACCGGCAGATCAATGCGGTCCGCGACGATTACCTGCTCAAGCCAGCCCTCATCCTTCACGCCGAATCGCAAGACAAGGTCTTCGGCGCCAGCATCGAGTTCCGCGAAGCCTGGCAGCAGCGCGATCATCGGAACCTGCCGCAGGCCCAGCAACACCTCCAAGAGGCAACCGAGCAACTGATCGATTCCGAAATCGGGGTCAGAAAGGCCCGCGTGCAGAAGCTTCAGAACGAGTTGGAAGACATGATCAAACGAAAGTCCCAGCTGGTGAAGGCACGATTTGACCAGCAGCTCAAACTCGCAAGAAACCCCGGTCCCGGTCCCAGGGGCAGCGGCGATGCCGACATCAACCCACCCTCCGATGCCGACAAGCACTGAATTCGGCGTATCGATGCACCATCGGATCGTGTTGGACAATCGATGCCCCTCCAAGCCTGTTCTTGCACCAACGGATGATTGCCGGCTCTGTGAAAGCGGGTGTATTGCCCTCAAGGCTTGAAATCGGGCCATGCCAAGGCTGAGCCCGAAGCACGGACCGATCTCAAGGAAACGGGGCAATAAAGAAGGCCCGTCTTTCGACGGGCCTTCTTGAACAAGCGTTCATCTCACAGCCGCATTAGGGGTTGGCGGCGGGGAGCATGATCGAGTCGTTCTGGTCCTGCGGAATCGCGCTGGAGCTGGCGACCTGACCACCGGTCGAGGACTGCGGGCCGGACGAGGTCGTGAAAATGTTGTCCTGCCAGGTGTTGGAGCCCATACCGCGGGTTTCGCCGGCGTAGGGGCTGGGCTGCCACTCGACGTGGCCATCGGCGTAAAGCACGTTCTGGCCTTCGTTGTTGTGGTTGTTGGAATTGCCCTTCTGCATGTCCAGGGGGGCGGAGGTGGTCTGAACGCCCTCAGGAGCGGTTCCGGCGCCATTGGGGCCGCCGGTGGCGCTGTCGCCGGGATTCATATCGGAGGCAAGCGGATACTGAGCGTCGAGGGTGACGTTCCACCTGAAGCCGGCCTGAATCGCCGTCGCCGACGGGAACGGGCACTGCATGCTGTAGCTCAGGTAGCTGCTGACCGGATTCGCGTCCCAGGACGAATAGGCCGCGGCACCCGGCAGACCACCGTTGACCAAGGTGCCCGAGGTGCTGTTGGCAAACGGGTCGGGGCTCGACGAGGCGCTGGGGCAGTTACCCACGGCGGCGATCAGGTCCTGAGTCTTCCAGATCAGGAAGAACGAGGCCTGCACGTTGTTCGTGCCGACTGGACTGGCCGTCCCGGCCGGGGCAAACGAGTTGGGTTGGGTGTTGCCCATCGGTGTGCCACCACCCAGACCGGCGCCAAACGCGGTCACCGACGAGCTGGTCGAGTCCCAGTACGTGCGGGGGAACGACTGCCCGTTGCGGACTTCGTTGTTGGCGTACATGATCATCGCCAACCCGATCTGCTTGAGGTTGCTGGCACACTTGACGCGGTTGGCCTGCTCACGGGCACGGTTGAGAGCGGGCAGCAGGATCGAGATCAGCAGTGCGATGATCCCGATGACGACCAGCAACTCGACGAGGGTGAATCCCCTCGATGACTTGCGCAGCTTCATAAAGAAGCTCCTTTCGATAACGTCCTGTCGAGCAGACGGAAAACCGGCAGATCGGAAATGGATAAATGATTGCCGTTTCGGCTTTCACTAAGCCGGATGCCGGACAACCTTCCGCTCGCTCAGGAACATGGGTTTATGCATCAGCGAACACCGCCGATGCGACAAGGCCAAGGTTATGTGAAACAATCGCGTCTCAGGCGGAAAGCGATAAGCCGGGTTCAATGAAGATGACTTCTGCCGCCTGAGGCCATTCTCCGCTCGTTCACTGCGCTTCTTCTCACGCAATTCTCACAAAGGATAGCAAGGTTGAACGTTGCACGTCAAGAAAAAATTTCCCAACTCCACAGAGCCCCAACAGTCAGGGCGATCGCATCTTTACGCGCTGATAAGTTTCAGCAGATAGTCGTGATCCCAGCCGGCGTTGAGTCGTTTGCCTTTGACGCCGGCTTTGATGCTCGCTTCCCGCTTCAACAGGTTGAGGGCGATTCGGCTGAGACGCG
>DATHPP010000530.1:0-14697 GCA_035483795.1 Tepidisphaeraceae bacterium | reverse complement strand
CAGCGGGGCCTTCCCTATGTGCCCGCCCCCAACGGGGGCTTCGTCACGACAACGCCCCCCTTGGGGGGGCTTCCTGATACCACCCCCTATGGGGGTGGAGCCTCATTCGATCGTTCGAACTTCGGATTTGATTCGTCATTCGAATTTCGAGATTCGAATTTCCCGCCGGCGGGGCTATCCGACTTTCGCCTCGTCCTTGCGGACGACGCGGCGAGCCTGATCGGGATTCGCCTTGGGCAGGGCGGGATGCGCCCGCTGGGCGGGACGGGCGACCTGGGCGGCCAGCGCCTCTTCGGGCCGCATCAGCAGCGAGAGCTGAGGCTCTTCCTGTTTCTTCTCTTCGATCCCCCCGACCGCATCCAGCGCCGACATCAGGCTCGAAACGGTATGGGACGTGGCGCTGGTGGCGCTGATCTGGGTTTCGACGGCCTTGGTGATCGCCAGGAGCAACCGCGGCAGGGCGGGGAAGCTGGCCAGCTTCTCGCTGCGGTCGCAATCGACCCAAGCGCGGTTGACGAAGCGGGAGTCGCCGTCGGTCTGGGTCAGGCCGATGTGGAACTTGCCATTGACGCGGCCATACCGCATGAGCGTCACCGCCACGCCCTTATCGTTATACGTGACAGGCACTTCCGCCTGCACGGCCAGTTGGCATTCGTGGGCCAGAAAGTGTTCGATCTGAAGCACGACGCGCTGCGCCTGCTCGACTGCCGAATTGAGCTTGGGCGAGAGCGAACGCAGCTTGGCGACGGCCTGTTGAAGTTCGTCCATGGCTGACCTTCTCCACTTTCACCCCACAGCACCCACCGGGGGGAAAACGCGGCGATGATACAGATGTTATATGGCGTACATTGTCGGGGCTGTCAATCTACCGTTTTTTGTGATTTGGCTCAAATCGGCTCTGGCGGCGCGACGATGGCTGCCGGCGTAAGTCCCGATATCTCCGCCGCCCGCACCACCGGCATATCTTTCCGCCGCCGGCACTTATCAGGCGTGAATTGCCGCCGCTGGCCGGCGGGTCTCGAATGTCTCAGATGTCCCGTCCCAAAATGTCCCGTCCCAAAATGTCTCACTTTTTCGCCCGTCCGCGTCATTCCCAGACCGCCGGGCGGACCGCCGGGTCAAATGTCCCCAAATGTCACTGTCACGTCACTGTCACCAAATGTCACCTGTGGCGCGGTGACAGGTGACATTTGTCAAAAATCTGTGCGAACTCCGGCGAGCCCGGCGATCCCGGCCGACGTCGGGCACCGGCAGATTGCTTGCCCAGACCGACGGGGCGGTACGATTCACTGCGCTCGGCCAGCCATTGATTCGAGGTTCGAATGGCTGATCGCGCGCCCCTAACCTGAGTCCGAAACGCACGCAGCGATTAATGGCAGGTCCCGAATCATCCCCCGCGGATCATGTCCCACCTCCGGCGCCGGTGCTGGGCTATGCCACGCCGATCCCGCCACGGACAGGCACGGAGAACCTTCGGGGCCTGCAAGGGAATCCTTGCCGGTCGGCGAAGTGAACGGCGCTGAACCGACGAACCACAAATATGGCCTCACCTTCGTGCAGATCTTGGTGGCATTCCTTCAATCCCCGCAGGTGTCAACTTAACGATGCCACCGGACCGCGTCCGCTCTTCGTTCGGGCACGCAGTTCGATTTGAAAGCTCTGGACGGGCCGCCTGTCCGACTTGCGATTCCAGAGTTCACTCCGGAGAATTTCGCTGGCGATCACGTGCGATGGCGCGGCGCGCTCGGGGTGCTTGAGAAGCACTCCCCGCATCGCGTCGCTTAAGGTGTCATTTCGCATGCTTAAAAGTGTACCTCATCTTAAGCGAGGGACGGGCAAGTACGACGGTGCGTTTCGAGTGCTCGACGACGTGCTCTACGACGTCTGTCGCGACCATCCGGACCACACCGATGTCACATCGGTCCTTGCCAAGCTCTGGCTCATCGGGCGGACGTTTACCACCGGAATAGAGCGCGCTGTTGAGAGCGACGGGTCTCTGGGTAGTGCGCTGATCACATTGGCCGATCACATGCTTAAGAATGGGCGCCAGCTCAATCAACTTTTTGGAGAGCTGCGGGCCATCACCGACTTAACCGAATCCAACGCGGAGCAGATCGTCGCGCTGCACGGTCAGTTCTTGCGGATTTTGGGGAAACGAACAAGACGTCCGCCGCGCTCGTTCGCGTCGAAGTACTTGCACTTCCATTGCAGGGCGGTGCCTCTCTACGACAGAAACGCAGTGATGAAGTTGAACCGGATCGTACCGTGGAAACTGGTGACGACCGAGTGCAACATTCCGCGGGGAGCCGACGAACGATGCGGCTATTTCATGATGCACTTCCTCACGCTCCGGAGAGCCAACCCAAAATTATCAGTGAGGGAACTGGACGGACATTTACTCGCAAAATGATGGTGCGACATCCGGGCGGCAGCCTTCTGCTCTCACGACGTTTCCGGCGCCGGCGTCGCGCATTTGTTCTTTTCCGGACGTGTCTTCCAAAGCCGGTAGATGAGGTAGACCACGATCGCGGCGTTGGCGAGGAGGACGGCGATGCGCAGGGGGGTGTGCCGCTGGGCGACTTCGTAGATCTCCAGCGGCAGGAAGACGCCGGTCGTGACGACGACCATGTATTCGGCCCACCGGCGGCGGAAGAGCAAGCCGATCCCTTCGATGTAGAACAGCGAGGCGTAGACCAGCGTGCCAATGCTGAGCTCGCGAAGCCGGCGGGGGTTGACGCCGGTCAGCTTCTCGATGACCGCGTGGATGTGGCGGTTCTGCGGATCGAGCTTGATTTGCCGCACCCATGACGTAACCGTCGCCGCCACATCGCCCGTGATGACCAGATGATGCACGGCCATCGCCAACAAAACGAACGCGGTGCCGTGCAGCAACTTGTAGATCGCGATCACGAACAGCGTGCGGGAAGAATCGACCTGGGACGGGGCCATCGCGCGGGCATTGTAACGGGAGATGAGTGCAATGCTGAATTCTGAATTCTGAATGCTGAATGCTGAATGAAACATGCTGAATCCGGAGAAGCTCCTCATTCAGAATTCAGCATTCAGCATTACTTCGCGAAGTGAAACGTTCTCTTCATCGCGGCCACGCACCGGCCCAGGACCTGGCCCGGGTGATGAGATTGGGCATTGGCATCAGGGTGCCTGGCAAATTGCAAATCGGGCTGGACCGCCTTGGACAAGGCCATCGCCGGCTCCAGCGCCCGCAGCTTGCTGTGGCAGCGGCCACACACAATGTGATTGTGCCAGACCGACGGAACCTGACGGCGGCTGATGACTTGGCCACATCGGGCACACCTTTCCCTCCGGGCGGCGATGGCAACCATGACGCTCTCCTGGCATGTACGTGAACGCGCCACAAGCTACGCCCGGCGGCAAATCCCGGCAACGGAGATTTTTTGGCGGAGTGACATCTTTTGTGCCGGGCCCAGACTACCACGTGCTCACGCCCAAACTCAATGGGAGGGCGAGGCTCCTGCCGAGCCTGGCGGATCCGGCAAATACGGCTCGGCGGGAGCCTCGCGCTCTCGGGGTCCCACTGGCGGCGCGAGAGTGACTCATGGCCCGATTTCCAGTATGCAATGACATTGATGCCGCTCTGTCGAGGATCCATGCCACTGAGGTTGATTGCGCTGATCTGGGGATTGCTGATCGGGATGGGCGCCGGTGCCGCCCTCGTTCGCGGTGAGCGGATTGCGACAACACAACCCGCGGGCAACACGGCGTGGATGCGGCAGGCGAAGTTCGGCCTGTTCATGCATTACCAGTACCGGATTCTGCTGGGCTATTCGATCGCCACCAGGCCGAGCTTCCCGAAGGCTTCGGAAATGGCCGCGGCACAGTGGAACCAGTTTGTCGACGATTTCGACGTGAAGGGCTTTGCGAGGCAGATGGCCGAGGCAAAAGTGGGATGGGTGATTTTCTGCATCGACGACCATTACTTCGCGTGGCCCTGCTCGCCGAACAGTGCGTTTGATCGCTTTGCGGGATACGGGCCTGGGGAGAAATGCTCGCGACGGGATCTGATCGGCGAGCTGGCCGATGCACTGAACGCCCGCGGCGTGAAACTGATCTGCTATTTCGCGGGGCTCAATGGTTACATGAAGGAGCCGCAGGTGACGGCGGGCCTGCGGGATGATGGGAACAACCTGACGGCGCCGTCTGCCCAAAGCAGGGCGAGGCGGCTGGCGATCCTGAAGGAATACGCCGATCGCTTCGGTGACAGGATCGCGGGCTGGTGGTTCGACGGCGTCGAGCTCAACTCCTATCGCGAGCAGCCGGACGACTGGTCAACGATCGGCTCGATCGTCCGCGGCGCCAATCCCCGGGTGGTCATTGCTTTCAGCTTCGGCGGCGACGAGCACGCCTGCATCCGGCCCGGCGTCGATGATTACACCGCCGGGGACACCTGGAGCAAGCAAGACCTCAAACGCCTGACGCCCGAACGTTTTCCCGCCCAGAACGGCGTCCTCTGGCACGGGAAGATTTACTGTGGCAACATCTATCATGGGCAGGGAACAAGCAACCAATTTACCGACGATGAACTGATCCAGTGGATTACTACCTGCAACCGCCAGGGAGGCGTTTGTACGCTCGACTGGCCGTTCGATCCGAAGACGGGACTGCTGAAGAAGTTCGGATTTGAGCAGTTGAAAAGGGTCGGCGCAGCGGTGAACAGCGCCAACTAAGGAGGACGAAATGTGCCTGCCCGCTTGTGCGATGCAACTGGCGCAGAAGGCTTCTCGCCGGTCGCTTCTGCGAAAGGCCACAGTTGCGGCGGCCGGGCTGGTCCTGGCGCCGGCGGCGGCCCAGGGCGAAAATGCGCCGCGGTTTTCGTTCCGCCGCGTGCTGGACCTGACGCACACGCTTCATGCGGATTTCCCGTTTCCGATGGATCATGCGTTTTCGATGGAACGGATCAGCACGCGGCCAAAGCAGATGTGGAACATCTATCGCTGGCACTTTCACGAGCACATCGGCACGCACATCGACGCGCCGTTTCATTGCTCGGAGGGCGACACGGTCGAGCGGATCGCGGCCGACAAGCTGTTCGGCCCGCTGGTGGTCGTTGATATTCGCACGAAGGCCGCGGCGGATCCGGACGCCCAGTTGACGCCTGATGATTTGAAGGCGTGGGAGAATCGACACGGCCGGATTTCGGATGGCGCCGTTGTCGCCATGTGCAGCGGCTGGGACAGCAAAGTGGGCAACGCGCGTGCTTTCTTCGGCCGGGACGATCGCGGCGGCTTTCACTTTCCCGGATTCCATCTCGAGGCGGTCCAGTTCCTGTGCGAACAGCGCCAGGTTCACGGGATCGCCGTCGATACGATCAGCCTCGATCCAGGCAACAGCAACACGTTTCCCGTGCACCACTACTGGCTTGGGCAGAATCGGTGGGGCCTGGAGAATGTGGCGAACCTCCGGGAGGCGCCGGCGTCGGGGGCGACGATCGTGGTGGGCAGCCCCAAGGTCACAGGCGGATCAGGCGGCCCCAGCCGGGTGCTGGCCCTGCTGGATTGAGCGGTCGCGTGCAATCGCAGGCACTTCGCCTTAAGCTGCCAATCCTAAATGACTGTGCGTAATGACGCGAAAACTCCTCTTCACACACACTGATACCGAGCGATGACTGCTGTTAGGGAACGCGCTTCGTTCAAGCCGTTGCGACATGAGTCGCAGATGGCTTCGATGATTTCGGAAATCAATGGGGAGCCGGTCGAAACCGTCATCGAGCGGCTGAACTTTGAGCGGCTTCACCCCGGCCGGACCGTCGCCGACGCCTTTAAGCGACATGGCGGACGGCGCTATCTCGACGGGCCCGATCTTGCCGCGTTCTACGAATCCACCGACGCGTTTCTCTATGAGCTGGCGGTGTGGAACCGCAATTCGCTCAAGTCGAGCACGCGGCACTTTGTCCGGCGGCACCTGGCCCGCCAGGACCGGCCGCTCGACGTCCTGTGCATTGGGGACGGCTTGGGGTTTGATAGCCTGCATCTTGCCGTCAGGGGCCACCGCGTCACATACTTTGAATTGCCCGGGCTTGGGGAACGATTCGCCCGCAGGCTCTTTGAGCGAAGCGGGCCGTCGATCACGGTTCTGACGGATCCCAAGGAGATTGCCCGCGGGGCGTATGACGCGGTGACGTGCCTGGATGTGCTGGAGCATGTTCCCGATCCGCCGGGCATGGTGCGGGAGATCGCATCGTATCTGCGGCCGGGCGGGTTTTTTTATGTCAGCGCGCCCTTCTACATGGTTCTTCCCTGGTATCCGACGCACTTGCGCTGCAACCGCCGGTTCAGCGGAAGCCTGCGGCTCTTTACCCAGGCAGGGCTGGAGCTGGTCGGGGGAAGGTTCACCTGGTATCCGCTGGTTCTCCGCAAAAGCGGGGGCGAATCCATGCGGATCGATCGCGCGGCCTGTCTGGCGGCACGGTGGAGCGGCTATGTGCAGATGCTCGGGCGGTTGGCGGCGTGGCCGTTTCTTCCGGTACACTTGGCGCGATGGCTGTGCAACCGGCGATTTAACTGAAACGAATCCGTGCGACGTGCATCAGCCGGCGGTTTCCAGGCGAATCCGTCGGCACAGCTCGCGGTGCAGGGCGAGCGTGACCGGGCCGCACCGTGCCTGACCGATGTAGCGGTCGTTCCACCGCGCGACCCAGGTGATCTCGCGGGTGGTGCTGGTGATAAACAGCTCGCTGGCGCGAACGGCTTCTTCTTCGGAGAATCCACGTTCGTCGACCTCGATGTCAAGCGTGGCGGCGGCGTCGAGCAGAACGGCGCGGGTGATGCCGGGCAGGACCTTGGAGCCGACGGGATGGGTTACCAGCTTTCCGCCGATCACGGCAAAGAGGTTGGAGGCGGAGCATTCGGTGACCACGCCGCCATCGATGAAAACGGCTTCGTCGGCCTCGGCGGCGATGGCTTTGTTCTTGGCCAGCACGTTGGGGAGTAGGGCGATGGACTTGATCCAGCACCGCCGCCAGCGGTCGTCGTCGACGGCGATGAGCTTGGCGCCTTCGCCCTCCCCGGGGCCGTTCGCCGGCGGCAGGGGGCGGGCGTAGAAGAGCAGCGTCGGCTTGGGAGTGCTGGGGTACAGGTGATTGCGCGGGGCGACGCCGCGGGTGAACTGGAGATAGATCATGCCGTCGCGGACGGCGGATTTGGCGATCAATCTTCCGATCTCATTCTTGAGCGTTGGGCGGTCGAGAGGCGCCGGCAGGTCGATCCCGGTGGCAGACTTCTGCAACCGCTCCAGATGCGCATCGAGAGTGAAGGGCCTGGCATTGTACAGGCGGATGACTTCGTAGACGCCGTCGGCGAACTGAAAGCCGCGGTCCTCGACGCCGATGCGGGCGTCGGACATGGGAATGATTTCGCCGTTGAGCCAGATCCAGTCGGACATACGACACCTTAGAGCATTGCCGATTTGCGATTGCCGATTTGCGATTTGCAATTGCAATCCAAATCGACAATTTCAAAGCAGGCTGGAAAGCCTGCGTCACATTCAGAATAATCGGCCACAATACATGGTTTGCCCACAAACGAGTACCCCGGCGTGGGACGAAAATCTGCTGAAGAATCCCCACGCGGTGGCCGATAAACGCGGCCGCGTTCAGCGGATGTTCGCCGCCATCGCGCCCAGTTATGACCTGAATAACCGGCTGCACAGCCTTTGGATGGACCAACGCTGGCGGAGGCATGCGGTCGCGCTCTCACAGATGAGCGGGTCTGACGTGGTCGTGGACGTTGCCTGCGGGACCGGGGACCTGACGATCGCCTTTGCCGATGCGATGTTCGAGCAGAACCGGGGGGCCCAAATGCCCCTTGGCGTCGATTTCACTTTTGCGATGCTCCCGATTGCGAGGCAGAAGTCGAGGCTTCGCTGGATCAACGGCGACGCCCAGGCGCTTCCGCTGGGGGACGAATTTGCGAATGTGGTTTCGATTGCCTTCGGCATCCGCAACGTCGCGGACCCCAGGGCGGCAATCCGCGAATTCTTCCGCGTGCTCAAACCCAACGGCCGGCTGGTGATCCTGGAATTCTCGCTGCCGACGAATCCGCTCCTGCGCAGCCTGTACAACTTCTACTTTCGCAAGATCCTTCCCCGCACGGCGACGCTCATCAGCGGCGACAAGACCGGGGCGTACAAATATCTGCCGGAGTCGGTGAACACCTTCATCGGCCGCGAGCAGATGATGCAGATGATGCGCGACGCCGGCTTCCAGCGGGTCGAGCAGTTTCCGATGACGTTCGGCGTGTGCGTCTGCTATCGGGGAGTAAAGTGCTGAGTGCTGGGTGCTGAGTGCTGAGTAAAACTGGAGCGTGTCCGCACGGAGCACTTCGTTCGCGCTCAGCACTCAGAACTGAGCACTCAGCACTTAGAACTCAGAACTGACTAAATCGCTTTTCTGAACTGCACGGCCATCTCATACCGCCCGTTGCTGAGCTGCCGCGAGCGAATGACTTCGCAGAGATGGCGGGCCATCGAGTTGCCGTTACCCGCGATTTCGATCCGGCAATTCTGGCCCACCGACAGGGCGTCGCGCAGCAGAAAGGAGACGCCGCTGAACGAGAGGTCGCGGGTGAGGATTTCGTAGGACTGGTTGGCGCAGGGCCCGTCCAGCACGGTGATCATGGCCCGGCTGTGCATGGGCTTGCGCGAATCACGACGCCGATCACGCTCGGACAGGGCGCTGGCCCGCGGGGGCGGACGCAGGGGGACTTGGGAACTCATGCTCTTCCTTAAGTATCGGCCACGAGGCTGCAATCCGTGGAACCTCGGCGACCGGGCGCGGACCGACACATATCGGTCCTGGCGGCGCGCGGCCGCACATCGACCTGAAACAGCCGGCCCACAGAGGTTACGGAGGCGGCTGCTGCCGGAAGTACACACGGCCTGAAGGAGACTTCCATGCCTCCGGATGCCGGAGGGAACGACTTCACCGCATACTGGGTTGCGAGTTTAGATGCGTAAGATACAGCCCCAAATGCTTTCATTATTGTGCCGTTGGGTCCGGTAAATGCAAGAGCATATATCGCAAAATTTTTTCGGATTTGGTGCGCGATGAGCCAGAGGAAATCCGCCCCGTTCAAGAAGCCGCCGCTGCGGCTCCAGCCGACCACGCTCTGGGACTACCCGTCCCAGCATTACGGCCAGGGCCTTCAGGGCGACCCGAAGTACAAAGGCGCCACGCCCAGCTACATCGTCTGGAACCTGCTGGAGCGTTACACCGCCAAGGGCGACCTGGTGGTCGATCCCTGCGCCGGCAGCGGAACGACGCTCGATGTCGCCCGCGACCTGGGCCGCCGCGCGCTGGGCTACGACGTGCACCCCACCCGCAAGGACATCTTCCGCGTCGACGCCCGCAAGTTGCCGCCGGAGTTGACGGGGAAGGTGGATTTCGTGTTCATCGATCCTCCTTACTCGACGCACCTGGACTACGGCGACGATCCGCGCGACATCGGCAAGCTCGACGCCGCGGGAAAGGAGTATTACCTAGCGATGGAGCAGGTGATCCAGGAGATCCGCCGCCTCCTCAAGCCCGGCCGGCACATGGCGCTCTACGTCAGCGACTCCTTCGTCAAGGGAAAGGGCTTTTACCCGATCGGCTTCGAGCTGTTTTCGATCCTGAGGAAGTATTTCGAGCCGGTCGACATCATCGGCGTCGTCCGCCACAACAAGACGCTGGAGATGGGTAACTACCGCCGAGCCGCGGAGGAGGGGAACTTCTTTTTGCGGGGGTTCAATTACCTGTTCATTTTGAGGAGAACAGAAGAATGACGGTGTTGGAATCGGGGATGGGCCAATCAATGGCTGTGCGTGTTCCAGAAGACTGATGACAACTGGAAGATCGCGCGGTATTGCTTCTCCAGGACCGACCCGCCTCCACAGCACTGAAACGACCTGCGCGAGCAGTTGATCGTTCTTGTGTGATCCAAAAACTGGAAGGAGATCCGTCATGAAGGCAAGCGTGATTCACCAGTACGGCGGGCCAGAGGTCTTGAAGTTCGAAGATTACGCCGACCCCGCCGTTGCCGAAGGACAGGTCCTCATCCGCGTCGCCGCCACCAGCATCAATCCGGTCGACATCGGACGGCGTTCGGGGAGGATGAAAGAGATCTTTCCGATCAAGTTCCCCGGAATCATTGGCGTCGATCTCGCGGGCACTATCGTCAAGCTCGGAGCGGGCGTCGATGGCTTCTCTATCGGCGACAAGGTTTTCGCGATCGCGGACTGGACGTACGCGGAGTCCTGCGCGGTGCCCGCGGCCAACCTTGCGAAGATCCCAGAAGGTCTCGACCTCATCGAAGCGGCGGCGCTGCCGATGGTGACGACGACCGGAAACATGTTGATCGTCCGGGGCACTGGAATTAAGTCCGGCCAGACTGTTCTCATTACCGGAGCGGTGGGCAACGTTGGACGCTCGGCCGTATACACCGCAAAACAACGTGGGGCGGTCGTCATTGCCGGCGTGTTGGGGCGACAATTGCAGCAAGCGGCAAGCCTGGGAGTGGATCAGACTGTGGCGACCGACGATGAGCAGGCCATCGCGAAGCTGTCGCCATTGGATGCCGTCGCCGACACGGTCGCTGGAAAAACCGCGGCAACTCTTCTCGGCAAAGTGGAAAAGGGCGGCGTATTCGCCTCGGTGCTTGGTCCTCCCGCAAACGCGAAGGATTATCCTTCCGTTCGCATCGTTCCAGTTTATTCAAAGCCAGACCCACGGACGCTCACGGAAATGGCGCGGGCCGTGGTAGAGGGGAAACTGGCGATTCCCATCGGCCGAAAGCTGCCGCTCAGCAGCGCCGCCGAGGGACACGCCGCGGTTGAAAAACGCGGGATCGGCAAGGTGCTGCTGATGCCGTGACTTGAAGCGGTTGACGTGCCCGGCTATTTGCGCAGGTGGCGGTGCAGCGCCTTGTGGCAACGAAATGACTGCGAATACGATTTCGCCGGCGGGGTAAGCGAGACGGAGGCCGATGACCTGCTCAAGACGGTCCGGCAGTTCGCGATCGACGCCGAGGCCTGGGTGAAATCACGTCATCCGTCCCTGGCCTGAACCCGCGGATGGCTCACTCCGCGCTGTAATTGATCTCCAGCTTCCTGGCCCGCAGCGACGCAACGACCAGCACAACGAGAATCAGCGCGATGAGGCCGGCGAGCGCGACGGGCGCGCCCGGCGGTTCGGTGGCGGAAAGCAGCAGGCGCAGGGGGAGGGACATGTCGCTTTGCGGGTCGGCGACGACGGGGCAGAGGGATTGGAGATAGTAGATGACGCTGAGTTTTTTCAGCGCCGCCGGGACAAAGACGTTGGCGCTTTCCCAGATCAGCACGACCGCGGCGGGAATGATCGGGTTGCGCCAGAGCAGTCCGGCGGCAAGGAAGACGCTGCCGTAGCCGGCACAGGCCAGGGCGGTCACCGCCAGGTATGCGCCGACATCGCCCCAACCCGCGGCGCGGAAATAGTCGCTGACTGCCGGGCCGCGAAACTGCCAGAGCATCGCCAGCAGTTGCAGGGCGGCGCCGAGCGTGAAAATGACGACGGTCGCGGTCAGGCCGGCCAGAAACTTCCCGGCCAGAAGAACCTCGCGGCGCATCGGCGTCAGCAGATAAAAGTGCAGGCTTTTGTCGATCATTTCGCCGCGAAAGAGGTTCGTGAAGACCCCCACGCAGCCGAAGAAGACCGCCAGGCGAAGGTAGTAGAACTGGAAGATCGTCGCGAAGATCGTGTTGTCTTCCGACAAGGTCCGCGGGTTCAATCGGAAAATGCGGACGAGCTTGTCGTCGAAGAAGACCAGCGTCTGGTCGGCTTCGCCATCGGTGTAGCGATAGACGTCGCGCCGCAACCGCTGACCGCCGATCCGGCGGAACTGAGTCTGTCTGGAATACGGTTCTCCCAATCGCTTTTCAATTCGTTCGCGGCTGGCGCCGGGGCGGACCAGGAGCAGGGCCCACTTGGAGACCGGGTGGGCCGCGGCGATGCGGGCCAGCCGGGCTTGCCGACGCGGGGTGTAGATCGAGTCGGCGGCAAACAGCAGCACCGGCGCCAGGGCCAGCAGATAGACCCAGAGCCCCCGGCGGGCAAAAAACGTCTTGCGCATCTCCAGCCGCAACACCGCCGCGATCTGTACGCACCAGAGCCGGATCATTTCGCCCGCTCCCCGGCGCCGATCAGGTATTCGTAAACCGAATTCACGTTGTCGTCGGTCGGCGCAACGCCTTCGATCCGGATCCCGCTCAGCACGATGCGGTTTAGCGCGCGATAGAAACGATCGGGATCGCGCGTCTTGACGAGCAGTCCGCTGCCGTCGTCGACGACGCGGGCTTCGACCACGTGGTCTTCGGCGAATACCTGCGCCGCCAGCGCGCCGGGCTGATCGCAGCGGATGAGGATCTGCATCGGGTGCTCCTCGATCTCGCTGCGCACGCCGTGAATCTGTCCCTCGGCCACGACGTAGCCGTTGCTCAGCAGGATCACCTGATCGGAAATGAGATCGACCTCGTGCAGCACGTGGCTGGAAACGATGACGTGCCGCCCCTGTGCCGCGAACTGGCGAAACAGGGAAATCGTCTCGGCGCGAACCAGTGGATCGAGCCCGTTGAGCGGCTCATCCAGCACCAGGACCTGGGGATCGTGCGAGATCGCCTGGGCGAGCTTGATGCGTTGCCGCATCCCCTTGCTGTAACCGGCCACCTTCCGTCCCGCGGCGTCGCCCATGCGGACCAGATCGATCGCCTTCGTCGCCAGCTCCCGGCACCGTGCCGATGAATAGCCGAAGAGTCTCAGAAACGAGTAGACGAACTGAAAGCCGGTCAGGCCTTTGACGAACGAATCGAACTGCGTGGAATATCCGAGCACGCGAAAGAGCTCTTCCGGCTCGGTCGGCAGAATCCCCAGCACGCGGACTTCGCCGCGCGTCGGTCGCACCAGGCCGCTCGTCAGATTCATCAGCGTGGTCTTGCCCGAACCGTTGGGTCCGACGAGGCTCGTGATGCCCCGCGGGATCGAGAGGGTGACGCGGTTCACGCCCAGCACTTCGCCGTAAAAACGCGAGACGTTGTCGAAGATGATCCGGCCGTCGCTCACTTCACCACCTCGAAGGCGCGCACGCGCCGGGCCAACAGCACCAGGCAGAGCACGCAGGCAACGCCCAGCACCAGCCACGCATCCCACACCGACATCTCGGTTCCCGAATCGAAGTGGAGCAGGTCCGCCTGGATGGTGTGTGCCACTTGCGTGAGATCGATGAGCGCGCCGTAATTGGTGCGGAGGACGCTGTCGATGGCCGATCCGAACCCCGCGCCGGCGAAGAACACTCCGAGCACCATGGCGCCCGCGGCGATCTTCCATTTGACCCACGCCGACAGCGCCAGCCCGATCAGCGACAACACGACGATCCACGCCGCCAGCCCCAGGAAAATTCCCCATGCCATCCACAGGTTTTCCCAACCCCAATCCCAGCCGGAGACGCTCGTCTCGATCAAATACAGAAGCAGGCCCGGCACCCAGGTGATGAGCGACAGCAGCACCAGGAGCACGCTCAGTTTCCCCGCGACGTACTGCGCCCGCGAGAAGGGCCGGCAGAGATAGAGCGGCAGGGCACCGTTCACCAGGTCGGGCGACACCAGGCTCGGCCCCACCAGCGCCGTCAGGAGATACGCCATCGCCCCCTGAACGATGCAATAGTAGTAGAAGAACCGGCCGTTGATCGCCAGGAGTTGTCCCTGCGGCATCTGCAAGAGCACCAGGAACTTCTCGTTGTGCGAGAGGTAAATGAACGCCGCACAGCCGATCGGGTAGAACAGGCACGCCGCCAGGAAGATCACCAGGAACCGCGACTGAAACAGCCGGGCGTAGCTGTAGCGCGTCAGGATCAGAAAACGCGGCCACGTCGCGGTCAGCGCGCCGCAGTAGCCTTTGTAGTTGCGCTTGTAGACGGCCATCGTCAGTCTGCCATCGCCTTGAGGAAAATGTCTTCCAGCGTATCACGGCGGTAATTCAAGCGGCGCAGCTGAAGGTCGCGGCCCGCCGCCAGACGATAGATTTCCTTCAGTTCAAACTGCGCCGGCACGATCATCTTGAATCGCCCGGGGGCGACGGCTGTGCATTCGCAGCCGATCCGGTCCAGGTCCTCGGCAAACCCCGTGTCGTTGCCGGACGTCTCGATCTCCACAAAGCGCTTGTCCGCACTTCGTTCTTGCTGGAGGTTCGAGTAATGGACGATCGTGCCTTTTTTCAAGATGAGCACTTCCTCGCAGGTCTCCTCGACGTCGCGCAGGAGGTGGGAACACAATAGCAGTCGCATCTCGCCCGAGTCTTTCATGTCGCGAATCAGCCGGATCATCCGCTGCCGGGCCGGCGGGTCCAGGCCGTTGCTCGGTTCATCCAGGATCAGCAAACGCGGCCCGTGCACGATCGCCTGCGCCAGCTTCGCCAGCTGCTTCATGCCGAGCGAATAAGTCCCCAGCGGCCGGTAGCGCGCCTCGCCCAGCCCGACGTAGAAGAGCACCTCGTGCGCCCGCTCCAGCGCCGCCTCGGGCGGGAGCCCGGACAATTCTCCCATCATCCGCACGAACGAAACCGCCGTCATGTTGGCAATCAGCGCATCATTTTCCGGCATGTACCCCACCAGCGCCCGCACCCGGCTGCGCTGCCGTGAAATATCGTGCCCCAGCACG
>DATHPP010000529.1:0-3344 GCA_035483795.1 Tepidisphaeraceae bacterium | reverse complement strand
TCGCTTGCGCGCCTGGGCACCGATTACCTCGACCTTTATATGGCCCACAATATAAAGCTGCCGCAGTTTGGCGACGATCTGTTTGCCGAGTTGGAGAAAATCAGGAACGAGGGGAAGATCCGCGTCTGGGGCGTCTCGCTGGGCCCGGCAATCGGCTGGCGCGAGGAAGGCGTCAAAGCCATGCTCGATCACCACGCCAAGGCCGTGCAGACGGTCTTCAACCTGTTCGAGCAGAACCCCGGCCGCGAATTTTGCGAAACCGCCCGCGCCACCAAAGCCGGCGTTCTGGCCCGCGTCCACGACAACAGCAGCATCCTCAAGGACGTGGTCAAGCTCGACACCAGCATCGCCGAGAACGACCATCGCAAATTCCGCGACCAGGCGTGGAAAACGTACGGCCTCAAGAAGCTCGAGCTGGTCCGCCATTACGCAACCGATCACGGCATGACCGTGCACCAACTGGCCTGTAAATGGCTGCTCCAGCAGGGCGCTCTCACCAGCATCACCGGAACGTTCCTCAACGAGCACGAGATCAAGGAAGCCGCCGAGTCGACCGACAAGCCAAACTTGTCGTTTCAGGAGCTTGAGCAGATCGCCGATGACTATGGCCGGGACTGGGGTTTGGGCGCCGAGGCGCATCCGTGCGATCTTAAGAGCAGCGTCGACGCCAGCGGCCGCGTGCGGAGCGGGTATGTGCCGCCGCCGGTATTGATCGCATGAACTGGAGCGAACGTGGGATTGGTTGGGCGCGAAATCGTCTCACGCGTCGCAATGCTGTTTATGGCCGCCCTTTGCGTGGCGGGCGGACTGGGGCTGATCCATGCCGGGAATGTGATGTATCCTTACGAGCCGAACGCGGCGCATCGCTATCCGCACAATCCGGATCCACTTTCGCATACCGACGCGCACGGGCAAACCAGCACGTCGCATTACTTGTATGCTGGTGGCTTTGCCCTGTCGGCATCGGCGCGACGTTCCTGGGTGGTGTGGTCGCGATGCCGCGAAAGCGTTGAAATACGGTCAATCACAATGTCCCCCCTCCGTTACGCCGTTCTTCGCCATTCCGACGTTGACGAGCCGCACTTTGATTTGATGTTCGAGACGCTGCCGGGCTCGATGCTGGCGACGTGGCGGTCGGCGCAGTGGCCGATCGAATTCCCAACTCAGCTCACCCGGCTGCGCGACCACCGCCGGCTCTACCTGGAATTTGAGGGGGATATCCCGGGCAATCGCGGCAGCGTCATACGCGTCGCCGAGGGAACCTGCGAAGTGCAAGTCGTCGGGGATAACTCCGTCTGGCGAATCCACCTCCTCACTGGCAGCCCCCCGGCCACCCTGGTCCTGCGCCAGATCGCCGACGGGCATTGGGAAGCGACACCGGCGATGTGAGGAGTGACACTGACTTTTGGGGCGCTTTTCGCGGGGTGGGGGCTCGTCTATATTGGGTGTCGATGAGCTTGCACAACACAGCCGGGGGGATTGATGCGGATTTGCTGGAAATTCTGCGGTGTCCGCTGACGAGGAGCCGTCTGCGCGCGGAGGGCGAGTTTCTGGTCGCGGAGGTGGGGGGGCTGGCTTATCCGGTGCGCGATGGGATTCCGGTCATGCTGATCGAGGAGGCGAAGCTGCCGGCCGGCGTGGCGTCGCTGGAGGAGTTGAAGGAGAAACTCAAGGGGCAGATTCCACAGTAGAGCGGTTGTCGGTCTTGGGGCGATCGTCTCTGGGGCTGGGCTGGTACGAGCGGCCGGAGATGTGGCCGACCACGCGGACCAGTTCCGCCGGCTCGACGGGCTTGGGCACGTGCGCGGTAAAGCCGGCGCTGAGCATCTTGGCGCGGTCGTCCTCGCGGACGTAGGCGGTGAGGGCGATCGCCGGCACGCTGCCGCCCCGGTCGGCCGCACGCTGGCGGACCTTGCGGATGAGCCAGTAGCCGTCCTCCTCGGGCATGCCGATATCGCTGAGCAGCAGGTCGGGCAGGCGGCTCTCGAACAGCCCAAGCGCCTCGCGCGCGGAAGCGGCGACCTCGACCTCGGCGTGCCTGCGGACCAGAACCTGGCGAATCAGCTCGCGGGCATCCGGCTCGTCGTCCACGGCAAGGACGAACAATCCAGTCAGATCGAGGGGTTTCTGCGGCGGCGGCAGCGGCGCCGGTTCGCCATTCATCGGCCTGGCGGCCGGTTGGGTTTCGGCGGCGTGCAGGGGGAGTTCGACGGTGAAGGTGGCGCCCTGGCCTTCGCCAGGTGAGTCGGCGTGAACGGAGCCGCCGTGCATCTCGACGATGTGCCGGACGATGGTAAGGCCCAGCCCCAGACCGCCATGCGCGCGGGTCGTCGAGCTGTCGGCCTGGCGGAAACGGTCAAAGACGTAGGGGAGAAAATCGGGGCGGATGCCCCTCCCCGTGTCGCTGACGCGGACGCGAATGTGGGCGCCCTCGCGGCGGGCGTCGGTGCGGACGCTGCCCCCGGCCGGGGTGAACTTGATGGCGTTGGACAGGAGGTTCCAGACGACCTGCTGGAGACGGTCGGGATCGCCGGTGATCTCGCCCAGGTCGGGGGCGAGTTCGCATTCGAGGCGGATTTTCCTGGCCTCGGCCGCAGGGCGGGCCGATTGGACGGCGCCTTCGATCGTGTGGGCGACGGCCATCGGGCGGACGCTGAGGCGCAGCTTGCCGGAGGTGATGCGGGAGACGTCCAACAGGTCTTCGATGAGACGCGACTGCGCTTTGACGTTGCGTTCGACGACTTCCAGGCCGTGCTCGAGGTCGCCCTCGCGCGCCGGGCCGGCGCGGAGGAGCTGCGTCCAGCCGAGGATGGCATTGAGCGGCGTCCGCAGCTCGTGGGAAAGCGTGGCCAGGAATTCGTCCTTGAGGCGGTTGGCCTCTCGTTCCTCGGCATAGAGCGTGTTCTCGATCGCGATCGACGCCATCTGGGCGAGCTGCGTGAGAATGGCCTCGTCGTCGTCGGTGAACTCGCCGCCGAATTTGTCGGAGACGTAGATGAGCCCCAGCGACCGCGAGCCGGACTTCGGCGAGCTGAGTCGGGTCGCGGCAACCAGGGGCGCAACCATTATGCCGCGAATGGGAGGCGCATCCAGGTCGCGAAGGATTTCCCAGTCGGGGTGGTGCAGCAATTGTTCCTGGGTCATGCGGACAGTGGCGGCGGCAGTGGCGAGGTGCGTACCCAGGCAGGGGTCAAGCTGGAGCGGGCGATCGCGCCACGCCTCAAATTTGTCTGAAAATGAGCCGGCCGCTTCGCATCGGCAGACGCCTGGTGAACTGCCCGGGACGAACAGCGTGATTGCCTGGTGCGTGCCGATCGTTTCGCGGGCGTTGTCGGCAACGGTCT
>DATHPP010000528.1:0-3469 GCA_035483795.1 Tepidisphaeraceae bacterium | reverse complement strand
CCTTCCGCAGTCAAGAACATTCCCCCGCCCCATCCTGCCGGCGGCAGCATGCGCTAAACTCCGGGGGTGCGGGGGCAGCGCCCCCGCGCGTTGATAGAATTACCTACGCAAAAACCGGAAGAGCCGCCAAAAGTGCCATTTGTCTGATTATTGCTACAACTGCGGCGTCGTGCCTCGACTCGAGCGGTGCTCGTCTCGGGCCGACCGCCGCTCTTCCCCATTCCGCCGGGCTTGCCGGGCGCGTTTTTCGCGCTCGGAGGGGAAAAGCGCACGCCTTCGGCGTTGCGGCGAAACGATGGCCCGCTCCGTTCTCAGATTGGCACCAGTCGATCCAGCGCTGGGTTTGTCTGCAATCAAACGGCGGCGCTATATGCTTGTCACGATGCCCCAACGAAAAAAACCACTGGCCCCGACCGACAAAGACTTGAACGCCCACGAGAAACTTTTCGCGGAGCGGGTCGCTCGGAAGGTGCTCACCATGGTCGACGATGAATGGATAGCGGCAGGCGGAGCAGGGTCGATTCGCCCGCAGGCTGTGGCCGAGGCCCTGCGGATCGCACTGGCGAGTGCGGAACGTGAATCATGATCCGTCGCCGCGTGTTCAATTTCGGCGCCGCCGTGTCGCTGCTCCTGTGCGTGGCTACGATGGCGGCATGGTTTCGGAAACCATACTTCGTCTTCCATACATCGTCCGACGAATACGTGTTTCGATGCCTTCCAATGGATTTCAGAATTACTATCCTAGAGGGCACCCTTGGAGAAGGGGGAGAATTTCACTCACCTCCCGGTCGTCTTTGGCACAGAAACGGGCAGATTCCGACCATTCGCCTCCCGCTCGGTTTCACTTACCGCAAGTCGACCACCGATGATCCAATGGCCGCTTTCTATTTCGATTTGACGATCCCGTGGTGGTTCTTGATTGTGATCTTTTCACTCGTGCCGAGCGTGCGCATCGGTCTGTTTTTGCGGCGTGCTCAGGCAAGCAGAAATTGCAAAAACTGTTCCTACGACCTGACCGGCAACACCAG
Organism: Tepidisphaeraceae bacterium; assembly: GCA_035483795.1. Taxonomy (GTDB): domain Bacteria; phylum Planctomycetota; class Phycisphaerae; order Tepidisphaerales; family Tepidisphaeraceae; genus DASXMX01. The sequence goes on along the minus strand of DATHPP010000528.1, from coordinate 2,441 downwards.
CGGCGTCTGCCCGGAATGCGGAACGCCGGTCGGGGGGAAGGCGGTGAAGGCGTGAGGTGGAGGCTGTTGTGGGTGCGGAGCTACTGGACTTGCGATTATTTCGTTCATTCCTCCGCTAATGCAAATGGCGATCCAAGTGTGAGGTGGACGTTGGAGCCTTGGCGCGGTGTGCGTGATTCACAGGTCAGCGGCTTGTTTCGTTTCACCGGTGCATCGTCGGGGCGTAGAGGCATCGCGGTGAGTGAGCGGTGACATCGGGCCGTGAAGGTGTTCGGACGAATTGCCCTCGAATTCTTGCCCGGCGTCACAGTCCGAACGCGCGACGGATCGCCCGGCCAATGCGCGATCCGTAAGACTTGCAAAAATGAGCCAATCGCGACCAACCGTCGCGGGGCATGAGAACCATGGCCCAACTATACCGCGCCAGCTCACCGCCGGGTCAGTAGAGCGGCGCTGCATCGCGGCCGCTTTCCGTCACGCGGCGTATCACTCCAGCGAAGCCCAGCGCGCCCGGGTCACCGAACGCTTGATCGCCAGACTCAAGAACAGCGAAAAAATGATCTCGAGGACGAGGAAGCCGGCAAACCAGCCGGTTGACCAGGCCCACAGCGCGATACCCGACAATGCGACTGAGCAGATGATGACCAGCATCATGAACACCCCCTGCCCGGCGGATTTGGATTCTTCGGCGGGAGACGAGGGCGGCACGGCTTTGCCGCCGAGGTTGGGAATCAGCGCGTAGACCGGAAGCGCGATCACGCCGGGCAGAAGCGGCAGCAGTTGCCAGGTGTTGCCGAGCATCAGCCATGCGATCGCGGCAAATGCGATTGCCAGGGGCAGCGCCAGCAGACACACGACGGCCCGGCGTGCGCCGTCACAAAGCGGCCCCGGGCCGCGCAGCGGCGCTGCGCGAAAGATATCTGCCGCCTGCCATTGCTGGGAGTACTGCAACACGCTCACAGCGATCAGAGGCGATGCTTGAATGGGGACGATTATGCACTCCTTCGGCTCGGAACCCGGTCGGCGGTCGGTGGGGAATGAGCGGAGCGGGGGCGGGCGCTGGCGGCCATGTACGCCTCGACGCTGGCGGCAATCAGGTTCGAGCGCTTCATCCCGTGGTCACGGGCGAAGGCGTCTAGCCGCTGGAGCAGTTCGGGGTCGATCGTGAACAGGACGCGCGCCGCTCCGCTTCCCAATCGCGGACGGCCGCGGCGGGGTTTGGTTGCCGCGGCCATCGCCCTTTTGTGCTTGGCGGCTTGCGTCGGAGCCGGCGCAGAAGCCGGCGGACCGGCGCCGCGGTCGAATGCGCGCGTTGCTCTCGCCAAATCCTCAGTAGTCATTTTGGTCCAGGGCTTTTTGGGCATGGTCATCCTCGCTTTCGGGTCTGGCGCTTTTCGGCGCCGGTCAGCTCTCTGGAGTGGATTACGTAAACCACTTGAGCTTCCGGGCCCTGGGCGGGCATATCGTGTCGCCGCCGACGGCAAAGACGGAGTAGCCGGCTCCGCATGGGCACAGGAAGATCAAAGCTCACGCAACGCCGCAGAGGCGCAGAGGGCACGCCGGGGCATGTGGCCCTGCGGCGGACCGCGCGACACGACGTATAATCGGGGCATGACACACACCGACGCCATTTCGATCGACCCGGATGTTCAGGGTGGTACGCCCTGCTTTGCCGGCACGCGGGTGCCAGTGCGGTCCTTGTTTGATGCACTGAAACGCGGGCGAACGGTGGATTATTTTCTTTCGCAATTTCCTTCCGTGACGCCGGAGCAGGTGACGGCGGTCCTGGACCGGGCGAGCGAGATGCTCATCGTCGCGGGCGAGCGTGAATGAAGCTGCTGCTCGACGAGAATCTGCCGCACGACTTTACAACGACCTTGCGGATTTGCTGCCACTCTTACCGACTCTGCTCGCTCGACTGAACGGTCCGCTGCCGCGGGCCGTCATACGAGTTCCATGACCCGGTAAACGTGTCGTGCGAAGGCCGGATCTGTTTGCGATCCGGGGATCCGCGGCTGCGCTTCGCTCCACGTCCAATTTGGCGGCGGAAGTCCACCGGCTTTGAGTAAAGTACCCGCCCATGGAGCGAACGCTGCGGGCAGGAATCGTCGGGTGTGGCGTCGCCGGGCTGGCGGCGGGCATGCTGCTGGGGCGGGCCGGGCATCGGGTGACCATCATCGAGCGGGCCCCCCAGCTTGCGCCGGTGGGGGCGGGGCTTTTGCTTCAGCCTTCAGGGCAGCGGGCGCTGCGCCAGATGGGGGTGCTGGAGGAGGTGGTGGCGGACGCCGAGCCGATTGGGGGGATTCATGCGTTCACCCATCGGGGACACACGCTGGTCGAGCTGTCTTATCGCGACGTCGATCCGGCGCTGAGCGGGTATGGAGTTCATCGGGACGATCTGTTTCAAGTGCTGTATCGGCATTGCCACGTTACCGGAGTGG
>DATHPP010000527.1:0-18752 GCA_035483795.1 Tepidisphaeraceae bacterium | reverse complement strand
GTCATGCTCTGGGCGATCGTATCGAACGTTTGGCGTCACGCGGCTGGCTGCGGACGCGACAACCGATCATTTCGCGGCGCCTGTCCCGCGTCGTAACGCCGACGCGCGCCGCCGACGAAATGCGGTTTTAACCACGGGCTGCTATGCAATTCAGATCGCGCGGGACTGGAACACCAAAGACGCGGCTTCCAGGTTTGTCGGCTATGTCACACGCTTCCAAGTCCGTGCCGCGTTTCTGTCCCCGTATCCTGTCCGAAAGGTCGGCGGCAGGGATGCGCTCGAATATTGGATCCCCGCCGAAGATCTGGACGCGTTTAACCGCAACATTGTGGGGGCGATCGAAATCGTCCACACGTTTGGTCCATAACTCAGTTCAAGGAGCGGATTGGTGCCTCTTATCACGTGCCGCCGGGCAAGGGCCGGCGACGAATGCGGCGGTCGGTGACGGTCCAGAAGGCGCCCGCCCAATCCTGACGGCTCTGGATCGTCTCGAATACCCGCCGAACGTGCTCGTCACGGCCGCGAGGCTCGATGCGGAAAAGGATAACGCCGCAGTTGGCCGGGAGGTGCGAGCGAAACGCCAGCTCGCCGAAGTCCTTGTCGAAAGTGACCAGAACGCGATCCTCCGCCACGGCGCGGGCAAGGATTGCGGGGTCCGCCGCACCAACTATCGTTTCCTTGACCGACAGCACGTCGTGTCCGGCATCACGCAGCCGCCGGATGACGCTCGGCGCGACATTCTCGTTCGCCAGGTATCGCATGAAGGGTTTCAGACCGGAACCGGGTAGAGCTTCTCGTCAGCTAGTAGCTGATGGGCGTAGGCCAGACACGCCTGCACGTCTTCCCGGGTGATGTGGTCGTACTCGGCCAACACGTCGTCAATGCTCCAGCCTTGCGCCAGCAGGCCGACAACGAATTCGACCGACATTCGCGTGCCACGGATGACCGGCTTGCCGCCCAGGACGTCGGGATTCGCAGTGATACGGTCGTTCATGCTTCGCTTATTGTAGCAGCGCATTTAGTCCCGCTCACGTCTGGCCAGCCTCCATCGCCGGCCGCACGCGAATGCGGTGGTGATCGACAATGGCGAGGCGCCCGAGCAACGCAGCAACGAGGCTATGGCATGTTCAGACGCCAACTCGCTCGGCCTTGCCGCCCGACGGCTTTTCGGACGGAAGGAACGGGCGTGCGGGGTCAACGCTTCACTTTTGATTCCGCTGAAAAACCCCTATTGGAGCCCATTCTATCCGCACTGGCGCTCCAAAAACGCGGACGATTCCGGCCGAATGAGGGGTTTTTCAGCAGAATCAAAAGTGAAGCGTTGACCTCGTCTTGGTGCCACCGCTGCGTCTCGGTTGCTACCTCGGCCAGCCCAATTCGGACCGGGAACGGCGTCATGTCGGGACCAATCATGTGAGACTCCGCTTCAGATTGATCACATCTGATCGAGCAGCTGCTCGTAATCGGCGTGTGAGCCGATGAAAAACCAAAGGATGGTGTCTCCTCGCCACCGCCCAACGGCTCGGTAATTGGCGGTAATGCGCACGGACCAAATATCATCGTGCGGCGGGAGTTTTTTGAAGTGGAGACTTGGATGGTGTGGGTCGGAACGGAACAGCGCATAGGCTGCTCTGGCGTGCCTCCGCACGGCTGCGGGCAGACGCGCCAAATCTTCACGGAAATGTGAGCTGGTGCGGGAGATCACAGCGTGTCCGCGTCGAGTGGCTCGCTGCGGCCCGATTCGTGCTCGGACCATGCCTTATCGGCTAGCGCCCGCAGTCGTTCCGGTGAACGGGCGAACAACTCTTCCCAACGCCGTTCGGATTCGATCTCATCCATCAGCAGTCGAGCGATCGCGTCCTGCTCGGACTCCGAAAGCGACTGTGCCTTCGCAAATGCCTGCTCAAGCAGCTTTGTCATATCAGGATTATAGCAAGATGATCACACCTGATGCGCCGGCTTCGGCAGGTCGTCGTGAATCGTCTGTTGCTTGGGCTGGTCGCCGGCGAAGGTGAACAGGATCATGTCGTCATCGATCTTGGCCTGAAGGTGCACGGGCCGCTGCCACACCTTGTAAACGTTCTTGAGCGTCTCGACGGCAAACTTGATCTCCAGGTCCAGCCCGTTGTGCTTGTGGGCCATGTACAGCTCGCCGCGATTGCAGTAGTTGCCGTCCACGACATAGATGAACGGCTGGCCCATGTTGGTGAGCTGGTAGAGCAGCGTCTGCTTGATCCGCTGCGGGTCGCGGCTGACGATGCGGAGCTGCCCGGTGTGGGGATCGCGGCCGTACTGGTAGAACTTGTACTTCTCGATGAACTCGGGCGTCATAAACTCGTCGATGAAGTTGACGTCGTTGTAAATCCGCCGGACCTCGAAAATCTTCTCCCGCCCCTGGCCGAGCCCCTTGTCCCATTTCTTCTTTTCGCCCAAGTTCTTCGATTCCTCGTATTCCTTGCCGAATTTTCCCTTGTTCCAGCGGTCTTCGATGTCGCGGAACAGCTCGATTCCGATCTTGTACGGATTGAAATTGCCCGGCGGCATGTGCACGGTCCCGCTGTGATGGTCGGCGTAATCCACCACTTCCTTGGCCTCGACGAAATGCTTGGTCATCAATGTACTGTGCCAGTACGAGGCCCAGCCTTCATTCATGACCTTCGTCATCCCCTGCGGCGCGTAGTAGTAGCTTTCCTCGCGGATGATCGACAGGCAGTCGGCCTGCCAGTCTTCCAGGCGGGCATGCTCCAGGAGATACAGCAGCACGTCGCGGGTCGGCCGGGCCGGCGTGGCATGGCGCATCTTCGCCCGCTGCTCGCGCATCTTCTTGGCCTCGGCCTCCAGCGCCTCGGGCGGATTGATCCAGCGGTCCAGGTAATCTTTCGAGCGGAACTTGGTGACCTCTTCCTGCTGCCGCTTCGGCGGCTCGGGCCGCGTCTCGCGCGGGCCGCGGTTCAGAAACATGCTGTGGGCGTCGATCAGGTGTTCGATGCTCAGGCACACATCCATCCATTTTTCGACCGTGTCATACCCCTGCTTCTCGATGTGCTTGCGGATGCGCGTGGCGTGGTTCGCCATGTCGTCCATCATTTTCCGGTTGGTCTGCCCGAACCAGAGATTGTTCTTGAAGAAATCGGCATGCCCGTAGACGTGCGCGATCACCAGCTTCTGGTCCACCAGCGCGTTGGATTCCTGAAGGTAGGCGTAGCAGGGATCGTTGTTGATTACCATCTCGTAAATGCGGCCCAGCCCGTAATGGTGCTGCTTGCGCAGCCGCTCATATTCCATACCGAAACGCCAATGCGGATAGCGCTGGGGAAACCCGCCGTACGCGGCGATCTGGTTCATCTGCTCGTAGTCGCACATCTCGAAGATGACCGGAAAGAAGTCCAGCCCGTACGAGCGCGCCCGCTCGCGAATCTGCTTCTTGGCGGCGAGCAATTCCTCAGGAAAGGGCGCCAGGGTGTGAGAAGCCATCTGAAACGTTACCTTCGGTTAAACACGGCCATGTTCGTCCGCGTCGAGGACATTCTGCTCGCGGTTCGATTTCGATCGTGGCCGGACTCTTTTCATCCATGCAACCGGCAGCAGGACGATGCCCGCGGCGATGAAGACCACTGCCGTAACGATCACCCGCTGCCGCACCATCGGCGCCTGGATCATCGCCAGCATGATCAGTCCGATCATCAGGCAAGCCGCGCCCAGGACGCCGGTGAGCAGCACCCATCCCGGCTGGCGTCGCGCGGGCCGCCGACCGCCAGATTGATCGCCGCCATCCGACATACGTCAATTGTATTCCCGCAGGACTCACCTGCGAGCGCACGGGCTGCCATCCGATGGATTTATCGGCAGTTTTGGGGCGATTTGGCAGCAAAACCCGTTTACGGGGGGCAGGAAATCAAGCGGTCGCCGCCCGCTCCGCGGCAATCGACGCCTTCAGCTCGTCCATTAGAGGGAAAACCTCGCCCACGTGGTCGTTGAACAGGTTCCCGATCAGCAGGTCGGTCAGATGGCCCTTGAGATGCGGATGGCCCTTGACGAACCGCCCGAAGCTGAAGCCCTCGTAGTATTCCACCACCAGCCGCCGCATGCGGTCCATGCCGGTGCGGAAATCGGGGCCCCATTTGCCCAGTGTGCGTTCCGTGAGGTCGCCCGAAGCCAACCCGTCGCATACCGCGTCCGCGGCAAGCTGCCCGCTCTTGAGCGCCAGCAGCACGCCGGACGAATACAACGGATCGAGAAATCCGAATGCGTCGCCGACCAGCACCCAGCCGTCCCCGGCGCAGCGGGATGCGCGGTAGCTGTAGTCCTTGGTCGCATAATACTTGTCACAGCGCGTCCCCTTCATCACCCGGCGTTTTACTTCCGGACAGTTCTCGAGCTCCTCGTTATAGATCGTCTCGTGATCGCGGTTCCCGGCGAACATCTCCTCAAACCCGCGCACGATTCCCACGCTCACGATGTTGTTGTGCAGCGGAATGTACCAGAACCACCCTTTCTTCCCCTTAGTCTGAAGCACCAGGGTGCACCCCTCGTCGCGGCCGCTGTCGCGATGCGCCCCCTTCCAGTACGTCCACACCGCCCCCTTCTTGAGGTCCGAATCCTTTTCCAGCAGATTGAATTTGTTCCCAATGAGCGCGCTCTGGCCGCTGGCGTCAACCACCACCTTCGCCCGCACTTCGCTCTCGCGTCCGTCCTCAAACTGCACCCGCACCCCCACCGCCCGCTCGCCCTCGAAAATCACCTCGCGCACCCGCGCGCCCTCGTGTACTTCGACGCCGTGCTCGCGGGCGTTGTCCAGCATCATCTGGTCGAACTCGCTGCGCAGCACCTGCCAGGTCTGCGAGCATTCGTGCGGATTGTGGTCGGTGAAATAGAACGGCTCCGAAAGCTTACCGTGCTGGTTGACGAACTGCACCGAGGTTTTCTTGACGAACTGGCTGTTCTTCATCTTCGGCAGCATGTTCAGCCGCTTGAGCACCCAGTAGGTCTCAGGAATGAGGGATTCGCCGATGTGAAACCGCGGGAACCGGGCCCGCTCAAACAGCGCGACCTTGTAGCCCTTTTGGGCAATCAGGGTGGAGACCGTGGACCCGGCCGGCCCGCCGCCGATGACGACAACATCCGAACTATTCTTCAGAACCGCCTGCTCATCCATAACTGCACTCTCCGACCCCCGGCTGGTGGACATTCGCCTTTGATTATTGGTTGTCCAACCAAATGTTGTCCAGACTCGCGTAAGTCGTCTGATCAGACCATCACGCGCTGGACGGCCTCGACGATTCGCCCCACGTCCGGCCGATACGCATTCTCGAGAACCGGCGCAAAAGGCACGGGAACGTCCGGCGAGGCAACCCGAGCGACGGGAGCTCGCAAGGACCCGCCAAACCGTTCGCCAATTCCCGCGGCGATCTCGGCGCTGACGCCGCCGGTCTTCGGGCCTTCTTCCACAATCACAACGCGCCCGGTCTTGGCGACCGATCGCCCGATCGTCTCGTAATCAATCGGCGAAAGGCTCCGCACGTCGATCACCTCGGCGTTGATTCCCTCGGACGTCAGTTGATCGGCGGCCTGCTGCGAGTAGTGCCGCATGAGCAGCCACGCCAGCACCGTCACATCCGATCCCTCCCGTCGCACCGCAGCCCGGTCGAGCGGCGCGGTGTAATCCTCATCTGGAACGTCGGCGGTCGCATCGACCGCGCCGCCTTCCGCCCGCGCGCCCTTCGATCCGTACAGCAGCTTGTGCTCGAACATCAGCACCGGGTTGTCGTCGCGAACCGCCGACTTGAGAATGCCCTTGGCATCGTAAGCGTCGGAAACCGCCACGACCTTGAGCCCCGGCACGCCGGTGAAATACCGTTCCATGCTCTGGGCGTGTTGCGAGCCGCGGCCGGTCGCGCCGATTGGCGCCCGCATAACCAGCGGGACTTTCACCTTGCCGCCGGACATGTAGCGCATCTTGGCGGCGTTGTTGACGATCTGGTCCATCGCCAGGAAGAGGAAATCGCCGTACTGCACGTCGACGATCGGCCGCATGCCCATCATCGCCGCCCCGACCGCCGCGCCGAAAAATCCCAGCTCCGCGATCGGCGTGTCGAGCATCCGGTCGGGGAATTTCTTCTCCAGCCCGAGGGTGACGGTGAATGCCCCGCCCCACCCGCCGGGCACGGCAATGTCCTCGCCCATGCAGAACACCGCTGGGTCGCGCTCCATTTCCTGGGCGATCGCTTCCCGCAGCGCTTCGGCAATGCTCAAGCGTCTCATCGCCGCTCCCCCGCCGCTGGCGCCAGAACGTCGTTCAGAAGATCATCGGTCGAAGGCATCGGCTGCCGCCGGGCCTCTTGTAGCGCCGCTTTGAATTCGGCAGCGACCTTCGCGCGAATCCCGGCCAGCTCCGGTTCAGCGACATCGTGCCGTTCCAGTAACGATGCCGCGAAACGATCGATCGGATCGCGCTGGGCCCAACGCTCGCGTTCGTCTTTGGGCTGATAGTGACACGGGTCCCGCCGCGAGTGGCCCGTCCGCCGGTACGTCAGCAACTCGAGCAGCACCGGCCCTTTCCCCTCGCGGCATTCGGCGACCGCCTGGCCAGCAGCCTCGTAAACCGCCAGCACATCGTTGCCGTCGACCGTTTCGCCCCGGATCCCGTACGAGGCCGCCCGCGCCGCAACGCTGGGCACTTTCATCACCTTGTCGATCCGCGTCGAAGCGCCGTAGAGATTGTTTTCGCAAACGAGCACGACCGGCAGCGACCAGATCGCCGCCAGGTTCACCCCCTCGTGAAACGCCCCCTCCGCAACCGCGCCGTCGCCAAAGAAGCACGCCACCACCTGCCCCGATTTCTGCATCTTGAAGGCCAGCCCCATTCCCGCCGCCAGCGGCACCCCTCCGGCGACGATCGCGATCCCGGGAACCATGCCCTTGTCCATGTTCCCCACGTGCATCGACCCGCCCTTGCCGCGGCAGCATCCCGTCGACGCGCCGAACAGCTCGAACAGCAGCTCCGGCATCGTCAGCCCCTTGGCCAGGGCATGCCCGTGTCCGCGGAACGTCGAGGTGATGAAATCGTTGGGAGCCAATGCGGAACAGACCCCCACCGCCGTCGCCTCTTGCCCCTGGCACTGGTGGATCGTGCCCGGCATCGAGCCTTCCAGAAACAAAAACTTCACCTCGTCCTCAAAGACGCGGATGCGCACCATCCGCTCGTACAAGTCGAGCAGAAATTGCCGGCCGAGAGATGTCGCCATTATTTTCCCAACTCAGGCATGACGGCTTCAAGATGAATCGCTTCCCGATCGTGACCGGCGGCGACGCGCACGCGCGTCCGAACGCCGGGCAACAGATCAAACCAGTTGTCCGAGATCAGCTCATGCCCGCGGTCTTCGGTGTGAACCGCGTGCGCAAAGACCGGGCTTGATATCTCCAGCATATCGCCGAGTCTTTTCACTTCGATCCGCGGCGTCTCAAGCGCCAGTTTCCGGTAAGGCAGCAGAACGCAGATCGATTGATCGGTCGCCGAGCCGTCACTGTCGCGGAGCACCGCCGCATATATCCATTGCCGTGGATCGCGTTGATCCGTGGTTGGCGTTCTCTCAGCGCCAACCTCCAGCATGCTGTCGGCGGCAACAGTGACTGCCTGCGACTGCACGTCGCGCCCACTCCCGTCCAGCCGCCACCACCCCTTCTCCAGCGTGCAACTCACCGGTTGCAAAGTATCGTTCACAATCCGTGTGACGAGCTGATCGCCGCGCCGCCGCACGATCACCTTGACCGGCGCGCACGCCCGCCTGAACCAGTAATAGCTCGCCTTGCGGCGCAGGTAGTAGTCGAGAATCGACCAGCCCGTTTCGCCCCAGCAGTCCGAATACGACCAGATCAGCGCGCCGGCACAATCGTCAACGGGATCGTGCTTGCGGAAGCGCAGCGCCTCCATCGCGCCGCCATGCATGATCGCCTGAAACATCTGCCCGTATTTGACGTAATCCTCGACGCTCAGCCGGCCGGGGTCGGCGTAATGATATCGAATCGCCGCGGCCAGCGTGTTCTTCTCGAATTCGTTGGTGTGAAGCCGCCATGCGGGGCTGGTGGGCGACATTTCATCGGGCGACAGATACTCGCGAATCGACTCGAGATTGCACGGACCCAGGATGCCGTACTCAGTGAGGAATTTCGCACGGCACTCGTCGTAAACCTCCGGCCGGATGCGTCGATCCATCTTCGGATTCATGAACGCCGGCCCCCACCAGTGACAATCCCCGGAGGATTCGTCGTTGGGCTCGCGACCGCCCGCCGGGCTTCCCTGCCAGTAAGGACGCCGCGGGTCCAGCTCTCGGCAGAGGTCGGGAAAAATTTCGTTGTAGAACTTCTGCCCTTCGCCCGGCTGCTTCAGATTGAACCAATTGGCTTCGTTGTTTCCGCTCCACAGAGCGATGCAGGGATGGCTCCTCAACAACGGGACAATGGCCGCGATCTCGGCCCGAACTGCCGCCACGAAAGGCGCGTCGTTCTCCGGATATACGCGCTCGGTCAACATGAAATCATGAAAAATCAGGATGCCGGCGCGGTCGCACGCATCGTAGAAGGCCGGCTGCTCGTAGATCGAACAGCCGTTGATGCGAATCATGTTCATGTGCGCGTTCTTCGCCTCCGCCACCAGCGCCCGATACTTGTCATCCGAAACACGGGCGAGAATCGGGTCCTGCGGGCCGATGTTGCCGCCCCGGCAAAAAACCTCCCTGCCATTGACCTTGAAGCAGAACCGGCTGCCTTCGGGAAGCCGGCTGCGGTCGATCTCAATCGTGCGCAGGCCGATGGAAAACTCGCGCCGATCGCACTCCGTCCCGCTTCCATCGACAATGCGGGCGACCACGCCGTACAGAGGCTGATCGCCCATCGTGTTGGGCCACCACAGCTTCGCGTTGGGAATCTCAATGAGATCGCGGACCGGCGATCGTCCGGGCATGGCATCGATCGGGTAGCGCCGCACGATCGGCGCTCCGCCATCCGGCGGGCGGATCTCCAACTCAAATTCACAAGCCCGTTCCGATCGGGCGTGAAGGTTTTCCAGCACCGCCTCCATCTCGACCAGCACACGATCGTTCTGGCGAACCGTGTCGAGACGAAGATCGTGGAAAACGACGTGCCTGCGGCTTTCCAGTCGCACGCCACGCCAGATTCCGATATTCGGCAACGCATCCACCCAATCCCAGCCGTACGTAAACGCCGGCTTGCGCAGCCACACCCGCCCCGACTCCCAGTTGCGCCGGCGCGGGTTGGGGATCTTGCCTCCCGCGGCGGCGGGATCGTGCGAGAGTTCGCTCCCCGCCGTCACGCGCACGACCAGCTCATTCACACCCTGGCGCAGATAAGGCTTCGCGTCGAACGAAACCGGAACCAGCGCGTCCGCAGCCTCGCCGATCAGCTTCCCGTTGAGAAACACCTGCCCGTACAGATCGATGCCATCGAACACGAGTCGCTGACGTTCGTAGTTGAGCCGATCTTCCGGCAAATTAAACGTGGTTCGATACCACCACGACCAGGTCTCCGGCCATCGGCACTTTGGCATATTGGCGCCGACGGTCGGCTCGGGCATCTTGCCGGCGCGGATCAAATCCAAATGAATTTCGCCGGGAACCTGCCCGGTAAGCCAGCCGCTCTGTTCCTGCTCGACGCTCTTGAGGCCCGCGTCGCCGATGCAATCGAACGGCTCCTCGTGGAGCTGCCACGCGCCGCTCAAATTCAAATCGAACGCCTCACGACGGACCACTTGCGGCGATCCGGGGGAACGTTCTACCTTGAACTGAGAAAATGCAACCGACGCGGCGCCGCCGTTGAGCCCAGCAAACCCGCTCAGCGAGTCGTCATATTCCGACCAGCGAATCATCCAGTCGGGCGGTTCCTCTTCCCCGTCGGCCCACGCTTTTCCCTTCAATTCGCCCGGCTGCTTGCCTTCGTCGATCCACTTCCTGGCGGTCGGATCCCCTCTTCGTTTGAAAAGTTTGATCCAATACCATTTTCCCCGCTCATAGCGGAATGGCCGCGAAGGGCCCCATGCGACATAGTCGTGCAGCCACTGGAGCTTGCCGTCGTGAAACACAAGGCTCAGGCCGCGGCCGGTTTTCGGGTCGGTGCAAACGCTGACCCCGGCCCGCGCGTCGCGGCCTGGGGTTTCCCAGTCGATGCGCAGCCGGGCCATGATCGTGATGTCGTCCGGCGAATCTTCCATACGCGCTTCGACGACAATGGCCTTCTTCGGATCCGCCAGCCCGGCGTCACTTTGCCTCAACAGCCCTTCGGTCACTTTCCACGTGCCGCCGATCACCTTCCAGCGATCGGACAAACCCGCGCGAAAATCCTCGGAAACCAATTCTTTCACCTGGGGCGCCGCACGCACGAACCCGCTGAAAAGCGCGACGACCAGCAGGTTGTGGATGACAAATCGCATCAGGCTCACCCTTCGGCGGTCTCGATCACGGCAATCAGCTCGCCCGTGCCGGCGGTCTGGCCCGCCTCGACCACCACCTCCAGCAGCACGCCGTCTCTCACCGACTCGATCTCCACGGCCGCCTTGTCCGTCTCCACCTCGACCAGCGGCTGCCCCCGGCGCACCGCCTGCCCAGGCGACGCCAGCCAGCGGTTGATCCGCACCGGCGAATCGTTCGTCGCCACGTCCGGCATCTTCATCTCGTATCGCATGCGCCGCGCCTTCGTTTTGTGGTGCAGGCTTTCCAGCCTGCACCCTTGCTCGCCCCGGAAGAGTTCGCAAGCGTCGCGCCTCGCCCTCCCGAGCTAAAGCTCGCCGACACTGACTTGCAGCGTCTGCGACGCCACGAACGCCGCAGCTTCCTCGGCGGTGAACACGCTGTCGGTCGTCCCGACCGCGCGAATCGCCGACGCGCCCAGTGCCGCAGCGTAAGGCAGCATCCGCTCCAGCTCCCATCCCCGCAAGACCCCGGTGATAATCCCGGCGGTAAACGCGTCGCCGCCCCCGGATGGATCGACCACGGGCACGGAGAAGGCCGCGGACTTCCAATATTGCCGTGCTCGCCCCACAAACACCCCGGCCGCGCCGCAGGTAACGATTACCGTCCCGGCGCCGCGCCTAAGGAATTCCCGAAGTTGATCCATCGGATCAGTTCTGCCGGTCAGTTGCGCCGCTTCATCCGAGTTCGGCGTGAAGTAATCGACGTGGGTGAGCAGCGGCGCAAGCTCCTCAAGGCCGCGATAGCTTTTCGGAACCACAACATCGACCACAGTCACAACCGCGTTCTCCCGGCAAAACCTCAGAAGCTCGGTCAGTTCCGCAATTCGGATTCCCGGTATCGCGAGCAATCCGCCCAGGTAAAACACCTTCAGCTTCTTGACCCACAAGCGGTCGATGTGATCGATCGTGAACGCCGCATTGGCGCCGAAGCTGTGCACGTACCGCCGGTCCTGTCCCTCGACCAGGAGAATGACCGTCGTGCTCGTGGGGTGAGTCGAGCTGGCGACGATGCGAGCGCAGCCGACGCCGGCTTCGGCAAGCCGCGACGTGACCAGATGCGCCGCCGCGTCGTTGCCGACACAACCGGCAGCTTCGACGTCGATTCCCTGCTTCACAAGGTCGATCGCGACGTTGGCGGCGCAGCCCCCCACTTTCATCGGCATGCTGGCAATGGCGATCAGTTCCCCTTCGCGCGGCAGCGCCGGCATCGGCCCGCAGAACGTGTCCGCCACCAGAATGCCCGCGCATCCGACGTCAGCCATGTCCCTTTCCTTCATATTTAGCACCCGCTTTTCCCCCTCTCCCTCCGGGAGAGGGTTGGGGTGAGGGCGAGTGGTGTGGCACAGCCGCCCTCGGCTGTGTTCGACCGAAGGTCGAAGGAGTATTGGCCGAGCCTTTCCGCCTTCGGCGGAACACAGCCGAGGGCGGCTGTGCCACAAGGATCATCACGCTTTTCCGCAGCATCCCAGCAAGCCGATCCGCTCCAGCACCGCGTCGCGCACGGCCACGCGCCCCGCCACCATCACGTCGCGCCGGCCGCCCATTCCCAGCAGCTCGTGGGGATTGGTTTCGCCGGCCCCCAGCGCCCCGCGAACCGCGGCCAGATATCGTTGCTTAAGATAAGTTCCATAGTTGACTTTCGCCACGCCCATGCGAATCGCTGCCTGGAGGTCGCTCGCTACGATCCCGCTGCCGCCGTGCAAAACCAGCGGAACCGCGACGCGTCTGCCAATCGCTTCCAGGCGATCCAGGTCGAGCCCCTGCTCACCCTCGATCAGCACATGCACATTGCCGACGCTGACGGCCAGCAGATCGACGCCGGTCGCTTCGACGAACCCCTCGGCCCGTTCCGGATCGGTTTTCGTGCCCGCGTGGTCGGATAACCCGGATGTGCCGCTGGGCAGCTCGCCCACTTCCGCCTCGACACCGACGCCGATCGCGTGTGCCCGCCGAACGACCAAGCGAACCCATGCGACATATTCGGCGAACGGAAGTTTCGGATTCGCCGGCATCACCAGATTGAATCCCGCGCTGCCGGCGCGCTCGATCCACTGGTCATCGGCGCATTCGTTGAATATCAGTCCGCACGGCACCGTCGCCGACGCACACGCCGCCCGCCCGAGGGCCGCGTATAACTCGAGCCGCTCGCTGGCCGCGCGCTCGCGCCCGCTCAAGAACTCTCCATTGAAGCCGAGAATGGTCGGGCTGCGCATTTGCTCCGCCGCATCAACCACGCCCTGAAGCGCTTCGAGGTTCCAGCTCTCGAAGTACCCGATCGCGTACCCTTCGCGCCGGGCGCGAACGACAATCTCGACGAGGCTTTGGAAGGCCATGGCGTTATTTTCGGGCAGCCAGCAACCGGCCGGTATTGGCGTTCCAGATGCGGAGCAGCCCATCCTGCCCGCCGGCCACGACGATCGCCCCATCCGGAGTAGAAGCGGTGGCATAGAGGAAATCCGCCCCGCCATCGAGCGTGCGAACGTTGCCGCCCGACGCGTCGATGATCCGCACTCGTGGCTCGCCTCCGGTGACAATCACCGCAGAGCTGGCGCCCAGAAAGTTCACGCTCGTCACTTCCTTCTCGAAATCGGCGACTATCAGCGGACTGGCGGCCCCGCTGGCGTCCCAGAACCGAAGCGAGTTGTCGGCGCCGGCGCTGGCGATCGTGCGACCGTCGCGGCTCCAGGCCACACCTAGAACGTGAGAAGCATGGCCCTCAAATGAACGCACCACCTTCGCCGCGCCGACGTCGGTGATGCGGACAAACTTGTCGGCCGATCCGGAAGCCAGTTGCTTCCCGTCCGGCGAGAATCGCAGGGAAAAGACCGTGTCGCTGTGAACGTCGTCGAGCCGGCGGACAAGCGCGCCGTCGTCCGGGCGAATCAGGACAATCTCCCCCTGGCGCGAAGGCTCCCCGCCGCCGGTTGCCAGGAGCTTGCCGTCGGGGCTGAAGTCCAGGGCCGTGACGCGATCGGCAAAGGGCGACGATTGCGAATCCCCGCCGATCGTCCGCTCCAGTCTCCAATCACCCCCCACGTCCCAGACCTGACCTGATGCTGCAAAGCCGCTTCCGGCGACCCGCCCCGAACCGCAGAACGCGATCGAATCAAAGCCGAAATCGGGGTGGCTCAGTCGCTCGATTTCCTCCCCACTCGCGGCATCGCAGATGGCGACTGATCCATCGTACGTCACCGCGACCCGCATTCCGTCGTTGGAAAACGCAACGGCGCGCACGGGAGGGCGAGGCTCCCGCCGAGCCGCCTCTTTCGATGCAGCACCAGTCCCGGCTCGGCCGGAGCCTCGCCCTCCCGACACGGAATCCAAATCTCCCAGTCGCTTGCCATCGTCGATTGACCATCGCGTGGCCGGCTTGTCCCCACCGGCCGAAATAATTACCTGCCCATCAGGGCTGATCGCCAGTGCAAGCACGGGGGCACCATGTTGCATGCTCCGCAGCTCGCGACTGTGGCTCACGTCCCAGACGCGAACGGCCCCGTCGGTGCCGCCGGAGACGAGCTGCGTCGGCCGGGCGGGAGACGCCGCCAGCGAGGTCGCCACACCGCGATGCCCATTAACTTCATGCATCGCGCCGTCGAGGCCCCAGACGCGAACGACCCCGTCATCAGCCGCCGCTGCCAGCTTTTCCTCCGAGAGCCAGACCACCGCGTTGAGCGCGGAAGGCGATCGCATCGTCGCCAGCGGCTGCCGCGAAGCCGCGCTGTACACTCGAATCGTGTCCGGCCCGCAGATCGCGGCAATTTTCGCCCCGTCTGCCGATACGCTGATCGCGCGAACCGCCGGGCCGTCTGCGGAAAGCTGACCCAGGTCGCCGCCGGTGCCGTCATAAAGATGGATCAAGCCATCCACGCCGCCAACTGCCAGCAGCTTTCCATCGGCGCTGGCGGTAACCGGACCTGCCGGCAAATCGAATTTCATCTCCGGTACAGAACGGCGCCACAGCTTCACTTCGCGATATCCTCCCGAGGCGAGTTGCCTCCCGTCGGGGCTGAACGCCAGCGATCCCACCATGTCGCGATGCGCGGTTCCAGGCGAGGCAAGCGACGGGTCCGTCAAGCGCGTGACAAGCTGCGCGCCCGGCAAACGGTAAACGCAAATCTCATTCGCCCGCCCGCACGCGGTAAACCGCCCGTCCGGAGACACCGCCACCGCGTAGATCGGCTGAAGCGCCGACGGGATCGGTTTCCACGCGATCGCGGCGGTAGCATGCACGTCGCCCTTGGCGCCCTGATCGATCCACATTCGGATCAACGCCAACTGAGCGGCCGTGAGCTGCGGCGCATTGACCTTGTTGTCTGGCGGCGGCATGGGCGAGTCCACCGACGGGTCGTGCGCCGCCGCCTTGAACATGAGGCTCTGGTCGCCTTTGCCGGGCACGATCGCCGGCCCGCTGTCACCCCCCTTGAGAATGTCCGGCGGCGTCTCCAGTACCAGCTTCGCCTTGGCCTTGGTCCGGTTGTGACAGGCCAGGCAACTGTCGCGCAGGACCGGCAACACCTCCCGCTGAAAGTCCACGGTCTGCTGGCCCGAGGCGATTGAGGCAAAAAAACCAATGAGCAAAACGAGCAATCGGAGCAGACGATTGTGGTGCGGGCTTTCCAGTGCCGCCGGTGCCCTCACCGGCGGTTGGGGTTGCGCTGTTGCGCAGTCGGATTGCGCCGGTGAGGGCACCGGCGGTACTTTAAATGGAAAGCCTGCTCCACAACTCGCCGCTCGCTTTGAAAACTTTGGCATATTGTCACCCCCTGCTCGTGTCGACCGTGATCGGCTCGGAGTAAAACGTCCCGGAGAAAGCTGGGCCCCCTTTCTTCTCGGAATGAACCGTTCCCGTCACCTCCAGATACAACACATGCTTTCCCGGACGCAACGGCTGCACCAGATCGGCGTCGAAAATCGCTTCGTTTTTCGTCACCGCCACCGCGGTCTCAGGGAGCGCAAGCAGTTGCTGAAGCCCAAGCGGCTTGATTTGAAGAGGACCGCCAATTTCCCCTCGGGCTTCCAGGCGCAGCGGCACGTGCAACCTTCTTCCACCCGCCAGCGTCACGCTTTTTCCCGGAGCGACCGCAATGATCAGCGGCGCCGGCTCCTGCGAAACTGCAAAAGCAAAATCATCGCAGCGGCGAAGTTGGGGTGATTCCGTTTCGGCAGCGGCGCCCCAGACGATGGTTCGATATGCTGCCTGTCGCGTGATCGGACCCTGCGGGCCCGCGCCGTGGCCCACGATGCGCGCCACCCCCGCCCAGTCTTTGGCCGAGGCGCTGGCCGACAAAAACAGAACGCCCTCGTTTTGCGAAGCAGGAATCAACCCGCCTGCCGACATGCCCTCGGGCAGTCCTTCGCAGCTGAGCTGCACTTCGCCCTCAAACCCACCGCGCCGATAGAGTGACACATCGATGGGAAATGTCCCGCCGCGACGCAGCACAATGCCGCCGGTCGGCTGCACATTCTGGCCCGTATTGCGGGCAATGACAGCGGGCGTGGCGGTCAGCTCGAAATCCGCAACCGCCGGGCCGACCGCGATCGCGTAGGCTGCCAGACTTTCGTCGCTCGAATCAAACAGGTCCCGCGGCGTCACGCGATACGTTCCCGTCTGCGGGATCGCCAGCGAAAACCCCACATCGCGGGTCGGCAGACCATTCACCGGGACACGGGCCGTCGAGCCGGGATCGACGCCGTTCACGTCACGGATGTCCTCTGTTCTCTGCCCGCCCTTACCGTTGTCGATCACACGTTGCACCAGCAGATCGGGGGCGCTGGTAACGCCAAGGCGATCGGACAGAATCTCGAACCAGAACGCCTCGCCCTTGCTGGCGGCGAATTCGAACGGTTCCCCGTGACCCGTCGCGGGAAACCGGCCCCACCGCTGAAAGTCGCCAAGGGCGAGAAATACCGGGTTCGACGTTCCGGTCTCGCTTGTAAGGAGATACTCGAAAGTCGACTTGGCTTGATCGAGCGACGGCCGCGGAACGGAAATCTCAACCTCCAACTGTTCCAGCGTCGCGCCGTCGGCGCCGCGGAACCCGGACTTCATCCCGCCCGGAAGGTTCCTGCCATACACGACGTACCTTGATTTGCTGCCGGGCCGCGCAACCGGCGGAAAGATCGAGTCCAAATGCGCCCGCGTGGTGACGGCAAGGTGATAAGTAAACTCCGCCCCACCGCGAAAAAGCAGATCATGCACGCACAGGACGTAGCGACCGTCCGCCGGCGCCACAAAGTCGAGAATCCCGACCCGCCGGCTGCGGGCGATCTCGCGCCCCGATGGGTCGCTCAGCAGCATCACCGGCTGCATCCTCGAATCGATCTGGCCGGTGATGCACTCGATGACGACGTGCTTTCCCGTGGCAAGCTCGATTGAATAAAACTGCATCCCGCGATCAATGCACCGGGCGGCGGTCGCGGCGCCCACCTCCAGCGTCATCGCCTTGTCAGCGGAAGTATTGTCCGCGACGGCAGCTAGCTCGCGTTCCGCCCCCACCCACATCGCCCGCACGTTGGAAATACCGTGCCCGCCCACCACCCGCGCGTCGCAGGGGCCGGACGGAACCTCCGCGGCGATCGTCAAATCAAAGCGCGCCTCGAATGCCGAAGCTGAAACGAGCTTCGCAGAGATTCCAGGGCGGGAAAAATGAACAGCCGAAGCACCCTCCAAATCTTTGCCGCCAAAGACGACGTTGAACGTCGATCCGGCCTGCCCGCCAGGAGGGAAGATTGAACTCAACCGGGCCGCGGCAAGTTCCGCGAACGCCGCGTGTTGAAATGGCCCAAGCAACCCCGGCGCACAGAACAAAACGACCGACAGTGGCCACAGAGAAACACGGAGATCCGTCTTTCTCGTGGCACGGGTTTCCAACCCGTGGACGACCGAATCGTTGAACTGACGCCGGTCTTGGTGTGGGAAAACCAACTTGCCTTGGCCAAGTCGTACTGCGCGCAAACGTGAACTTGTTCGCGATATGAAACTTGGTTTTCCCACACCAATGCCGTTTTGTGTCTTTCTTCCCCCTCGGGTGCCGCCGGTGCCCCCACCGGCGGTATTCACTGCGCCGTCGCGTCGTCAATTCCGCCGGTGAGGGCACCGGCGGCACTTTGAGTTTTTAGTGGTTGAAGGAAAACTCCTTCGTGTTCATCAGGGCCCAGATGAGGTCTTCATAGGCGGCACGGCGTTTGGCCGGCCCGTCTTTGCTGCCGGGCGAACCCACGGACTTGTTGATGTAATCCGCGGCCGCCTGCACCTCGGCGGGCTCAGGGAGTCGCGAAAATGCCAGCAGGTACAGCTCGTCAATGTTCGGCTTGTCCTCGGCATGCGTGCCCGCCAGGACGGCGGCGCGGCCGGCGGCGGCGGTCAGCTTCTCCTGGATGTCCTTGGCGTTCAGCAGATGCAAGCTCTGCGCCAAACTCGCCTGCGATGATCGCTCGCACTCGCAGGCGCTGAGCGAATCCGGCCGGCCGAATACCGACAGAAAATACGAGCTGGCGTTGTAGCTGTTGTCCGGAAGATCCACCGCCGACAGCGACGGTGGCAAACCATCGAAATGGCTCTGCGATCCGGTCAGCGCATCCACCGCATCCAGCAATGCCTCGGCGGTGATCCGCTTGGGATAGAAGCGTGAGAAGTTCTGCCGGTCCACCGCATTGTATTGATTGGGGGCCGAATCAAGTTGATACAAACTCGAGCGGCAGATCGTCCGCACCAACTCCTTCAGATCGTAGCCGCTGGACAGGAAGTGCGACGACAGCGCATCCAGCAACGCCGCGTTGGTCGGCGGGTTGGTGTCGCGCATGTCGTCCTCGGGCTCGACGATGCCGCGGCTGAAGAAATGCTTCCAATACCGATTCACCAGCGCCCGAGCGAACCACGGGTTGTCTTTCGAGGTAATCCAGTCGGCCAGGGCGATCCGCGGGTCCTCTTCGGACGCGAGCGTCAATTCCTGCTGCCCCAGCCCGGCGGGGCCGAACGACTTGTGCGTCTTGGGGTTCGTCGCCGAGGCCTGGCCCGGACGGAAGAACACCAGCGTCTCAGAGCGAGGGCCGGCGGTGCGCTGGCGACCCACCCGCGAGAAGAACGCCGCGAACTGGTAATAATCCTTCTGTCCCCATTTTTCGAACGGGTGGTGGTGGCACTGGGCGCACATGATCCGCAAGCCCAGGAAAAGCTGCGCCGTGTCCTGCAACTGGACGTTGGCGTCCTGGCCCTGGCGATACCAGGCGACCGGTGGATTGTGCTCGACGTCGCCGGACGCGGTCAGAATCT
>DATHPP010000526.1:0-13098 GCA_035483795.1 Tepidisphaeraceae bacterium | reverse complement strand
CGAGCCGATCATCGAACGGACGCTCTGCAAGAACGGTATCGAGGTGTTCGTCTACGATTTGGAATGAGAGTGCGTGAAGGGTTCTCCGAACTGATTCGAGAATTTGAGCGCGCAAGTACAAGCGATCTGCGCCAGTCGGCGGCTCGTGCCTTCAGCTTCGACGCGTTCCTGAAAGGCTTCGGCGTGGCCTTCGAGAGGGTGGCGTCCTCCGGCGCGGCAGAGGCGGCCCGGAATCTCGGTGAGTTCGATCGCCTCCTGCGGGAGCTGGTTCAGTTCCGCCGGGCCAGGAGGAGGGTGAGGTCGTCCTGCGCCAGGCGGCCGCCGTGCGACTGGTCGAGGTGGGCGTTGAGCTCCTGCGCGAGAGCGCTCAACGACAAATCGGTCTTTGCGCACAGCTCGGCGAGCTTGGCCGAAAGTCCGTCGGCGCCCAGAAGGCGGCCATCTGAAACCTCCAGCTCGGAAACCCCGTCGCTGTAGATGGCCAGCAGCTCGCCGGATTCGAGGCGGTCCTCACGGCAACAAATCGGCGCCGAATCGACGCCCAGTGGAAGATTCTCGCCACAGGCCAGTCGCCGCGGCGGTTGTCCCGGCGCCGCGATCAGCGGGGGCGGGTGGCCGGCGTTGGCATAGTCGAACCGTCCCGTCGAAGGTTCCAGCGCGAAGCACGCCATGGTCACGAACCGCTGGAACCCGACGGTTTCGCACACATAAGCGTTGAGGGCATTGATGATTTCGGCCAGCGAATCGCCCGTGCGGGCGCTGGCAAAGAGCATGGTATGGACGGAGGACGCCACCAGCGCCGCCGGCATTCCCTTGCCGCAGACGTCGGCGACCGTCAGCAGGATCCTCCCATCGCCAAGCGTCCGGGCCCCGACGTAGTCGCCGCCCACCCAGCGGCAGGGGCGAAAGGTGATCTCCAGCTCGAGGCCGGGAACGGCCAGATTCGTGGGGACCAATTCTTTCTGGAGGCGGGTCGCCTGCTCGAGTTCCAGTTCGATCGCCGCGTGCGCCTGCGCCTGCCTTCGGGCGGCCCAGGAGGCCTCGGCGGCCTTGAACTGCTCGGCGGCCAGCGACGCGATCGCCAGCCACTCCGCCGTCGCGTGCGCCTCGGAGAATCCGACGTACAGCATCGGACCGTCGGGAGCGGGTGAGAGCGGGCAGGCGATCGCGGTCGCGGCGGTTCCCGGGGAATAAACCGT
Source organism: Tepidisphaeraceae bacterium (assembly GCA_035483795.1). GTDB lineage: Bacteria > Planctomycetota > Phycisphaerae > Tepidisphaerales > Tepidisphaeraceae > DASXMX01. The sequence continues at coordinate 11,899 of DATHPP010000526.1, read as the reverse complement.
CATCCGAACCACGTCGGGACCGCTGGCGTTGTTGTTGGCCAGCGTCGGGCGCCCGCTCTTGCGCGCCGATTGCAGTAGACGCCGCGAGATGTGTGGCTCCGGTCCCGTCCCGGCGTCACGAAATGGGCCGCACAGCACCTGCACGTCGCCGTTCTGGGCGCGCAGGGCCAGGGCGAAATTTCCCCCGAATTCCGCACGGAGCAGGAGCCGGCACAGCATCTCCAGGCGACTTGCGTCCTTCTCGGTTTCCAAAAGCGAGCGGCCGAATTCGATCAGCTTGGAAAGATGCTGCGCCGCAAGCTTGGGCGGCTCGATGTCGTGAAGGCTCACGAGCTGGCCGGCGTCGTCGGTCGTGTGGAGTGTGGAGACGGTCTGGTTGCTCGCGGTTTCCGGGCCGGGGGAATCGAATCGCAGGACGAATTCCCCCAGTTGCAGCTCGTCGCCGTGCTGGAGGGCGCGCTCGTCGATGCGGCGCTCGCCGAGGAAAATCCCGTTCCGGCTGTCCAGGTCGCGGATCCACCAGCGGCCGAAGGGGTCGAGAAACATCTCGGCGTGACGGCGCGAGATGGTGTTGGCGTCGAGCCGCAGGTCCGAGCCGGCATCGCGGCCGATGAGCAGCCGGTTGCTGTTGAGCGGAAACTGGAGGGTCGGCCGATCCCCGCCGGTAATCACCAGCGAGGCTGGCCGCGCCATCAGGCTTGTCATAGCGATCTCGCCCGAAGGCAGGAGTTTACCGTCTATTGCTCAAGTTCATAATTACCCGGCAAACGATTTGCTGCTAGTCGCGTCTAACCTGAGATGGCATACTGTAGGGGTTCGCGGGTCAGGAGCGTCGTGTTCCGGTGCAGTTTTTGTGGACCAGCGCGGGCGAAACCGAGGGTAGTTTGACAAGCTTAACGCGGTCTCTACAATCGCCCGCCTACAGCCGCGACCGCTGCAACTTTTTGCAGGCAATGAACTAAATCAGGGGAGCCCCCCGCGGGTCGTTCCAGTGGCGATATGCATAACGCACAACGAGCCATCATCGAGTTGCACAACGCGCGAGCCATCATAGAGCAGCCAAGCTTCGTTCAGCACGTGATCATGGCGGTTTATATATCGCTGCTGATCGTCGTGGCTTTTTACGGCGTGCACCGTTACATCCTGGTTTACCTCTACATCAAATACCGCAACCGGATTTATCAGCCCAAGGGCAAATTCGATCAGTTGCCGCGGGTGACCGTGCAGCTTCCCATGTACAACGAGGACGTGGTGGCCGAGCGCATCATCAAGGCCACCTGCCAGATCGATTATCCGCTGGACCGCCTGGAGGTTCAGGTGCTGGACGACAGCACCGATCACTCGGCGGACATCGCCCGCCGGGCCTGCGAGCAGTGGGCGGCCAAAGGCTATCCGATCAAATACATCCACCGGGAAAATCGAGTCGGCTACAAGGCGGGAGCGCTGGCCGAGGCGCTGCCGCAGGCCAGCGGTGAATATATCGCGATCTTCGATGCCGATTTTGTCCCGCCGCGGGACATCCTCCAGAACGTCGTCCAGTATTTCACGGATGACAAAATCGGCATGGTGCAGGTTCGTTGGGATCATCTCAACCGCGACGCATCCCTGCTTACGAAGAGCCAGGCGATTTTCCTCGACGGACACTTTGTCATCGAGCATACCGCCCGCAACCGCAGCGGCCGGTTCATGCACTTCAACGGCACAGCCGGCGTCTGGCGACGCTCCACCATCGACGATGCCGGCGGCTGGGAGCACGACACCCTCACCGAAGACCTCGACCTCAGCTACCGAGCCCAGCTCAAAGGTTGGCAGTTCGTCTATCTACCCCAGGTCTGTGCCCCCGCAGAGTTGCCGCCCGAAATCATCAGCTTCAAGCAGCAGGCCCATCGCTGGACCAAGGGGAGCATGCAGACGGCCATCAAGCTGCTCTATCGCATCCTCAAGTCCAAACAGATTTCCCGCCGCATCAAGCTGGAAGCCTTTTTCCACCTCACCAACACCATCGTCTATCCCCTGATGGTGTTGCTGACGTTGCTGATGTACCCGGTCTTCTTCGGCTATTACCACCACATCAACGCGCCCCTGAAGGAACACCAGTGGGGGCATTACCTCTTTAGCGCCAGCCTGTTCATCCTCGCAACCTGCTCGGCCAGCACTTTCTTCGTCTTTGGCCAGCGCGAGCTGCTGGGCAAGCAGGCGGGGTGGAAAACCATCCTTCACCTGCCGTTCCTCATGGCCCTGGGCGTCGGCATCGCGCTGAACAATGCCAAGGCCGTCTTTGAGGCGATCTGGTGCGCCATCCGCCACCAGACCGCCGAGTTCGTCCGTACCCCCAAGTACGGCGTCACTGGCAGCGATCGCAAATGGCGCCGCGCCCGCGTCTTCACCATCAAAAAGCTCTGGCTGCCCGTGCTCGAAATCGCGTTCGGCACTTATATGGCCGCGTGCATCCTGATCAGCCTGTGGTATGCGTTCGGCTACAGCACGATTCCGTTCCTGATGATTTTCGCCGGCGGGTACTTCTACGTCGGCTTCACCTCGCTCTACGTCCTGTGGCGAATGCACCGCGAGGCCGAGGAGGCCGCAGCTGCCCTGGCCGCCGCCGAACCGCTCTCGACCTGACGAGAATATCCACCGCGTGAAACCTGGCGCCTCTGATCGCCGCTTGCGGTTTCGCGAGGCTGCGCAAAGATCGCGAAATCGCCTGCGGGCACTCGATCCCTCAACTCGCTAGAATCTTTTTATGCCCCGTTTGCAACTTCCCCATACCCGCGGCTGCCTGGCCTGCGGCCGCGAAAACCCGCAGGGCCTCAAGCTCGACCTCGAAGTCGACGAGCAGTCCGGCGTCGTCTCCTGCATCTTCACCCCAAAACAAGAGCACATCGGTTTCGCGGGCATCATCCACGGCGGCATGCTTGCCACCGTGCTCGACGAAGCCATGGTCTGGGCCGCCACCTGGGCCGCCAAACGTTTCTGCGTCTGCGCCGAGATGACGGTCCGCTTTCGCGAATCGGCGGTGGTTGGCCAGCCGGTCCAGGTCGAAGCGCGGGCGATCTCCGTCCGCTCGCGTCTGATCTCGACCGAGGCCGCCGTCTCCGACGGCCGCGGCGTCCTGGTCGTCGCCGTCGGAAAATATACCCCGCTCCCGCCCGAGCGCAGCCGCGACTTCGTCCGCACGCTGATCGACGACCCGCAAAATCCCGCGGCCCGAACCCTTCGCAAGTCCGCCGGAATCGCATGACCGGAGCATCTCTTGATTGCTGAGCGGATCCCACAGTCCCCAAAAACGGTAACACTTTGTAACGTTTTGTAACATCGCAATGTTTGTTGCGGCACGTCCCTGACCGCGCACTGGCAGGCCACGAGCGTCTGACGGAAACGTGCATTGCGATGTTACAAAATGTTACAAAGTGTTACAGTTTTCCGTACCCCGTACCCCGTGCCCCGTCGCCTTCGACGCTCGAAATGTAACACTTTGTAACATCTTGTAACATCGCCGCGTCCGTTGCGTTTTGGGCTTTTCGCTCGGTTGCGCGGGCACCAGCGCTATGGGAAAGCGAGTCGTGCAGACGCCCCGGCCGCGGTTGCCCGGGGATGTTCCCGCACGTACTTGAGGCTTGAGGCGAGGGCGACGGTGAGAAACATCAACGCGACCGTCGCGCCCAGCCAGGTGCGCCGGACGGCGGGCGTGCGTCTGGAGGAAAGGCCCACTTCCAGCATTCCCGCGATGACCAGCCATAACAGCGCGTGCAACCCCAGCAGCACGTGCGAGAGGGGCAGGGTGTGCTCGTAGGCGATGCGGTTCAGCAGCAGGTTGTAGACGCCGGTTGCGATCAGCAGGACGATCGCCGTTCGGGCGAGCATTTGAAGCAAGCGTCGCGCTCGCTTGCCCAGCACTCCTTCGGCGGACTCGGGCTCGGCCGCCGCCGACCTCCCAAAGACTCCCGCAAAGAAAAACGTCGCCCCGATCAAGAGGCAGGCCGAGAGGACGTGCACCCAGCGCGACAGAATAATCCAGATCCAGCTTGCGTCGGCAATCATCACCAACAATCCCATGCGGGAGTTTTATGAGGTGCGCTGGATCGGCGGAAATCATCGGTGAAACAACTCGACAATCGGGATGACACTAATGAGCGCCGGTTTCATTACCGCCGGATCGAAACTGCTTGCCGGTTGCCACGACAGAATGACGGCTTCAAAAGATTGCGCACCCGAAAATCAGAAAACCCTAAAAAATAGGCATAAATGAAGCACCCCGTTTTTTGCGACGCGAAGACGCGGGGACGCGGAGAGGAGGGACGATAGCCGGAATCCCGGCAGGCGTTGGATTTAGCATCGCCCGCGGAGGGGTTGGCTCCGCGGGCGCGAGGAAAGGGGACGAAGATCGATGGAGGATCAATAGATCGGCGTCGGACTCGGGCTCGGGCTTGGGTGGGGAGCGGTCGCGGTGGCGACGGTGAAATCAAGTTTGCCGAAGAGGCCGTGGTTCTCGTCGTCGGGGCCGGCGGTGAAGAAGATGCTGTTGGTGCTGGCGGTGGCGGAGCCGGTGCCGGGCGTCAGGGCCCACAGGTGGTCGATGGCGATCGGCTTGTTCTTGCTGTTCTTCAGGAAGCCGAGGAACTTGCCGTTGGTGTTGAACAGGTCGATGCGGCCATCACCGAACTGACCGACGAGGATGTCGCCGGCCATCGAGCCCCAAGTCGAGGGCGCGACGCTCACGCCCCAGGGGGAATTGAGAAAGCTTCCATGGGCGAACCGGCGGATGAGTTGTCCGCCGGTGTTGAAGACATCGACGTAGCCGTGTCCGGCGCCCTTCACGTCGTCGTGCTTGAGGGAGTTTTGTTTGGCGTAGGTGACGTAGATATCGCCGCCGATGTCCTGGACGTTGAAAGGCGCGTATCCCTTGGGGATTTTTTTGTCCTGAAATGCGCCGGTTGGAAGGGAGACCGGAGCGAAGTTGTGGTCGTAGGCTTCCACGGTGCCGGCGCGGAAGTTGGCGGCGAGAAGCTCGTCGTTGCCGTTGGCGTCGGTGGAAAGGGTCGCGCCTTTGTAGACGGCGCCGGGGGAATTGTCGTGGATGAGGGTGGCGGTGGTGCCGCTGCCGTTCCACGCGCTGATGGCGCCGTCCTCTCCGACGAAGGCGAAGACTTCGGGGGTTCCGTTGAAGCTCATGTTTCCACCGGCGAAGACGTTGCCGGTTGGGTTGGAAGGATTGGCGCCGCCACCGCCGGGAATGGTTACCATCGGCGGCGCGGCGGCGGTGCCGTCGCCATTGTATTGCAGGGAGAACCCGCTGTTGTTGGCGGAAATCCAGAACTCAGCGCCGGGGGCGAACGAGACGCCCCAGGCGTTGATGAGATTGGGGTCGGTGATGGTGGCGACGCCGGGCTGGTCGGAGACAAGATTGGTTTGCGTGATGAATGCATGGGAGGCGGACAGGAGGCGCCGGTGCTCCAGGACTTCTACCGCCGGAATCGGCTGACGTCGTCGTTCCCGGGCGGACTGCGCGGGCACGTTACAAAAACGGTGTTTCATCTCCGGAAGGATAAACGTTGCGGAAGCGGTACGCGGTCGTTTCTGCAAACAATGCACCCGTCCCGGGCGCGGATGCCCCGGGTCGCGGATGCCTCGGTCGCAGGTGCCTTCGGTCGCGTTGTCGGCAGTGCTCGGGGCCGATATAATTCGATAAAGGCCGGCAGATGAATTCCATTGAGAGTAATCCGACAGTGCGCGACCGCGTTCGTGCCGTGATCGAGCTGATCCGGCCCGCGGTGCAGGCCGACGGGGGCGACATCGAGCTGGTCGATGTGACCGAGGGCGGCGTCGTGCAAATCCGCTTTCACGGCGCCTGCCACGGTTGCCCGAGCAGCAATCTCACCCTCCACATGGGGATCGAACGCAGCCTCCGCGAGCAAGTCCCACAGGTGACCCGCGTGGTACCGGTGGCGTGAGAAACGAATGCTGAATTCTGAATGCTGAATTCTGAATGAAATCCCAAAACGCTAACCCGCCATTCAGCATTCAGAATTCAGCATTCGGCATTTCTCCCGATCACATGCTCGAGGCGATTGAGCTCGCCCGAACAGCGGCGGCGGGCGGGGAAGTTCCCATCGGATGCGTGGTGGTGAACGAGGTGTCAGGGCAGGTGATCGGCCGGGGGTATAACCGGCGTGAGACCGATCGGGATCCGACCGCGCACGCGGAGATCGTCGCCCTCCGCGAGGCGGGGCGAAGCCTGGGCCACTGGCGGCTTGGCGACTGCACGCTTTACGTCACGCTCGAGCCGTGTCCGATGTGCGCCGGCGCAATCGTGAACGCCCGAATCGGGCGGCTGGTGTACGGTTGCGACGACCCCAAGGCGGGCGCCGTGCGAACGCTGTTTGAGCTTTGCGAGGATCCCCGGTTGAACCACCAGGTGAAGGTGGATCGCGGCGTCCTGGCCGGGCAGTGCGCCGCGCTGCTCCAGGACTTCTTCCGCGCCCAACGGGCGCTGGGAAAGAAATGATCGAGGCAGCGCCCTTCACATCGAGTTGCTGAGGCTCGTCCAGCGGCCCATGACGCTGTTGCCGACGGCGGTGATTGCGGCAATCGCCGCCAGCACGATCAGCCCGACGATGATGGCATATTCCAACACTTCGCCGCCGTCATCTTCGATCACGAGCGAGCGAAGCAGACATCTAAAGTATTGCATATGCGTACCCCTGCCCCTGGCCCGGCGCTCCGGCGGCGAATCGGAGCCCACTGGCGGTATCGAATGTTTATCCATACGACTCAAATTTCGTTTCAGTCAGCGTGGGCGCGATCGCATCCGCCGATCGGCGTGTATAATGCGCGGCGGCATGCCAGTAGAGAACGGCGCCCGTTTACAGGACCGAGCGGCGCGGCCCGAACAACGAGCCGCTTACTGTATGCGCGCCTTGGGCAAGTCCGAATTCCCCGACCCCATCGAGGTGCGGGGGGTGAGTTACCGGCTGGTGCAATCGGTGAAGCATGATTTTTTTGCCGCCACCGGGTTTTATGAGGACGCCGCGGGCGCACGGGTGGTGCTGAAGATCAGCCGGGCGGAAGAATTTGCGGGAGTGCCGCTGCTGTGGCTGGGTCGCTGGCTGAGCCGCCGGGAGCAGCGGTTTTATTCCAAGCTTTCCGGCCTGAAGGCCATTCCCAAAGTGCTGGGCGAGGTCGGTGCGACGGGGTTTGTGCTGGAATATGTGGCAGGCATGCCTCTTTCGGCCTGCCCGTCGGTGCCGGACGGATTCTTCGACGAGTTGGTGGAACTGATCACGCAGGTGCATCGTCGCGGCCTCGCTTATGTAGACACCAACAAGACGCAGAATATTCTCGTGGGCCGGGACGGTAAGCCGCATTTGATCGATTTTCAGATCAGCTTTGATTTGCAGGACCTGGGCGACTGGTGGGGGAGCCGGCTGGTGCTTCGCTACTTGCAGCAGTGCGATGTGTACCACGTTCTCAAGCACAAGAAGCGGCTTCGTCCCGACGAGCTGACGGGTGTGGAGCGGGAGGAGGGCGAACGCCGCGGCTGGCCGATTCGGCTGCACCGGTTCATTGTCAAGCCCTACTTCGGGCTGCGGCGCCGTACGTTCCAGCGGCTGCGCGCCACGGGCCGGCTTTTGCCGGAGGGGAGTAAATGAAACTGGCGGGCTTGCGACGCGCGGTATGGCATGCGAGCCATTCCCGCGGCTTAAAGACGGGTGTGACAATCGCGGTTGTGGCGTTTTGGATAGCCGGCTGCACATCGCAGGGCGCGGCGCCGGCGTCCGCGCCAGCCTCGGCCGCGTCTTCGGCGTCGGCGGGGGATTGGGACACGGTCGCCGACGTTCTCGGACGCAAGGGGGAACTGCACGAGGGCGTTTACGCGGTTCGCGTGCCCCGTGACGATCTGTTCGTCTCGATCGAGGGCATGGAAGTACCGACCGCGGCGGGCATCGAATCGACGTTTCACTTCTATCACTGCACATGCGGCAAGACGGTCGTGGTCGGCGAATTTGTCCTGGCCGACTACGAAGTCAACGACGTGCTCTACGCGCTTCAGAAGCAGGACATTCTCGTCAGCGCCGTCGGTCCGATCCTGCTGTATGAAAGGCCGCACCTGATGCAGGTTCGCTTCCAGGCCGAAGACGAAGCGCGGCGCCTGGCCGAGGCGATCAGAGCGGCGCTCAACTGGACCGCGAAGAATCGGGTGGCTCCGAAGACCCGCCCATCTGAATAAGGGAGGCGGGACGAATGACGAAACTCGAATGACGAATGACGAATCAGTTTGAATCAAATAGCGGAACGTCGTTGAAGATGATGGGGACGGTAAGGGACTTGGTTTCGGTGGGAATGTCCCAGAGGAGCCTGGAGGGCTCGCGTGCGGCGGGGCCGGCGCCGCTGCCGAACTCGAGGCTCAGCTCCAGGCGATTGGCGTTGGCGCTGGTGCTCATTCCGCGGTGATCCAGCTCGTTGCCGTGGGAGTCGAGGATACGCAGGCGGAACTGAATCTGCTCCATCAGCAATTGCCACTCGGGGCTGGCGAAGTTGGGCTGGTTCACCAGAACGCGCAGCTCGTATCCCTGGTCCTTTTTGCCGAAGCTCTCCAGCGTGATCTGGATGCCGTGGACGGCGGTCGTGGTCGGGCTCAGGTGCAGCACGTCGTCGATGCGAAGCTCCTGCACCTTGGTCTGCACATTGAATGAAGTGCTTCCGCGAAAGCGAACGATCTTCGTGCCGGGATTCTTCTGCGGGTATTGCAGGGGCGCGTAGATGTTCCAGCCCCCAAAACCGGCGAACCCGCCCCAGGAGCCGTTCTGGCGATTGTTGGCTGGAATCAACGAGTTGCCGTGATCGTCCACCACCTCGTTGAGCTCGATGCCGCCTCCGCCGCGGATGACGGTGATCTTGGGCTCGGGATAGATCGACATGTTGATGCCGAAGTTGCTGTGCTCGCGCTGGCCCGGGCCAAGCATGCGGGTGCGCGAATAGGTGACCTGAGTGGCGGTGATGAGAAACGGGCCTTCGACGTGGGAAAGGCCCTGCAACTGAAACCCGCCGCGCATGAGTCGCAGGCCGTGCTGGTCGGGACTGAGGCTGACGCCAAAGTGCTGGCAGACGGCCGGAACGACTTCCCAGAAGGGCTTGCGGTCGACATCGAGCGTGAGACGCGGGTAGCCGCCCTGGTCCCACAGGTTCTCCTGCATGGTCGGGATGGGGGCGAAGCATTGCTTCGAGATTTCGGCAAAGACGTCGGCAGGCTGGGCGTTCTTGACGTGGAGCGTGATGTAGGAGGGACCGAGAACGCGGTTCTCGTCGATCTGCGTGAGCGCGGCGGCGGCCGTGCTGCGGGCCTCTTCGGTGGAAGCGCTTTCGATGAGCTGGTGGATGAAGGGCTTGGCTTGCTCGCCGAGATGGACCAACTGTTCCCGGGCCCGGCGTCGCTGCCGCCAATCGGGACTGCCCAACTCCGCCAGAAGCTCCTGGGGGTCCGGATAGGCTTCCCCCGGCTGGGTTGATGGAGCGGTGGAGGCAACGTCGGCGGCCCTTGCCGGTTCGCTGGCCGGACGCGTGGTCGGCCTGGCACTCTGAGCCGCGGACGTTGCCACCGCGGCGATGATCAGGGCGAGCATTGACGGAGCGATGCAGCGCATAAGACGCCCGGGTGACGCACGGCCTGGAGCGCCTGCCGGGCGTTCACACCGCGCGGCGCGTCAAGCCGTCGTAATCGTACCCAACACCTGCCCGCCAATCACCTGCTTCTTGATGAGATTGGCCATGATGACGGCCCCGGCCTGAACGTCCTGGCCGACTTTGAGAAGTGTGATGGTGTTGGACACCTTGACGTTGGAGGCGCTGAGAATACTGGCGGCAACGAGCAGCTCGCCGACATTGCCCGCGACTGTGATGTTGCTGTTGAGGTTGTGTCCTATCTTGATGTTCTTGACCGAACCATTGAAGGTCAGGGTATTTCCGGGAGTGCCCAGATCGCCGGTGGTCTGGAAGGTGTCGACGTTGCCGGCGATGGAAAGAGAGCCGTTTCCCATGCCCCCCACGAGCTTGATCGTTCCAACCGACGCGGCTTTGATGCTTCCGATCATGCTGCCGGCAATCATGATATGGCCGATGCTCTTGGTCGAACTGATCAGACCGCTGAAGTTGCCGTTGATGGTGACCGACTGGATACGGCCACTGGGCCCCTGTGCTGCGATGACCGAGCTTCCCAGCAGGCTGGAGTTGAACACCAGATTGCCGATGGGTCCGGAGACGGCCAGGGAGAAGTTGGCGACGTCGCCGCCGATGTGATACTTGGTCGTGCGGCCGGTCGTGATGGCCAGGCCATTGATCGGGCCGACGACATTGAGGTTGGCCACGCTGTTGGCCACGTTGATGGTTGTCTGTCCTGACAGCCCCAGCAGCGCGGTGTTCGTGGTATTGACGACCCGGCCGCGGATGGACCAGGCGTTGAGGCTTCCCAGGTCGCGGGAGCCGACGATCACTGAGTTCTCGATGACGCCGGACTCGGTGGAACCGACGATCTGCTGTGTCGCCAGCGTCGTGCCCAGATACGAATCCAGATCGTTGAGGAACGTGATGGGAAGACCGGTTACGGGATCGAACACAGCGCCGTTCTCGCTCTGCCTGACCTCGGTCGGGAAATTACCGATGGGCAAGTTCGCGCCGTTTCCGCGCGCCGTGATGGCGCCGACGCTGGCGCCGCCGACGATGGTAGTGAAGCGGAGGCCGTAGCCGCCGGCGGAGATGCCGATGATTGTTCCGTCACCCAGGGTCTGGATGTGCGAGTCGAATATTCCAAAGCCGCTGTCTGACACGCCGATGGTCCCGATGTGTTCGCCGCCGATAAAGGTCCCAATGATCCCGCCATTTCCCTGCACGGTGATCGACGCCAGGTCGAGTTGTGGAAGCGTGATCGGCGTTGCGCTGGTCGTGCTGGCCAGGATCAGGGCGCGGGCCTCGGTGTAGTCGAAGCGATTAAAGTCGCTGACGACGGCATCGTTGAGCGAACCATTGACAATCGTGAGGCCGACCTGGCCGACGGTTGAGTTGATGACACCGCGCATGTTTCCGCGGACGGTAGTGGGGCCGATGAGCGCCGTGGAGAAAATGCCCGGAGCGCCGACGGCTCCGGAGCCCTGCCAGCCGATCGAGCCGGCGCTGACGCTGTTGATGTTGCCGGCGGTGACGACCGAACCGATGATCGAGCCGGCGGCGATGGCGCCGACGGCGCCGCCCGAGGCGCCGACCAGCGGGTTCCCGCCAGGAATCGCAACGGGGATGCTGTTGACCGCCGGAACCGCGTCGTTGGGAGATCCGCTGTTGGTGATGATGCCGGCATAAACGTTGCCAAGCTGGGCGGCGCTGATGGAGACGATGTTGCCGAGCACGCGCACGACGCTGCTCACCTCGAAGAGGGGGTAGGTATAAGGGGCGCCGGAGCTGCCATCCTCGGTGAGGTGGACATAGTAATTGCCCAGAGGCATTGCCGCCGTGTTGTGCTCGACCAGGGCACCCGCCGCGCCGTTGGTGGACAGCGCTCCCAGCGAATTCAGGTGGATCGTGCCGATCTCGCCGCCGGTTGTGTTGACGATGGAGGTAACCTGTGCCCGTCCGCCCACGAGACTTCCGGTGGTCGTGACGGGGCCGGTGATTTCATAGACGTCGAGTTTGGCCGACCCGGTGATGGAGACGTCCATCGTGGTCAAGGTGGGGGCGATGGTCGGTGGGGCGGGAAGGGAAGGCAGGGTGAACTTGTTTCCCTGGCTTCCCGGCCCTTTGAGGGGCGCGCCGCCGGGGGATCCCGGCGTCGGGAAGGTTGCCCCGCCCTGGGTTGTTGGGCCGGTGGTCGTTCCAGTGGTCGTGCCGGTAAGGGGCGTAGGGGTGGGTGCGCCCG
>DATHPP010000525.1:0-5740 GCA_035483795.1 Tepidisphaeraceae bacterium | reverse complement strand
CAAACGCGCCCGCGACTGGCCCCACAAAAAACACGATCCGCCGATCCAACCCCCACGAATCCTCAAACTCACCCTGTCCCAACGCCAACGTGCTCAACGACTCCTGAAAGCCGCCTGAAAAATCGTGGACGGCGTTGCATGCCACCCTGCCGTGGGACATGCTGCCGCGCCGATGAACCGAGCCTCATTGCTTCGGCCCGAACCTCGCGGCAGACCGGGCCCGTAGTTTCTCAGACTCAACCTTACGGTCGCGTGGCTCAGCCGTGGTGACCAACGACCGAATCACTGCTCTGGCTGATGCCGTCACTTCTTCGACCGCGCGCTCGAACGCAAGTGCGTTTGCTTTGGACGGTCTGGTGAATCCACAGATCTTTCTCACGAACTGGAGCGATGCGTCCCGAATCTCCGCTTCAGTCGCGGGCGGATCAAAGTTGAACAGGTTCTTGATGTTTCTGCACATGGCGGCTCTCGTAAGTCCAGTTGGCCAGGGTAGATTCTGGTGATGCTGAAATTAATCGCTCGCTCCGAGCAAAGGAAGTACGCCGGCTTCGACCCCAAGGGAGATGCATCAGAACTAGTGATCCATTTAACCAAATTTCCTCGGTCGCACGCTCCGCTTGGGGACCGCACGTCCTCGAGGCTCCGCTTCGCTCCTGTGAGTCAATCCGCGGCGTCAGACCCGTCGGGTTCATGTACGCGACACACCAACCCGAAGCGTGAGCGAGGGCTCCGAGATCCCACCGAATTCCCGGACAGTCTCACGGCGCTTGCGTGAGCATGCGAACTGCAGCAAGACATGCCCACGCCGAGCCGTGCGGCATGCCACGCCGCCGCCCGTCACTTCGTCCGGGCCTTCGCCTTCGTCTCCAGCTCCGCTGAGAGCTTCTTGAAGTCCTCACGGCTACGGAGCGGGTCGAGGGCCGACTCGGTTCGGTAGGAGTCGGGGTTGCCGTAGCCGGCAGTCATGGCCTTGCGCAGCCAGCTCATGGCCCGGTCCGTCTCGGCCCGGCCCTCCTCGGCCGACACCCCAGAGCCGGGCTTGTTGCCGAGTTCCGACAGGCAAGCGTGGCTGCAGGCCCGAAGAAACGAATCGCTGCGGCTCGGATCCTTCAGGCCCTCGTAGAGCGCGATGGCCCGTCTCCAGGTCGCGGCGGCAGCGGCCAGGTCTTTCGCGTCGCTTTGCAGCTGCCCGATTCGTAAGTAAGTCTCCGCGAGCCCGCCCCGGTAGGACGTGACCTGAGGGTGTTCCTTGACCAGCGGTTCACGCAGCGCCAGAGCTCGTTCGCACGCCGCCCGTGCCTCGACCCGTCTCCCGGCTTTGCGGAGCAGGTCGGCGGTGTTAGTCTGACAGTTCGCGAGCAAATTCCTGTCGTCGGGGCCAGTCGACTCGGCGGCGGCAAGCTTGAGTCGACTCGCCTCTTCCCGGGCGTAGTATTCGAGCGCTTCGCCGTTCTTGCCGGCCTGCGCGAACTGCCAGCTGATGTCGCCGTAGCCGTTCGCCAGAGGCCTCAGATATTCAACAACCGTGGGGTTGGCGTCGGCCAGCTTCTGATAGATGGCGAGTGCCTTCTGGAACGCTGCTCGCGCCTCCGCCCGCTTCCCCGATTGCCACAGCAGTTGGCCGATGGAGTTGTGGCTCCAGGCCAAGCGACCCTGAAAGATGACGACGTCGGGGTTGGCGTCGGCCAGCTTCTGCAGGATAGGGAGTGCCTTCCGCTGCGCCACCAGCGCCTCTGCCGGCTTCCCCATCCCTGACAATGTGCGACCAATGGCGTCGTGGCTCGAGGCCAGGCCGCTCTGATAGTCGATGAAGTCGGGGTTGGCGTCGGCCAGCTTCTGCCGGATGGCGAGTGCCTTCTGGTACGCTGCCAGGGTCTCTGCCGGCTTCCCCATCCCTGACAGTATGCGACCGATGTTGTGGTGGCTCTCGGCCAGGTTGAACTGAAAGTAGGTGACGGTGGGATTGGCGTCGGCCAGCTTCTCACGGATGGCCAGCGCCTTCTGTTGCGCCGCCAGTGCCTCCGCCGGCTTCCCTCTCTCCAACAACAGAATGCCGATAACGTTGTGGCTCCGGGCCAGGTCTTGTTGGAACCCATTGACGGCGGGATTGGCGTCGGCCAGCTTCTCAAGGATGGCCAGTGCCTTCTGTTGCGCCGCCAGTGCCTCCGCCGGCTTCCCCCTCTCTGACAGCGCGGTACCGATGATGTAGTAGCTTCGGGCCACGTCGCTCTGGGACCGGGTAACGGTCGGGTTGGCGTCGGCCAGCTTCTGATAGATGGCCAGTGCTCGCTCGTACGCCGCCAGCGCCTCCGTCCGCTTCAAAGTGTGCTCCAACTGAGCGCCGATGGTGTTGTTGGTCCAGGCGAGGTTGCGCTGAAAGATAATGACGTCGGGGTTGGCGTCGGTGAGCTTCTGCTGGATGGCGAGAGCCTTCTGCTGCGCCGCTATCCCCTCCGCCAACTTACCCGTCAGATTTAGCAGAAATCCGACGCTGTTATGGCTTATCCCCAGGTCGTGCTGAAAGTCGGTAACGGCGGGGTTGGCATCGGCGAGCTTCTGCTGGATGGCGAGGGCCTTCTGGTACGCTGCCAGCGCCTCCGCGTGTTTCTCCGTCTGCGACAGCAGTTGACCGATGGCGCTGTGGCTCAACGCCAGCTCGCTCTGGATCTGAGTGACAGAGGGGTTGGTGTCGGCCAGCTTCTGTCGGATGGCCAGTGCCTTCTCGTGCGACGCCAGCGCCTCCGTCGGCTTACCCGTCTGCGACAACAGGGTGCCGATGTCGCTGTGGCTCCAGGCCAGGTCTTGTTGGAACTCATTGACGGCGTGGTTTGTGTTGACCAGCTCCTGCCGAATGGCTAGTGCCTTCTCGTACGCTGCCAGCGCCTCCGCCGGCTTACCCGTCTGCGACAGCAGTTGGCCAATGTTGTGGTGGCCGCGGGCGAGGACGGCGCGGACGACGTCGCTGGGGTCCTCCGCGGTTAGCCGCTCGGACACTTCCCGTTGCTCCTCCCACGCCGCCAGCGCCCCCGCCTTGTCGCCCGTTGCGTCCAGCAGCAGTCCCACCATCCTTAGGCTACGGGCCACGTCGAGCCGCGTCTCCACGTCGGCACCTGCCGCAGCAGCAAGTTCCCGCCGCAGGGCCAGCGCCTGGCGGTGCACGGCCAGCGCTTCCGGCTGCGAGCCGATCTTCTCCGTTAGCTCGCCGAGCTGGTAATAGCCGGCTGCCAGCAAGCGCCGCGACTTGGCGTCGGTTTGACCCGCCAGCAGTTTCTCCAGGTCGGCGTAGAAGCCGGCCGCTTCCTTCAGCAACTTGGTCCGCAGTTCCTTGAACTGGTCGTTCTTGAGCAGCATGTCCTCGCTGACGCCGGTGTGGAACACCGCGATCGCCTTCTGGGCCATCTCGAACCGGGCCTGCACCTTGGCCTGCTCATCGGCCAGCTCGGTGTTCTTGGCAGCCAGTTCTTCGTTCTTCGCCCCAAGCTCACGGTTGGCCCGGGCCTGCACCACCACCACGGCCGCCACGCCCCCTACGAGCGCTATCGCCACGGCGGCCGCCGCGATCACCGGGCCCATGTTCCGTCGCACCAATTTCCGCAGCCGGTAACCCGCACCCGGCGGTCCGGCCGAGACCGGCTCGTCGGCGAGATAACGCTGAATGTCCATCGCGAATCCGTTCGCCGTTTCGTAGCGCCGCGCGCGATCCTTCTCCAGCGCCTTCATCACGATCCAATCGAGATCGCCGTGCACGATGCGCGTCAGCCGGCTCGGCTCGAGCTTGCGGTTGGCGGCGATCGACGGCAAATCGTCCGACGAGGAGAGTCGCGTGCTCGGTCTTGGCGGCTCGACTTCGCGGATCATCCGCACGATCTCGGTGAACGCGGCGCCGCGAAGTTGTTTGGCGGTGAACGGCGGGCTGCCGGCCAGCAGCTCGTACAGGATCACGCCGAGCGAATAAATGTCGGCCCGCGTGTCGATATCGAGATTGTTGAGCTCTGCCTGCTCGGGGGCCATGTACTCCAGCGTGCCGACGATTTGCCCCACCTCCGTATACAGCGTCCGCTCGGTCAGCTTCTGGCTGGTCGCCTTGGCGACGCCAAAGTCGATCACCTTGGGCACCGGCATGCCGTCGTAGAGGGCGATCAACACATTGGACGGCTTCAGGTCGCGGTGGATCAGTCCCTTTTGGTGAGCATGCTGCACGGCCTGACAGACGGGAATGAAGAGTTCCAGCCGTTCGCGCGGCGTGAGATGCTCCTGGTCGCAGTACTTTGTAATCGGGATGCCTTTGATCAGCTCCATCGCGAAGTAGGGGCGGCCCTGAGGGGTGGTGCCAGCGTCGAGCACCTTGGCGATGTTCTGATGGTCCATCAGGGCCAGCGCCTGCCGCTCGGCTTCAAAACGCCGCAGGACGTGAGTCGTATCCATGCCGATTTTGATGAGCTTGAGCGCGACGCGGCGCTTGACCGGCTCAGACTGTTCGGCGACCCAGACGGTGCCCATGCCCCCTTCGCCAAGCTTCTGCAAGAGTCGGTACGGACCGATGACGATGCCGACTTGCTCGGGGAGGCGCTCGCCGATCACGGTTGCGGCAGGCGACGGATGCGGCTCGTTGCCGGGATCTCTCGGAGCGTTCATAGAGAACCTCGGATTGCGCCTCCCAGACTACTGCGCCGCGCGGGCTTCGCAATAGGGTCAAAGTGCCGGGAGAGCCGTTTGCCCGATTCAAATTGGCCCCGCAAAGCGGAACGTGGCAGTTCCTCGTGGGAATTAGCACCCATGCAGTAGGGAGGGCGTTTCCCAGAAACTCAACCCCTTTCCTTCGGTCGCAAGCTCCGCTTCGGAACCACACTTCCTCGAAGCTCCGCTTCGTTCCTGTGAGTCAACCGCGCCGTCAGACGCGGACTCCGCGGAAACTGATCTTGGACGAATCTCGTTTTTGTGGCTGAATGGAGAGAGCGGATCTCGGCGCGAGCGGTTTTGTGCGCGTGGAGGGCGCCCGCGGGGACGAAAAAGGATCCCCGGCGGGGTGGGGATCCTTTTTTCACATAGAGGATCGAGGGAGAAAAAGATCCCCGGCGCGCCGGGACAAGTTGTCCCGCCGGGTCCGCCAAAAGTGGTCCCGCCGGGACGGGTCTCTCTCAATTGATATAAGGGGGGTGGACCCACCGACGAGAGTCCCACCGATCAGTGTCGATCCGTTGAGTGGCGATCCGGCCCGGCAATCGGGACCCTCCTAAGGAGCCGCGCACGCAGTAAGCCCCGGTGCCTTTCGTTCTGCCGCCGGCTCGGGACGCGGGACGGGACTCGTTGTTTCACCGGGGCAAACTGCCGAAGTGGGCCCAGGACACGTTGGGACGGGATTGATTCAGACCAGCGGGACGGGACACGCGGGACAAGACCGAAGATTTGTCACCACAAAGACACCAAGGACACCAAGAAATCCGATCCGCTGAGTCGGGATTACCTGAGTAGGTTTTACTTCGTGCCTTAGTGTCTTTGTGGTGAAAGACTCCCCTCCGAGCGGGACGGGACAAGTTGTTTTACGCAGAAAAGCCCGGAGAAATCTTCCTCAGCCCAGCCGAGCGGTTCAAAGGCCCCGTCACCCCCGGCCCCTTGTATGTTGAAAAAAGATCAATCTGCGCATTTGATGGTGACAGCTGTGGGAAGGCTTGCGAAGCGTAGCGAAGCAAGGTTTCCCACAGCGGCCGGCGGTAGATCGTCCGCCCTCAGGTCCAAGAAG
>DATHPP010000524.1:0-5934 GCA_035483795.1 Tepidisphaeraceae bacterium | reverse complement strand
GAAGGCTTTCCGGTCACCGAGATCATCGCCAGCTATTGGAAGCGGGGCGAGCCGCTCGCTCACCTTTACCCGGATACCGGCGCGACCTATTACCCCAACGGCCACGCTCCCGTCATGGGCGAGTTGTTCCGCAATCCGAACCTGGCCACCAGTCTGCGGGCGATTGCCGAGGGAGGCCGCGACGCCTATTACCGCGGGCCCATCGCCGAGCAGATCGTCTCGTACAGTCAGAAGCACGGCGGCTACTTCACCAAGAAGGACTTTGCAGACCACACCTCGAACTGGGTCGAGCCAGTCTCCACCAACTATCGCGGCTACGACGTGTGGGAACTGCCGCCGAACGGGCAGGGGATCGCCGTGCTGCAGATCCTCAACATCCTCGAGGGCTACGACCTTCGCTCGATGGGCCGGCACAGCCCCGACTATCTGCACCTGTTCATCGAGGCGAAGAAGCTGGCGTACGCCGACCGGGCGAAATACTTCGCCGATCCCAGCTTCGCCAAGCTCCCCGTGCAGCAGTTGATCTCGAAGGAATACGCGGCCAAGCAACGCAAGCGGATCGATCCCCAGCGGGCGGCCAACTCGGTCGATCCCGGTGATCCCCTGTTGGCGAAGGGGGGCGACACGATTTATCTCTGCGTCGTCGATAAGGATCGCAACTGTTGCTCGTTCATTCAGAGCAACTTCGCCGGCTTCGGTTCGCGGCTTGTGCCGGGCAAGGTCGGCTTCGTGATGCAGAACCGCGGCTCGCAATTCTCGCTCGACCCCAAGCATCTCAACTCGCTCGAGCCGCACAAGCGGCCCTTCCACACGATCATCCCCGCGATGGTCACGAAGGAGGGCAAGCCCTGGCTGGCCTTCGGCGTGATGGGGGGCGACATGCAGCCGCAGGGGCACGTGCAGGTGCTGCTCAACATGATCGACTTCGGTCTCGACGTGCAGGCCGCGGGCGACGCCGGCCGCGTGCGGCACGACGGCTCGCAGACGCCGACCGGCCGGCCGATGGAGTCGGGCGGCGGCGAGGTCGACGTCGAATCGAGCATCCCGCAGGCCACGCTCGACGAGCTGACCAAGCGCGGCCATCACATCGTCCACAAAGCGGACGACGGCTTCGGCGGCTACCAGGGCATCCGCATCGACCAGGAGCACGGCACGCTGCACGGCGGCACCGAGCCCCGCAAAGACGGCGCGGCCGTCGGCTACTAACCGCTCGTGTCTACGAGCGAGGATCGATCGCACCGAGCCCGTGACGTCAGTCCCGGGAGCCTCTGCCTTCAACGATCCGCTCGCGGCGTTCCTCGTCCACGCCGACCCTCGAGACTTTCAGGCCGAAGCTTTCGCCGATCTTGATCGCCTCGCCCTGACAGAAGCGATGATTGTTCACATACAGGTCGAGCAGGGCCTCGCACGACTTGTTGAACGTCACCAGCGATCCCGGCACCAGCGCCACCACGGTCCCCAGCGACATCTTTCGCTCGGCCAACCGCACGCTGACGGTCACCGGCACATTGAGAACTCGCAGGGCCCGGAGCGCCGCATCGGCCGACGCGGCCGCCTCTTGAGCAGAGCCGTCGTCGCCGGCCTCGTCGAAGTCGGCGAACTCTTCGCCATCCTCCGCCAGTCCCTCGTCGAATTGTTCCGACTCTTCAGCGGATTCGACTGCGCCCGCTCCCAAGCCGTCTCCTGGCTGCGTCACCGTCACCGGCGGTTGGGTGACCGGCACGATCAGCAGCAACTTGGCCACCGCCGCCTCGTTCGTGCCGTCAGTGTGAAAGACCGAAAGCTCGATCATCTTGGCGGAGGGCGTGGCCTTCGCGCTCTGCGCCACTTCGATCAGGTTCTCGGTCGCCGTCGCCGCAAAGCGTTGCGACTCCAGGTCGGCCGGCAGCAGCACCGTCGACAACTCGTGCGCGAACGTCTGCAGCTGATCGTTCTGGCTGACGTCGGGCTGGCGATACCAGGCCGGCAGCGGCAACGTCTGCGGAATGAGGACGATCAGCCCCTCATCGCCGACGGCCATCCCCACGGCCAGGCCCGGCACCTGAAACTCGGCCAGCCCGCCCGCCTCGCCGACGCTGCTCGGCTCTCCGGCCGACAGACGAATCTCGCACCCCAGCGCCGTGCGAAACGTCTCGGCCAGCTGGCCCACGTGGTCGCGGCACTGGTCGATGATTTGCTGGGTTTGTGCTTCGGTCAGTTGAGCCATCGTGAGATCGGCCGAGCCGCGCTCGCAGGCGGCCGTGCGACCGACCGCGTGTCGAATGTCGGGCCGCAAAATCAGCCACGTCCGCCGACAGCGCCGACCTCATAAACATCGTCTTACCCGTTCGGAATCTGCGGCAAAGGGCCCGCAGACGTCAGTCTTTGGCCAACCAGCCGAAACACACAACCCTTCGCGCGCGGAGCACCTGAGCTCCCGCCCTTTCGGCGAGTCTTCCCCCTCGCCCGTCGGCTTCCGATGGGAGAGGGCCAGCGTGAGGGCCAAATTCCTCGGGCCACGCTCGATGAAACAACGTGTCCCATCCCATCCCAACTCTTTCCCCCTCTCCCCGCCGCGGGAGGGGGGCCGGGGGTGAGGGGGCCTCTTCGCTCATCCGCGATCCCGTAGGGTGGGACAAATCCGCCGCAGGCGGGCGCAGGCCCACCATCCGTCGGCGGCAATCGATTTGGGGCGGGGGGTCGAATTGCCGGGATACGTTCGATGAAACAACGTGTCCCGTCCCATGCCGTCCCGCATTCAATTCTTCCCCCCTCGCCCCCTGCGGGAGAAGGGACGGGGGTGAGGGGGCCGTCTTCGAAATGATGGAAGAACTGGTGTGCCTGTGGCCGCGACGCGGCCTTGTCGACACCCTACCAATTCGAGTCCCGTCCCGATCTGCCCTCGCGCCCCTGTCCCGGCGAGCCGACCGCCGCGGCGGATCAGCTGTCGGGTGCTTGGCATCCTCCCGAGGAAATCACCGAGGATTTCTCGATGAAACAACGTGTCCCGTCCCACCGCCGACACGATCCCGCCCCCATGGTCCGCTGACCTGGGACCTCGGGCCTTGGACTCACTCGTGCCCCGTACCGGTCGAGCGGGGGTGGGTCATCTATCCGCTGGGTCAACTCCCCCACTTAAACTAACCAGTGAAACAAAGCGTCCCGACCCACCGGCCAGTCTCTTTCCGCCGCCAATATTCTTCGAGGATTTCTCGATGAAACAACGTGTCCCGTCCCAGGCGGGCGGAAAGACACCGCTGACTGGCGTGCGCGGCTCCTTAAGACAACTTGTCCCGTCCCGATTGCCGGGCCGGATCGCCACTCAACGGATCGACACTCGGCGGATCGACACTGACCGGTGGGACTCGTATCGGTGGGTCCACCCCCCTTATCTCAATTGTGAGGGACCCGTCCCGGCGGGACCACTTTTGGCGGACCCGGCGGGACAACTTGTCCCGGCGCGCCCGGGGATCTTTTTCTCCCTCTGTGTGAAAAAAGGATCCCCACCCCGGCGGGGATCTTCATCCCGGCGCGCCGCTCCGATTCGCGCTGCGGACTTCTTTTCCCCCTCGCCCGTCCGCTTTGCGGATGGGAGAGGGCAGGGGTGAGGGTGATTTGTGTCCCGTCCCACTCGACCTTGGACATTGGACTTTGGACTGTCTGTGCCCTCCGCGCGCACCCAAGCGCTCGCGCCGAGATCCGCTCTCTCCATTCAGCCACAAAACCGAGATCCGTCCAAGATCAGTTTTCTCGGATTCCGGGATCGCCGACGCGGGCCGTCAGCGAGTGGACTGCCGCATCGAATCTGAATTCGAGCCCCGCCCAGGGGCGTCAGAAAATAGCCCAGCGTTTCAACGCTGGGTAACGGAGGCCGAAGAGAATCTCCAAAGCCCCGGGAGGGGCGACAGAGTTTTGTTTTGCGACGAGTTGCGTGAAGGCGCACCGGCCCGACGTTGCCTCTGGCGCCCCTCGCGCGGCTCAAGGCGAAATCCACCGTCCGAGATCCCAGGGTTACACACCGGGCTATCCTCTGTCGCCCCGCTGGGGTTCAAGAAGATGGATCGGGCGGCTCGGGAAAACCTCCTACGCTGACCTGGGCAAGAGATCTCTGCCGGTTGGGACTCACGATTAGGACGGGTACGTTGGAGGTTAGACGCCGCCTCGCGGCCAGTTGCGGCTTAGTCCGAAGATTTGCCACGCCGCCGTGCCCTCGATTGAACGAAGACGGCCACGATGAACGAATACCTGCGTCACAATCGCAAGGGGCCCGAAATAAGGCGTGGACGCATGTGGGTTGTGAAATAGACGTGGCTGTGACGTTGCGACGGAATACGGGTTTAAGTGAGCAAGGACAAGCACTGCACTTACACGCGTATGCACTGCGCGCCCCGACGGCCAGAGGCCCTCGCGGCCGTAAATCGCCTTGACAAGCTCTTCCTCGTCGCTTTCCTCGCTCACCACGTTGACAGCGATAACGTAGGACTCTGCGATCGTACCATAGTGGCGTGCCTTCCTTTTCAGCGCGTCGCGGATCGCGGCGCGGGATGTGACACAGAACCATTTGATTTGGGGAAATGCGACTATATTTTCGTTGGGGCTGATGACACGAATCGTTCGTGGTTTAGGAATGACCGTGACACTTGCCGTCGACCCATCGCGATTCAATCGAAACTCGAGCCTTTCGTGCACCCCAGCGTCGAATCGCGACAGAACCTCTTCGTAGTTGAGGGACTCCAGATGCTTGCCAATCGAGCGGCACAATTTTCCCATAGCGGGACTTTCACTCAGTGACCCATTGATCTCCAGTTGGAGCAGGTAATCGCTGGAATGCAACCGCTCGTTTATCTCGTCCTCGACCGACTTCGTGTGTGATTCAAGACGGCGTGCCTCATTCGATTGTTCTGTTACAACAGTGGCTTCCACGATCGTGGGCGGACCGACGATAGGCGTCGCCCGAAAATCCGGGTTGTGTGTTGTGTTCTTCAAAGAGGGATGAACGGCGACCGAATGGCCGGTCTTTTTAAGCAACTCATGGACATAAAGTTCGAAGAAGGCGCCTTTGAATTGGCGATCGTCTTTGTTCTGAAAGTCGCGTTTCAGCCTATTTTTGTCGCATTCGGATAGATTGGCGAACCATGACTCAAGG
This sequence comes from Tepidisphaeraceae bacterium, assembly GCA_035483795.1. Classification (GTDB taxonomy): domain Bacteria; phylum Planctomycetota; class Phycisphaerae; order Tepidisphaerales; family Tepidisphaeraceae; genus DASXMX01. The sequence goes on along the minus strand of DATHPP010000524.1, from coordinate 809 downwards.
AGGTTCCGCACTTTTGCGACCGCTGGGCGCGCACTGCGATTAAGAAACTCGAAGGGCGGTTCGCGATCCCGCTTGGTCCCGAGGTGGGACCGCTGGATGTCGTCAAATAGCAATTCAGCACCTTTGCTGTAAGAGAAGCCGAGCCGCTGAGACTTTGACCCAGAACCAGCGCATTATGTTCGGCCGCCCTCCGGAAAATCGCTCACGAACGCCAGCGACCTAGTGCAAATTCTTGACTGCAAGCAGCGTCGGAAACCAGAGCGACCAACTTTCCTTGGCGCGGATATCGATGCGGCAGTAGTGGGTGCGAGGTGTGTTGCTCGGCGACATTCGAAAATTGAGGTCAGCATTCGTCCTCCTTGAGCTCGACGAAATTCTCGGTGTGGTAACCGCAGAAGACTCGGCCGTCGCTCAGCCGCGCGACGATCGAGTGCCCTCCCATTTGCAGAATGTCTCCCAAATAAACGAATCGGTCCTCGCTGGAGAACGGATATTTCCGATGGTATTCCACCGGTACATCGTCGAAGTCGAACTTGACCAAGGCTCTGATTCTCGGCTTCTTGGGCATCGTCACTCCTGACGCGGGCGGTCGGGTGGCTGGGCGCTCATTCTTGCGGAAGCCCCGGAATGTACGCTTCGGCGACGTTGACATCCACAGCGAATGCCCCTCACCCCCGGCCCCTTGTATGTTGAAAAAAGATCAATCTGCGCATTTGATGGTGACAGCTGTGGGAAGGCTTGCGAAGCGTAGCGAAGCAAGGTTTCCCACAGCGGCCGGCGGTAGATCGTCCGCCCTCAGGTCCAAGAAG
>DATHPP010000523.1:0-24328 GCA_035483795.1 Tepidisphaeraceae bacterium | reverse complement strand
TGGTGATCGGGGTCCTGACGAAGGGTGATCTGGTCTGCCACGGTCGTGCCGTTGATCAGGTTTGGAGAGCTAACGACGCTGGTGAAGGGGCCGGCGCCGTCGAAGTTCACGCCGCGAACCCGGTAGAAGTAGCTGATCGTCGGGTTGCCAAAGGCGTTGCCGGCGGTGGGGTCGGTGAAGTTGGTGCCGACATCGAACGGCGATTTGCCGACGGTCGTCCAGTTCGTGCCGTCGCTGGAGCGCTGCACCTCGAACCACAATTCGCTGTTGCTTTGGTCGGTCCAGGTGAGGGTGATGCCGGCGCGGGGATCGATGCCGGTGATGGCCAGGTTTCCTGCCGCCGAGCCGCTGGAGGTGATTCCGACGTCGCCGGTGGCGGGGTTGAAGCTCGATTCGACGGGGACATCCTGGCGCATCAGGAAACCGTCGGAACCGGCGCCGGGAGTGGGATCGCCGTTGTTTCCGCTGTTCGCGAGCGGGATCACTTCCTGCCAGGCGACGCTGTACTGGCTGGTGGAGTCAGGCACGGTGCCCCACAGGAAGTTGCTGCCGTTGGACGTCACCTGGACGATGGCCTCGTGTGTGGTGGAGTTCCAGTTTTCGACGACGGCCTGCTGACCTGAGCCGGTGCCGCCGGTGATGAAGAGGGTGAATCCAGTGAGATTGATGCCGACAGGGAACGACGCGCTGTTGAGCGTGACGGCTGCAAATCCGAAGCCGTTATTGTTGGTTGCCAAGGCGACGCTGCCCGTGTTCACGGCCGGCTCAATCCATTTCAGCGTAGATTGCGGCAGACCGTCGTCCGCGGCGAGGGTCATGGTCATGGTCAGGTTGTAGGACTGGCCCGGCAGGAGCGTGACGGGAACGAGCGTGTCGCCTGGGCGAGTCGACGTAGTGTCCTGCGGCGTGTGTTTGCCCGGATCGGCGCTGACGAGCATGCCGTTGACCCAGACGAAGCCGGAGTCGTCGGTGTTGCTCACGATGGTGTAGACGCCGCTGACACCAACCTGGAGGCTGCCCGTATAGACCTGTGTGAACTGGTCCCATTCAATGCGCGGAATGTCGGGAAAAGGCGTGAAATCAGGTGATTGGAAGACTCTGAAGATACCGTCGGAGAAGGCGGCTTCGTAGAATTGATCAATCACACCCGGGAAAAAGGTGCTGAAGCCCTGATCGGTAACTTGTGCGTCGTACTCCGCGGGGACGCCGTTCATGGCGACCACGTACTGTGTGGCGAGCTGCGTATCGGTGAGGACGCCGTTATACATGCGGATTTCGACGCCGGGTGGGTCGGTCGATTGAGGAGGGATCGCGATCGGGCTCGTCGCTGCACTGAGGGCCGCGGTCGTGTCGCTGGCGGGCAGGGGAATGTTAGTCGGCGTCGAGAGCGTGTTCAGCGTGAGCGTAGCGGTAGGCGCGATCGTCGCGACGAGATTTTCCTGCCCGCTGGCGGTGCCGACGTAGACATGCACGTTCTGGGCGGAGGCAGGAACCTGGGGAAAGCCGCTGATGAGCACATCGCCTGGAGTCGAGAGCACAATCGAGGTTTCGTCGTTGAGGGTTATGCGCAGGGTGTTGTCGATCGCCTGGTCCTGCGTTTCACCGGTGGCATTCAGATTGTCGCCCAGCCAGGTATAAGCGACGAAATAAGTGCCGGGGGCCAGGCCGGCGGTGTTGGTCGTGGGAACCGCTTTCGCAGCGGTCGGCGGCAGGGAATTGATCGTCAATGTCTGGCCGCCATTCACGCTGCCGACGAGCCTCTCGGCAGCGGTGGCAGTGGAGAGGTAGACGTTGGCGTTGATAGCGCCAGCAGGCGCCACGGGCAAAGCGGCCAGAATGTCAGCCGTCGCCTTCAGGACGATGGTCTGCTCGGCGCTGCCGGCGGTCTGCCCACGGTTCTTGCCGTCCGGCAGATAGGAACTGTTGGTCCAGGTGTAGCTCAGGAAATAGGTGCCGGGGCTCAGGCCGCTTGCGTCGGCGGCGGTGCTCAGCGTCATTCTGGGCGTCGGCGGGCTGGCCAGATCGGGTGCGATGACGACGGTTGCCGGGGTTTCGGGGCTGAGGATTGTGCCGTCGTAGTTCACCGCCGCCACGCGATAGATGTAACTGCTTCCGGCGATCGGCATGGCGTCCTGGATCGTGACCTGCGCGGGCGTGATGCTGGTGATCACGCCGGCGCTGTTGACCGCGGTTTTGTCGCTGGCGGGGTAATTCTCGCCGACCGTCACCCACGGCTGGTTGATCGCCCCGCCGGTCACCTCCCGCCGCTGAAGCAGGTACTCAACCACACCACGGTTCTCGGCGGTGAAAGTAAAGTTGACGAAGCTGGAGTTGACAGTGACGGACGTGAGCGCCGTCGGCGCTGCGGGCGGATCCGAGACCGGCGACAGGTTCGATGCCGGAACCAGCACCGTACTCGGATTGCTCGGCGTCACCCAAAACATGTGCGCGCCGGCGGTGGCATCGGAGGCGTGGTGTTCCAGAAGCACAAAGTCGTACGGAGTATTGGCGGCCAGAAGGATGGGATGAAAAGTGCCCTGATAAACACCGTTCATGTCCGAAGTCTGTCCGGCATTCCGCAATGAGTGGCCGGCGGGATCAGAGCTGACGAGTACGCCGTCGACGTAGAGGTATCCGTCGTCATCGGTGTTGCTCATGAACGTGTAGACGCCGGAGTGATTCGTGGTGACTTTCCCGGTGAGAACGAGGCTGTCCTGCGTTGAAGCGGTGCCGGGCCACGCGCCGGTGGGGCTGTCGATGCTCGCCAGTACCAGACCTTCGCTGGCGGCCACGGGGCCGGACCAGAAGGCCTGGTTGTAGAAGTGGGCTTCGACGCCGATCGTGGGGGTCGTGATGAAGTTGGATAACGGGCTGGTGGCCGGCCCGGCGCCGCTCACGCGCACGATGCGGTAGACGTAGACGGTGCCCCCCGTCGCGCTGTTGTCGACAAATGTGCTCGGGCTCCGTTCCGTGAACAGGGTGCCAATCGTGGTGAAGCCGCCGACCGCGTCATTGTTCACCATGGCCCGCTGGATGAGATACGGGGAAGGCGAAGAATTCTGCGCAAGGTCAAACGTTAGGTCGACAGCTCCCGGATTAGAGACATCAGGGCTGGCAGCCACGGACGAAGGAGGCGAAATCCCTTCCTCTCCCGCGCTGGGGGTGCCAGTGATCACCAGTTCGCGAAACCATGTCTCATGGTTGACGGCGAGGAATTTGACCGCGCGGATGTTTGTGGCCATCGGGCCACCGGCGTTGTTGGCGATCGCCATCTGCGCCGCGCCTCGGCTGAGCTGGGGGGGAGTGGTGGGGTTTGTGCTGGGGTCGCTGGTGAAGCTGAAATTGTGCCCGTTACTCAGGGAGAACCAGTCGGTGGAATCGCCGTTGAGCTGCACGAGAATGTCGACCTGCATTCCGGTGCGATAATCTTGGTTGCCTGAGATGACGTCGATTTCGTTGATGTCGTAGCCGGTGGAGGCAGGCGTTCCGCCGGGCCAGGCGCCCAAGTTGTATTCCATCCAGTACGACCCGGAGCTTTGCGAGACGACGCTGGCCCCGCTGGAGGCGTCGCTGATCGCGCCCGAGCCGGTGGCGGCGGTCTGACCGGTGGAAGGGAAGTTACCGACCTGGTTTTGCGTAATGCCGTTGGTCAGCAGCCGCGCCGCATTGACCGAGCCGGTATTGCCTGGCGGTGCGTTAGTGCCTTCGCAACAGCCGGTGTAGGTTTGACTGAAGGGGGTGACGTTGAGGACCAGGTCGTTGACGGTGTTGGGCGTAATGGCGGAGTTGAAACTCCACGCCGAGGAACGGCCGTTCCCGTTGATCCAGAAGGTCGTGCCGGGGTTCGGTGGGAGCGGACCGGTCCCTTCCCAACTTATCTGGCTTGGAGGAATCACCTGGGCGTCGAGCAACCGGCGTTGCTCGAGCTGCTCGGCAGTCACGCGTGCGATGCTGCTCACTAACTTGGCCGAGGTTCTGTTCTTTCTCCCCGCGCGTTTCATGTGTCCTCCCTGAGCGGAGCGGGATTATCGCAGACGGAGATGAGAAAACGATGAGCCAAGCGATAGATGGGCCGGCTTGTAAAACCCAGGCATCGCCACCTTGGAATCAGGGGGATCTTACCGTCCAGGCTTCTGTCGATCTGGAAAACGATCAATTGCTTGAGAGAGTTTCACAATAATACGACAAATGGCCCAAAGAAAATGTCCCAAAATGTCCCCTCCGCGAGGGGACATGGGACATGGGACATGGGACCCAGGGACCGGCGAGGCGCTGTGAGGCGTGATGAGGCGCTTTTCGCGGAAGTGGATCGTCCGGCGCGGCCGCCAGTGGTCACGTCATGGACGCCGCCGGGTGTACCCACGGCTCGCGGTAGGGGCGTCGCAGGAGCGCATTGACCTCGTCATCCCCTTCAATCCGACCTTTTTCCGCATCCCACTTCAGTTCTCGCCCGCCCAGTTTCATCGACAGGTTCGCCAGGATGCAGCTGGTCGTTGAAATGTAGCCCTGCTCGATGTCCGCCACGGGCTTGCCGCGGCTGGCGATGGCGTCCAGAAAATTCAGCATGTGGTGGCGGATCGCCGGGGCACACTGCTTTTCCAATTCCTTCTCGGTTTTGTCTTCGGGGTACTGATCGAGCTCGTAGGTAACGTCGACGTGCCGGGTCTTGCCGTTGGACGTGAAATCGTAACCCATGACGTTGGCGGTGAGCGTGCCTTTGCTGCCGTAGAAGGTCGCGCCCCAAGGGAAGACCTTGGGATTCGGGTTGTCGCCCCAGGTGCGGTGGGTCCAGACGATGTCCAGGTCGTCGTAGGCGAAGGTGGCGACCTGGGTGTCGGAGATGTCGGCGACGGATTTCTTGTCGACGAAGATGCCGCCGTTCGAGCTGACGCTTTTGGGCCAGGAGAGGTTCATCATCCAGCGGGCCATGTCGAACATATGGATGCCCATATCGCCCATGATGCCGTTGCCGTATTCCATGAACGCCCGCCAGCCGCGGGGGTGGACGAAGTGGTAATAGGGTCGCATCGGGGCGGGGCCGGTCCAGAGGTCGTAGTCGAGATTTTCCGGCGGCTTCTCGGGCGGCGCGGTCGAGGTGTTCCGCATGTGGTAATAGCAATAGATCTCGACGTGCCCGATTTTTCCGAGCTTGCCATCATCGATGTATTTCCTGGCTTCGACCAGGTGCGGCGTGCTGCGGCGCTGCGTGCCGACCTGTACGACCCGCCCGTGCTTCCGCGCCGCGGCGAGCATCGCCTGGCCTTCGGCGATATCGACGCTGATCGGCTTCTGGACGTAGACGTCGGCGCCGGCTTCGACCGCCGCGATCATCGCCAGGGCGTGCGAATGGTCGGGCGTGGCGACTTCGACGATGTCCAGGTCTTTTTCCCTGAGCATCTCGCGGTAATCGTGAAAGAGCCGCGGGGTTTTGTGGGATGCTTGGCGCGACGCGACGATTTCGCCGGCCTGCTCGAGCATGTGCTGGTCGACGTCGCACAGCGACACGACCTCGACCGGCGCGACCTGGATAAGCCGCAGCAGGTCGCTCTTGCCGTACCATCCGGTTCCGATCAGACCCACGCGAAGGGGTTTGCGATCCTGTGCGTCTGCCACATAACCTCCTAACGCGGTGAGTGCCAATCCCGCCGCACCGGTACAAACGAATTCTCGGCGATTCATTGCTCCTCCGATTCGCAGATCAAGAAATGTGTGTGGAACCGCAGTTTACCCTCAGGCCGTGCGGTTGCCCATCTGCGGACAGACAGGCCAACCGCGCGCTCCTCTGGCCCTGCCGCTGAACGTTTTGAACAAAACTGAACGTTTTGAACGAAACTGAACGTTTTGAACAGAACTGAACGTTTTATGCGCCCGCGCGAGTAAAGCCAAAAACGTTCTGTTCAAAACGTCCAGTCCAAGGGCGAGAAGCCCGAGGGACTGAACGTTTTGAACAGAACTGAACGTTTTAGGTATGTCTGTCGGGCAAAACGCTCGGTCTCATGCGAGACCCGCGCCTCTCTTGGCGAGGAGCGCGGCCATCCCGGGAACGGCTGGAATGTCAGGCTCGATGCGGGGGCGGGGGAGGAACAGGGGGCAGGACCGCGTTCGCTGGCGATTGTTCGCGGCCTTTCCGAGCCGGGCCATTGCTCAAAGCGCCCAGATCATGAAGCAGGCGGGCGGCGAGCCTCGCGTCTCCACCGCTGATGGCTTGCGTCAGCACGGTGGCGGCGTTGTCCATGGCGGCGAGCAATCGTCCACGGGCGGATTCGCGCAGTTCCTCCTGCCAGGCCTCGTATGCCTCTGCGAACTTCGGTTGGGTCTTCAACCAGGTCCAGAGCGTTGTGCGGCTGACGCCTGCGTGCATCGCCGCGTCCACGTAGGATTTGCCTTCCGCGAGCGCAGTCAGCGCCAATTGCTGCGGCGTGGAGAGCCCCTGGAGAAGGGTGCTCAGTTCGGTGCCGGGTTGCCCCGAGGTCGTGGCCAAGGCTTGGCCGGGTACGACTTCAGACATGATATTTCCTTCCCTGCGGAGCAGGGGTAAGGGACGTGAGTGGCGAAAGCACCATACTTCCGCCTAACATATAGTACCGTACAAATACCTAAAAAGTCCACAAAAATTTTAATAAAACTGAATTATTTTTAACCTATTGCGCGGCAGGCACTTGGCGCCGATGATTCCGCGGTTCAGGCGAGGATCGAAAGGATTTCGCGGCGGCCAAGCTCGGTGAAGGGGATGATCCTGGCATAGAGGGCCTTCCACTCGGCGTTGTCGCGGGCAGCGAGGTGGGCTTTCTCCCAGTCGGCCGCGGAGTTGAAGGTGGATTCGAGCACGACGGTGTAATAGTCGGGCCCGACTAGGTCGGTGAGGAGGCGCACGTTGATCGCGCCGTACCCGGAGGTGCGGAGCGCCGACGCCGCCTGCTTCCACAGTGCCACCGCCTCCTTGGACTGCCCGAATTTCAGACGGAAGATATCGCGGACGACGATCATGATGGTGCTCCCGGCTTGCCTGCGTGATTCCCCGCGCGTCATTGTGAAGAACAGGTTGCGGTTGAGTCAAGCAAAACCGTGACATCAACCCGGCGCCACTTTACCGGCTGACTGGATGGAGCGATCTGGGTAGGGTTCGTCGCGGAAGTCTATTGTTTCGATCGGGCGGGGCGGCGCGTCCCGCGGCACTTCAATTCAGCGAGGAACCATGAGGCTTACATCCCTTCTAGCCGCTACGGCCTTGATGATCGGCGGCGTTTCGATCAGCGGTTGCCAGTCGAGCGAGTCACAACCCAGCCAGCAGAACTCCGGCCAGCAGAACCCCGGTTTCGCCGGTGGAAACGGTGCGTTCGGGGAAAACCCCGTCAATCCGGGCGAGCACTCCGAACAGCGTTTCAACACCCCGCCCGCTACCCAGCCGGCGGGACAGTGAAGTTTATTGCTGATTGCTAATTGCTGAATGCTGATTGAGGATCTGGTCTTTCGGCTTTCAATCAGCAATCAGAAATCCGCAATCAGCAATTCCTCAGCAATTCCTCATTTGCGGGCCGGAAGGTCTTTCTTCCACTCTGCGCCCAACTCCTCGACGGTTTTGCCGGTGTACTGCTTCCACAGGTCCGGCGAGTAGCGGTGCTGGCGCATGGCGGCGTTCAACTCCTTGACGATGTCCTTGTCGTATTTCTCGGCCACCCAGTGCAGGAAATTGGCGCTGATGGTGTAGCTGCCGTCGTACTTGGTGCGAGTGCTTTTGGGGTTGGGGTAACGGCGGGGACCATCGGGCTCGTAATACCACCAGCGGACGTAGTCGGCGATGCCCTCGACGAGCCACACGGGATTGCCGGCCGGACGTGTGGTCGGGCGGGCGGCGGCCTGCCCGCCGTTGGCGGGGCGGGTCGTGGCCCCGCGGCGGCGACCGCCCAGGCCGTACCCGTACTGCTGCACCACGTGCACCTCCTCGTGCACGAGTGCGCCGGTCGCCTCGCGATTGAGTTCGCCGCGGAGCCAGTTGGAGTTGGCGGTGACGCGTGTGCCTCCCGTGGCGGCGACGCCCTGGCCCGGACGCAACAGCACCGTGAACTTTTTGGGCGGCGTGTAGCCGTCGCTGGGCAGCATCTCGGCAATCTTCGGATACCACTCGGCCAACGTCGGGCCCAGTTTGGTTTCGACCCAATCCTTCAGCTCCGGGGCGGCGGAGGTGTCGATCACGATCTCGCAGTCGGGGTTCTGCGAATGAAACACGAATGGGGCAAGCTTTTCCTGTGCGGGCGCTGTGGCGGCAGGGGGCGCGTTCTGAGGCGTCGCCCGGGCGACTGCGGCCAGGCAGATCATCGCCAGTAGCACGGCGGCAACGCCGCTGCGGACCAGCATGCTGGTTCTCATTCGATTATCTCCAGTGGATGAAATTCGGCGCGGGGATTCTCCCATCGTTGAAGTTAGTACCGCCAGCGTGGGAAGATCGTCCGTCCACCATTACAGTATTCTTTTGCTTCAACGGCCAGTGAAACGTGAAGACGTGAAACCTGAGAAGCGGGGCAACTCCTGCCTATTGGGGCGGCTGAATCTGGGGACCTTCCAGGAGGTATTGCCAGATCGCCTCGAATTGCGATTTGGCATCGTTGCCGAAGGCGGCCAGGCCCGTTTTGCCTTCGGCGTCGTCAAAGCGCGGCATTTTGCTCGCCGGGTCGATGCGCAGCGGGTCGTGCATCCAGCGCAGGTAGAAATCGTGGCGCAGGCGCTGGCTGGCGTACTGAAAGTTGATCGACGGCGCCTCGAACGGGGCAAACGGGGGTACGTCGGCGACGGCGTGGCACTGTACGCAACTGAAGCCGACGTTCGGCGCCTTGCTGCACAATTTGCGGCCTTCCTCGGCCAGGAGCTTGTCCGGCTGTGGGTCGGGAGGAAGCGACGGCGGGCAGCCGTGCTCCTCGGCCAGGCCTTCGGCCAGCAGCTTGCCGCGGATGCCGAAGCCGGGCATGCGGGCGCGGAGAAAATATCGCGGCTTGTAGTCGATCTGCCCGGCGATGAACCGCGCCATCCATTCCGGACGAAGCTTTTCTCCGACCCAGGTGAGTGCCGGCGGGCGCTGCTCGGCGGCAAGAAGCTCGCCGGCTCCAGGCGGGGGATTGGGGTATTTCTGCCGCAGTGCCCGGACCTCGGCTTCGAGCGACTGGGCCAGCAGCGATTCGTCAGCATCGCGGGCGTGACATGCTGAGCACCGCAGGGCGATGATCTGGCGCTCGGCAAACTCCGGCGCGCAACTGTGCGCCAGCGCCCCACGATCCGTCGAAAGGAATGCCACCAGCGCCGATCGCTCGTCGTCGCTCAGACCAAAACCCGGCGCGGCGCCGCGGTTGTCGGAAGGAGACAGGCAGCCTTTGGCCAGCGAGGCGCTGGTCAGTGCTGCCAGCACCGGTGCTTTGAGCGTGCTCTTGTCGTTGCCAAACTGGTGGCAATTCAAGCAGCCGCTGGAGGTGAGCAGGAGCTTGCCGCGGGCGGCCTCACCGTCGCCGGCCGGTGGTAGTTTCGTACCGTCCGCAAACAGAAACGCGCTGAGATCCTGGACCTCGCTTTGAGACAGGTGGAAATTGGGCATGGGGTTCCACCGGTAGCGAGCCGCGGGATCGAGTAAGTACTCTCGAAGCGCATCCGGTTTGAATTTCGCGAGGACCTGTTGGTGTGCGACGCGGGTGGGATCGTCGGCGGCGCCCGGGGGCGTGTGGCAGCCGATGCAGTCGAGGTTGGCGTAGACCCGCCCGCCGTTCTCGGCGTCGCCGGATATGCGATCCTTCTGGTCCGGGTGAAAAAACGAAGCGAGGTAGGCGGCGATGTCCGCGGCGCGCGGATCGATGCCGTTGCCTTTGAACAGCCGCGGCATGTGCGCTGCGGGCCGCAGCGATCGCGGATTGTTGATCCACGCGGCCAGCCAATCCCGATTCAAGCGTGCGCCGACGTCGGACAGGACGGGCGCGTCCATCTCCAGCTCGGGCATGGCGTCGGCGCCCGCGCGGGTCAGATTCGGGTCGGCGTGGCAGCGGATGCAACGGTATTGTGCGAACAAGGCCTGTCCCTGGCGGACTTGGCGGCTTTTGAGAAGCGACGGGTCCGCCGCGGTGTGCGTCAGGAGCATTGGCGGCAGCGGCTCGGGGAGAAAACTTTTGGACGACCAGAAGATTCGCAGCGCCGCGTCACCATCCGATGGGCTTTCATAGGTTGCGACGAGACGGTTCTTTCCCTTGTTGAGGCGCACCTCGTTGCTGGGGGTCTTGGACCAGTCTTCGCCGGACAGTTGGAGGACGGCGGCGCCGTTGAGGCTCAGCGTCAGCTTGCCGCGTCCCTCGGCGGAAAAGCGAACGTAACTTCGCAGCCGGAGGTTGAGCTCGCCGGAAAACGTGGCACCGAAGAAACCGGTTGGGAGGAAGGACGAGGTCGTGGCGCCCGCCGGCACGTAGAGGGCTGCCAACCGGCTGACGCGGGCGTCGGCCAGGTCGCGTCGAGCAACGGCTGGATTCAGTGGCTCGAAACGGAGAATCAGCCCCGCCTCGTCGGCGCCATTCTCCGCGCCACATGTCAGCGATCCGGCCAGCAGGAACGCCAGAATGAAAGCGCCAATAGCGTAGAGTCTCATTGACTCAATTGCTCCGGTTGGCTGGTGTGGGTTGGGCACGGCGCATAAAAAACCCCGTAGGCGTGGGTGAGACCTACGGGGTAAGGAGGGAAGAAAACCTATGCATCGGAAATACGAGCGGCGGCTTCGCGTGGTTTGGCTCCGCTCGCTGCGATCCGCGTATGGCCGGTTATCCTTGCCCGGCCAAAATCCTCCGCACATTCCGTTTGATCGAGGCCCATTCGGCCTCGGGTTGCTTGCTGACGGTGATGAAGTCGCCCAGAAACAAAAGACCGCAAACCCCTGGAATCGTGAAGAGCTTCGATGCCAGCGGATATGATCGGGCCGCTTCCGCATCAAAAAAGCTGAGCGGCTGCTCCCAGACGAGTCGGTCAATCACGAACTTGATCGCGTTAGGATTGGGGGTCGGCTGCACCTCCGCCACCTTCAACCCGATCGCACGCCTCTCCAAGTGGGGCGGAGTATAGCAATGGCCTATAACCTTGCACACAACAGCTGGTTCGAAAAATTTTATTTTTTTAATTCGTTGTCCGGTCGATGGTTGAGAGATTGCCGGGGTGTTTAACGTCATCTGCCAGGCTTGAAATTATCAACCCTTGGCGTGGTCGCTTCAGCGACCATGGTTTTTCCCACCGGACAAAGAAGACATAGTCCCTGAAGCGACGGGTGTAACTCCTGATTGTGGCGATCTACGGGCTCAATGTGGCACAGCCGCCCTCGGCTGTGTTCCGCCGAAGGCGGAAAGCGGCTTTCGACCTGAGGTCGAACACAGCCGAGGGCGGCGCCGAGGGCGGCTGTGCTGTGCCACAACATGGATCGCGGCTTGACATCGCCGGCTCGGACAATACGATGCCCCGTTCTTCACGCCGAAGGGCAGTGCGCCCGCAAGCGAGTGAACCGCAGAGGATTGAAGCGAATGAGTACATACATGCCCAAGCCGGGCGAGGTGCCTGCTGATTGGCACGTGGTCGACGCTACCGACCAGGTGCTGGGCCGGCTGGCCGCGCGGATCGCGACGATCCTGCAAGGCAAGCACAAGCCGACGTATACACCGCACGTCGAAACCGGCGACTTTGTCATCGTCATCAACGCCAACAAGGTGAAAATCTCCGGCCGCAAAGCCGAGGTCAAAGAATACGACACCTATTCCCGCTATCCCGGCGGACGCCACGTGTACTCCTACAAGACGATGAAGCAGTTGCATCCGGAGAAGATCGTTGAGCTGGCCGTGCGCCGAATGCTTCCCAAGAACAAGCTCGGCCGCAACATCCTCGGCAAGCTCAAGATTTACCGCGACGCCATGCACCCGCACAGCGCGCAACAGCCCAAGGAACTGAAACTGGCCTGAATGGAGATTTGCGATTTGCGATTTGCGATTTGCAATTGAAGAGCGGGAACAGGTTTCCTGAATTTCAATCGCAGATTGCAAATCGCAAATCGAAAATGATCACCGATGTCCGAACAAGAAACACCCACCGCTTCCGCCCCGCTGATCCCGACCGCCCCCGCTGCCAAGCCTCAGTTTGTCTGGGGCGTGGGTCGGCGCAAGAGCGCCGTTGCCCGCGTGCGCATCGCGCCCGGCGGGGGCAAGATCGAAGTCAACGGCCGTACGCTCAACGACTATTTCACCAACGAGCGCGACCGCAAAGCGATCTTCGGCCCGCTCGAAGTCACCAACACGGGCGGCAAAATGGACATCCTGGTCAACGCCGGCGGCGGCGGGCCCAGCGGTCAGGCCGGGGCCATCGTCATGGGCCTGGGCCGGGCCCTGGCCAAGTACGACCAGGGTTTGGAAGTCGCGCTGCGCAATTCCGGCTTCCTCACCCGCGACAGCCGCATGAAGGAACGCAAGAAGTACGGCCAACGCGGCGCGCGGCGACGGTTCCAGTTCTCCAAGCGATAGACCGTGCGACAAGGGAACGGCGCTAGGCCGCTCTGATTCGGAGCGGCCTTTTTGTTGCGGAAGCGCGGCTCGCAGGATCATCTGCTGATATAATCAGGCAGAAGTTATGCCGATTCACGACTGGTCCAATGTCGACGATGGAGTCTTCCACTATTTCCACCAAGCCTGGACGATCGAGTTCAGTTACGCGCTGAATGCAGGAGTGCTTCCCGAGGGCTTTTTCGCCCTGGCGGAGCAGGTGGTCAGCGGCCCGATTCCGGATGTAATCACCTTACAACGCGGTCCCTCGTCGTCGAAGGCGCCACACGAATCTGGTGGAATGCTTGTTGCCGAGGCGCCGCCCCGAGCCCGGTTCATCCGCTCCGCGGAGCAGAAGTCCTACGTCCACAAGGCGAATCGAATCACCATCAGACACAAGCTGGGTAAGGTTGTCGCCGTGATCGAGATCGTCTCTCCGGGAAATAAAGGCAGCCGGGCAGGGATCCGATCGTTCGTCGAGAAGATGGGGGAGTTGCTGCGCGAAGAAATCAACCTGCTGGTGGTGGATCTTTTCCCGCCTTCGTCGCGCGATCCTCAGGGGATTCACAAAGCGATCTGGGACGAGGTTGAAGAGGAGCCGTTCGAACAGCCCGCCGACAAGCCCCTGACGGTTGCCGCTTACGCGGCAGCGCCGCCGCCGATGGCATACGTCGAACCGGTGGCGGTGGGGGACGCGCTGCCGAGCCTGCCCATCTTTCTGGATCGAGGCACATACGTTCCGGCTCCGCTGGAATCGAGCTATCAGACCACCTGGTCCAAGTGCCCCGCCGTTGTGAAAGAAGTGGTTCAGGGTCCGGCGCGCTAGCTATCCGAAGCCGGGATCGTGGCAAAACGCGCGCCGCGCTTTCCTACGCCGCCGAGACATGACTGGCGATCAGCTTGGCCAGGTGGGCGAAATCCATCGAGCCTTTGACCCAGTAATCATTGGCGCCCTTCTGTCGGGCGTGGGCCTGGAATTCGGGATCGGCGACGCCGCTGAAGACGATCACCGGAATGCCGCTCGTGGCGGGATTGGCGCGGACGGCGCGGAGGACTTCGATGCCGTCCATCCCTGGCATCATGACGTCAAGGATCATGAGATCGGGAAGTTCGGAGTCGAGCACCGAAAGCGCCGCCTCACCACTGAATGCGCTCACCGTCCGGTAGCCACTGCGGCGCAGAAGCTTGCACAGGATCTCGTTGGTGTCAGTATGGTCGTCCGTGACCAGGATCGTTTTCATGGGAATGCAATGTTGGTACATCACGATTGCGGTTTTGGCAAATAAAATCTCCTCTCGCCGCAGGCTGATGGAATCCTCAACGGCGAGCTGATGAAGCGAGTATGGCTCAGGGGCAGAGCCTGCGCCGGGACCGGCGCGGTTGAGGAGCAAACATGAAAGCTGGGAAACTGTTGGATCGTCGTGGTTGGGCTCGGTTGTGGTTCGGGCTGATTGCGGTTGCTGCGACGGGCGGATTGGCCGTTGCCGCTGACTCGGTCCTCAAACCCGGGACCGAGAAACCGGCAGACGCCGTTGTTTTGTTCGACGGCAAGAACGCTTCGCAATGGACTGTTTTCAACTCCAAAGACCCGGCCAACTGGCCCGTCGAAGACGGCGCCCTGGTCAGCGCCAAAAACGACATCGCCAGCAAAGCCAGGTTCAAGGATTTTCAGCTCCACGTCGAATTCAACGAGCCGAAGCTGGGCCCTGAGTTCAAAGGCCAGGACCGCGGGAACAGCGGCGTCTACCTTCAGGGCCGCTACGAACTCCAGGTTTTGGACAGCTTCCACAACGATACCTACGCCAACGGCGCCTGCGGCGCCATCTACCTTGTCAAAGCGCCGCTGGTCAACGCGGCTAAGCCTCCTGGCGAGTGGCAAACCTACGACATCACCTTCCACATGGCCCGCTTTGAGAACGGGAAGAAGGTGAAGGACGCGCACGTCACGGTTTACTGGAACGGGCAGCTCGTGCAGGACAACACCGACATCCCCCACCCCACCGGCGGGGGGGCGAAGGAAACGCCCGAGGGCGGGCCCATCCGCCTCCAGTTTCATCACCATTCCGTCCGGTTCCGCAACATCTGGATTGTGCCGGTCGAGCCAAGCGCCGCGGGATAGTGACTCTCCTTGCCGGGTGCCGAGTCGGAAGCGATGCGCGCCAATCTGGCAACTCAATGGATGAGTTCGTGTTGATGGGCTAATACTCTGGTTCCGCAAGCGGCGGGCAACGGTATAGTTGCGGGTGCAGTTTCACCCATACCAGGAGGTCATATGTCCAAGAGCGTGAAAGCGGTCCCGGAAGGGTATCACACAGTGACGGCGAGCCTGATCTTTGCCGGGGCGGACAAAGCGATTGATTTTTACAAGAAGGCATTCGGGGCGGAGGAAATCATGCGGATGCCGGGCCCCGGCGGGCGGATCATGCACGCCGAGGTTCGCATCGGCAACTCGCGGGTCATGCTGGCCGACGAGATGCCGGACATGGGATGCAAAGCGCCCAGTGCGTACGGCGGTTCGCCGGTGTCGTTTTACGTCTACGTCGAGAACGTCGATTCTGCCTGGAAGCGGGCCGTCGATGCCGGCGGCAGGTCGAAGATGCCCCTGATGGATATGTTCTGGGGCGACCGCTGCGGCCAGATCGAAGACCCCTTCGGCTACAAATGGATGATCGCCCAGCATGTCAAAGACCTCACGCCCGAGGAAATGAAGAAAGGCCAGGAGGCGTGGATGGCGCAGATGAAAAACAAGAAGTAATCGCGACGTTTCCGATTTCTGACTGGTTGTGGCACAGTCGCCTCGACTGTGGTCCGCTGGAAGCGGACACGTTTCGACCTGCGCCGAAGGTAGGTGTGCCACTTTCTCTGGGCGGGCAGCGATGCCCTTCCCTCAAACGCTCCATGTCGCACGTTTCACGCTCCAACGGCCGGATTTCGGTGAAACCGTGCGTCACAACTCGCGATGTACAAGCACGTTGCGCGGGCATGCTCCACACGCTCCAAAACACTCCACTTTTCGAGCGAAGTGGAGCGTTTGTCATATTTTTGCTTTGAATATGGTCTGTGGCCACCATGCCCTCAACTTGCTCATCGGGTATGGCGGGCAGGAATGGGATGATGTTTCAACGGATACGTGAATGTCGACAATCTTTTCGCGGCCGGCGCCGCTCAGATAGGATTCTATCGTTCATGTTTGATCGGAAGTTCTGGCAATCGCTTATCACGGTCGTCGGGTTTCTCAAGTCGCGCGCGGCGCGGGAGCTTGTTCCAGCCTGCCGGGTGTACCTTCGTCCAGACGGCATTTGGGTTTTCCCGCAGAACACGCGGGGAAGCGACGGGGGAATTGGCGTCACGGTTGGTCCGGCTGAAGCGATTGGGCACGACGCCACTGAACAGGCGCTTGGCGAAGCAGTTATCGCTGCGATATCGCGGTCGCGATTTGAGCCGTGGGATTACAGGAGCCAGTTACCGGATACGATGGCGCCACAGTCCGCGGGGTTCAGGAGCTACGGGGAGCTTGAAAAGGGAGCCGCGTCATTAGGTGTTTGCCGGACGGGTGAGGGGTTCGAAGTCTCCGCCTGGACCGCAGCCAAGGGCGGCGGATACGAGCCGGTTGCGGGAGGCGAACAGAAGTGTCCTGACGATCCCGCTGCCATTGGGAAGGCGATTCGGGAGCTCTCGAGGCTGTGCGTGCCGCGTGGGGTCAAGCGCAAGAAGGCTGCGCAGACTGGTATTCCACCAGCGGCGCCGAGCGCCGACCCGGGCGACGTTCCAGTGTCGTTTGGGTACAAGACCAGTTGGGTTGCCGCGCGAGCTTCCAGCGGCCAGGAAGTGGCCGCGTTTCTGAACTTGAAGGATGTCGTTCCCTGTTCCTGGAAAGACGGACTTCAGCAGGCGTATGAATTGCACGGGATCTTCGTGACTCCCGCCGTTGACGGGTGGATTCTTGCGGTCGGCCAGGTTCCGGAAGCCGGACAGACGGAGTTTCTACCTTTCCTGGAGCATCTCAGCGAACGATTCGGTAAGGCATTCTATTTTGGAACGCACCGGGTTGTTGAGTATCAAGCGTGGGCAAGTGCTCAAGACGGAGAGGTCCGGCGGGCATTCGGATATGTCGGCGAAAGAGGTGAATACCTCCTAAACGTTGGCGAGCGAACGCCGGAGGAAAAGGAATTGGGGACAGGCATCGAAGACCCCGAAAGCTCGCCGGACGAGGAAACGGTGCTCGATCTGGCGGGAATGTGGGTGCTGGATCCGCGGGAACTCGATTTGCACACCGAGGCGACCGGACCCGGATTATATGGGAGGCCTTGAGACATGTTCCTCGATCCGACAGAATTCGAATCCGTCGAACTCGCGATCGTATCTGCGGCGATGAAGGGGTATAATCGCTGAGAAAGAGGTGGGCCGAATGACCGCCGTGGCGATCGCGAACGTACAGGCTTATTTGCAGCGCGTGGATCAGTTGTACGCTGACGTGCGCAATTGGATGACAACTCTGGAGCCCACCTCGCAGTTTTCCGAAACCGAAATTGAGCTAACCGAAGAAGCGACGGGTCCCTATAAGGCGAAGACGCTCGATATCGCCCGCCCGGGCCGGCCCGCATTGCGCCTGGTCCCTCGCGGCCGCTACATGGTCGGCGCGGAGGGACGCGTGGACGTGCGCAGTCGCCTGGGGCGCGAGACCCTGGTTTGGGTCCGCACGGGAGGGCCGGCGGTGGGGTTCCGGGTTTCACGAAACGGGGGTGAGGCACTGGAAGAGCTTTCAGGACGTCCGATGTTCCCAGGCATCGCGCAAGGGTGGGCGTGGGGGGATGAAGATCGCGGACAGTTACTTCACCTGGACCTCGACGTTTTCCGCGATCGCATCCTGAACAGCATCGGCAATGCCTAATCCGCTCGATCCAATCTGGGATGCGCATCTTACAGCCGGAGCAGCCCTTAAAGTCGTCCGGCGTTGTGTTACGATTGTGGGAATTGATCGCGCAAAAGCATTCTCAAATACCCGCTTCGGCGGACGCACGTCAAGCCGCACGTCGGCTGGGCCGCCAGCGTCTACCGCCTGCACCTGGCCCTGGTCGTTCCCGACGGCTGCGCCCTGCGGGTCGGCGACGAAACGCGCCAGTGGCGGGAAGGCCGCTGCGTGATTTTCGACGATACCGTCCAGCACGAGGCGTGGAACAACTCGGAGCGGCCGAGGGGCGTGCTGCTGCTCGATTTTCTGCGGCCGGGGATCAGCGGATCGGTGGAAGATTACATCCCGGAGGAAGTGCAGGAGTACGCCGCGTATTTGTTCGAGAAGGGGGGGCGGTTCAGCAAAGACTGAAGTCAGCATTTTCTACACTCGGGTCGGACTATACTTGTACATCGGCATGGCAGCTTTCGACAAACTCGATTGGACCCGATTCGATGTCTGGGCGACGCTTGCAGGGAATGGCGTGGCGGTCGTAGAGCCCGGGCGGCGAGAGGCATGTCTTGCCTGGCTTCGAAGGCATGATTACACGATCCACACGATCGACTTCCAACAAGGTGTAGGTCCTGCGGTCGTCGCGATGGGAGAATTGTTCCGCTGGAAAGAAGAATTTGGGTATGCGCTGCCGCCTGAGCATCGTGGCTTGGATTCACTGCGGGATGGATTTGATTTTGACCTGAAGCCGGGGGCAGGCGTCGTCCTGGAATTGCTAAATTGTGAAGTGGCGCACCGTGAGGATGCTCCGTGGTTTCTCGGGTTGCTGTCCATCTCCCATGAGTATTCGCGATGTCAAATGGCGCTGGGGGCGCGGTTCTTTACGTTTTTGATCCTTCCTCGCGAGAGCACGTTGATCGGCACAGCTTACGAAGAGTTGTCAGTCCCATCTCCTTTCTGGACGGCAGCTCGGCACGGTGACCCCTTCTCGCGCGAGTAGCCGCCGTTTCCTCTCGACCGGCGCGGGCACCCAGATAGCGACGCGTTGCCTACCTCGGGGCGGGATCAGCTTTATCCCTCAAACAAGGAGTAGTTTCCATGACCACGCTGGTGATCTCATGCGCATCGATTCAAGGCGCGACGCTCCTGGCGATGGCCGCCAGGAGGCGCGCGTGGGAGGTTCATTACGGAGCTCCTGAGCCCTCGAAGCTCTTGGGCAAAGTGGCTCTTTATAGCAGCACGCCGGACGCGCCCGTGTACGTCAGGCGATATGGCTTGGCGCTGATTGAGCCGCCGCTGGATTTACTGGCGCGGGTTCCGATGTCGCTATTGTTGCGGCGGGTGGAATATGCGACCTGGGGCGACCTTGGTCGAGTGTCGCAACCATTGTTCATCAAGCCGGCCGATCCGTTGAACAAGGTGTTCGACGCGGGGGTATATCGGGAGCGGGGGCAGATTCGTACGAGCATCGCGCTCCAGACGCCGGTGCTGGTCTCTGAGGTTGTAGAGTGGACGGCGGAGTACCGGTGTTTTGTGTTGGATGGCAGGATCGAGACGGCGTCGCCCTACATGTTGGGGGGGAGGCCACTGGCGTATCAGCGGGAGGTTGTCGCCGTGCCCGCGCCGGTTCAGGCGGTGTGCCGGCAGCTGTTCGACGAGGTCGAATTGCCGCCGGCTTTTGTGGCGGATGTGGGATTGATCGACGATCGCGGGTGGGCGATCGTCGAGTTCAATCCATGTTGGTGTGCGGGGTTGCTGTCGAGCGATTTCGGGAAGGTGCTCAATGTGCTGAAACGCGCGTGCCGCCGTCGCGCGGAGCTGGCGGCGGGGGATCGGCGGTGGGTTCTGGACCGCGGATGACCGCGGGATCACGTCAGGCGACAGACGATCGCGCGTATTGACGAGATCGTTGCTTCGGCCGACCTGCAAGCCGAAGGCCGGGCCGTGCGTCACTGGACCGGCGGCTGACGCGATAAACGGAGCGTTCATGGTGGATTGGGACCGGGCGGTGTGGGAGGACGGGCCGGCGGCCTGGCTGTGCCACGTTCTTTAGACGGCCGAATTCCGACCGCGGGACAATCACGAGAGGACGCGGTACCAATCCGCCTGCCGCCGATGTGTTGCTCACTTCCCCTGAACTACCAGTGAAGCTGCGTGATAAACTCCCGCTTTCGGCGACTGGACCTGCGGCTGACGCGATGAGCGGAGCATTCATGGTGGACTGGGAGCGGGCGGTGCGGGACGACGGGCCGGCGGCCTGGCGGACGGCCTGCCGCCTGCTGGGAAACCGGCAGGATGCGCAGGAGTGCGTGCAGGATGCCTTCGCCGAAGCCATCGCACTGTCGCGCAGACAGCCTGTCAAAAGCGCCCGCGCCTTGTTGTTGCACGTCGTGACGGCGCGGGCGATGGATCGATTGCGGCGGAAGTACCGCCGGCATTCGGTCGACCCGCCGGGCGATTTCGAGGCGGTTGCGGACGAGCTTCCGCAGCCCCATCAGCAGGCCGAGAACGCGGAGTTGCTCGAGAAGCTCCGCGCGGCGCTGCCCACCCTTCCGCCGCAGCAATCGCAGGCGTTTGTGCTGCACTGCGTGGAAGGGTGGAGTTATCAGGAGATCGCCGAGCGCCTGGGCGTGTCCGTTGGCGCGGTAGGGATGTTGATCCTGCGTGCCCGCGGGAGGTTGAAAGAATTGCTGAATGCTGATTGCGGATTGCTGATTGGAAAGCCCCGGGCTGCAAATCAGCAATCCGAAATCAGCAATCAGCAATGTTCTCCGGGTGATCGATCATGAACCGCCAGGACCACGAGGAAGATCTGCTGGAGCAAGCGACTCGCGCAATGCGTGAGGCGCCGGCGCTGGGAGAGCTTCCGGAGGAAATGCTCCTGCAAGAGATCGCGGCGTCGCGTGACGCCGCGGCGCGTCAGCCGCACTGGATTGTCTCGAGGATCAGAGCCATGAAAACGATATCCAAGATTGCGGCGTCCATTTTGATTGCATTGAGTATTGTCGGGGCGGGGTGGGCGTTGCTGCATGCGACGCCCGCCCTGGCGTTCGGCAGCGTCGTTCAGCAACTGCACGATGCGCAGACGATGACGGCTGAGCTGAGCGTTCAGCAGGAGGGAATGTCGATAAGCGGGAAAATGATGTACATGGCGCCCGGCCATTTCCGCACGGACATGGCCGGCGGTCCGCCGGAGATCGTGGACTTGCAGGCCGGGCGGATCCTGCTGGTGGATGACGCGCACAAGAACGCGATCGTTATGAAGATCGAGCAGCAGGACCAGAGCGCCGCGGCCGCCGCGTCGACGGTCGACTGGTTCGAGCGGCTGCGCAACATCGGCCGAAACGCGGGAAAGCCCCAGGGCGAAACGCAAATCAACGGCGTCCGCGCGCAACAATTCAACGTACAGGAGAACGGCCAGCCGCTCACGATTTTTGCCGATGCGAAAACCGGTGCGCCCATCCGTATCGAAACGATGGTGAAAATCGGGGACAAGTCGATGTTGATGACGCTGGATCAGGTGGTGCTGGATCAGCCGCTGGCCCAATCGCTTTTCAGCACTGACGTGCCGGCGGGCTACACACAGCAACAGACCACGGTCAGCGGCGCGGCGTATGGGGAAGCGGATGTGGTGAAGTTCCTGGGAGATTTTGCCGATCGCACCGGCGTCTTTCCGCCGAGCGTCGGGGACATGAACAAGGCCCTGGCGCCGGTGTCAGACCAGATCAAGGCGCAACGTCAGAACGCGCCGGGCTCCGGCAAGTCGCTGCCACCGGCGGAGTTCATGCAGTTCATGGTCAACGCGGGGCGGGCGCTAATGTTCGTCAAGCAACTGCCGGCCAGCGCCGATTGGCATTACGCCGGCGCGGGCGTGAAGAAGGGAGACGCGGGTAAAGCGATCTTCTGGTATCACGCGAAGGATGCGAGCTCATATCGCGTCATTTACGGGGATTTGCATGTGGCGGATGTTCCCGTGAGTGGAGCGCCGCAGAATACGGGGACAGAGAGACAGAATTCGAACTAGGCGTTTGTTTCGGTCGTCTGCTTGCCCTTCGCGATTCCAGAGGACTGTCGCGAAGGGCAAGCTGCACGGCAAACTCCACCTGAGAGCGCACCACGTCTTATTAGGACAGCTCTTCCAGCTCATCCCGCAGCGCATTCATCAGCGGTCGCAAGGTTTTCTCCGAAAAATCGAAGGCGATTCCTGCTGCCGAGAAGAGTTCGGGCAGTGGTCTCGTTCCGCCCAGGGCGAGGGCGGCGCGGTAGCCCGCCAGGGCCTGGCGCGGGTCGTGTCTGGATTTGAGCCAGAGCTGAAGCGCGCCGAGCTGTGCGATGCCGTACTCAATGTAATAGAACGGCAACTGGAACAGGTGGAGCTGGCGATGCCACATCGTCGCTCGGGCGTCTTCGTAGCCGGTCCAATCGAGGTTGCTGGCAAAACGATCCTGGAGGCGCAGCCATTCGGCCGTGCGCTGCTGGCGTGTGTGCCCGGGATTGGTATAGATCCAATGCTGGAACGAATCGATCGTGGCGATCCACGGGAGCAGGCGGACGATCCCTTCCAGAAGCGTTCGCCTGGCGCGGGCGGCGTCGGGCGCGTCGTACAACACGTCGAAATGATCGGAGCCCAATAGCTCCATCGACATGCTCGCCACCTCGCAGAACTCCATCGGCGGGGAGCGGAAAAAGACGATCGGCTCTTTGCTGGCGGCGATGAAGTGGAAGGCGTGCCCGGCTTCGTGCAAAAGCGTTTCGACGTCCTTCTGAAGCCCTGCCGCGTTCATGAAAATGAAAGGCTGCCGCGCTTCCTCGAGGCAGCACTGGTATCCGCCGGGCTGCTTGCCTTTGCGGCTCTGGAGATCGAGGTTGTGGTTCGTGCGGAGCGACTCGAATTCCTGCGCGAGCCCTGGCGACATGCGGCTGAAGACATTTTTCACCTTGTCGATGAAATCGTCGACGCTCGATTCGTCAAACGGCCGCAAAGGCGCCCGCCCCAGCGGATCGACCTGCAAGTCCCACGGGCGCAGGCGGTCGAGCTTCAGCTCGCGTGCCCGCTTGCGATCCAGTTCATGGACGAGCGGCACGCACGTCCGGGCGATGGCATCGGCAAACCGGAGGCAATCCTCCGGCGAATAGTCGAACCGCTTATTGGCTTTCCAGACATAGGCGCGAAAATCGGGCAGGCCGGCGTTGTCCGCGATCATCTGCCGCAGGGGCAGAAGCTTCTCGAAGATCGCGTCCATCGCGTCGCGGTCCTTCAACCGGCGATTAGCCGTCAACTCCCAGGCTTCCTGGCGGGTTTTGCGGTCGGGTTCCTCGATGAAGCGGGCCAGTTGCTGGAGCGTGTACTCCTTGCCGCGAAAATCGACGGTCATCGCTCCGCAGAGCTTGTCGTATTCGTTGGCGAGCTTGATGACCTGGGTCTCCAGCGGCACGTTTTCGTCGCGAAAGATCTCGACGTCCGCGCCCCACTTGCGAAGGAGGATCGCCAGCGCGGGTCCCGCGAGCTGGGATCGGGCGGGACTTTCGAGAAGTTTTTTTTGCAGCGCAAAGAAGAGCGGCTTGATCTTTGGCTCGACGTTCTCGACGAAATGAAGGAAGGCTTTTTCAATCGCCGGGTCGTCGGTATGGCAGCTTTTGTCGATGTAGCGGCGGGCGCCGTAGTCGTCGACGGCCGCCGTCAGCTCCGACAAATCCGCCAGCCAGCGCATGGCTTGGTCGGTGGTGTCCATTGGGCGTTCGAGAAGCTGCCGGTACAACGGCTCGATCTGAGAAAAGTCGGAGAGATCAAGGACCTTGGGCACAAAGTTGCGCTGCGGAGCGGTTGCGACCATGAATCAGACCCCGTATTAGTGTTGCGATTCGACGGCGATTAGACATGACTCAGGCGGATGCGGCAATCGAACTATCCAGCGTCGGATTCCGGCGCGACGGGCGATGGATCCTTCAGGGGATCGACTGGACAGTGGAGGCCGGGACGTGTTCGGCGATTCTGGGACCCAACGGGAGCGGCAAGAGCACGCTGACGCGCATCATCGCCGGGCACCTTTGGCCGACGGCGGGGCGGGTGCGGGTGCTGGGCGAAACCTTCGGCCAGGTCGATCTCCACGCCCTGCGTCGCGACCTTCGGCTGGTGCAATCCACCAGCGCCGTCGAGATGGACCCGGAATTGACCGCTCATGAAGTTGCGCTGACCGGGTTCTTCGGAACCCTTGGACTTTACGATCCCTTCGATCAGAGGATGCGGGAGGAATCGCTGGAGGTGCTGGATCGCGTTGGCCTGCATCATGTGGCGGAGCACCGGTTTACGACGCTGAGCAGCGGCGAGCGGATGCGGTGTCTGATCGCGCGGGCGCTTGTCATCCGGCCGCGACTGCTTGTGCTGGATGAGCCGACGGCGGGGTTGGACCTGCTGGCACGCGAGCAGGTGCTGGCGACGGTGCAGCGGATGTTTGAGACCGAGTCGCCCCCGACGGTGGTGTTCATCACGCATCACCTGGAGGAGTTGCCGCCGGCCACGGAGAATGTGCTGCTGCTGGGCGAGGGGAGGGCGGCGGCACAGGGGCAGCCGCAGGAGGTGCTCAAAGCCGACGTGTTGGCGCCGATCTACGGGTGTCCGATGCAGGTAGCGCACAGCGGCGGGCGGTATTATGTGCAGGTCCATCCCCAAGCTTGGGCGTCATTGCTTTCGCGAAAATGAACGCGATGGGTAACTTACGGGGTGTCCGGGAACTCCGCATTTGCGCGTTCTTGCGGCACGAGCGGGTATGACACGTCCAAGACGAGCCTGGTACCCTTGACGGGGCACCGTGGGGCACTGTTGGGGCAGGGCGATCGCATCTTCCCTCGTGAATTTTTGATGTTCGGTGTTTGGGCGGGCGCGCGACTTTCA